>CAWVUB010000092.1:0-9429 GCA_963933065.1 uncultured Acidimicrobiaceae bacterium | reverse complement strand
ACGTCTTCGCAGGTCAGGAAGCTCTGCGTAGATCTGCTCCAGGCCGGGTGCAAGCCCTCCAAGGAGGGCATGAACCCGGCAGTTCGGTACAACCGCTCACTAGTTATCTCGCCATGATTCAAGGATTGGCCTAGCAGCGTTTGCGCCGTCAATAGCCGCCGGCACACCGGCATACGGAGCGACGTGAAGAAAGACCTCTTCGATCTCCTCCGAGGAAACCCCATTATTCAGCGCACCCACGACGTGTAGCGCTATTTCATGAGGGCGATTCAGAGCAGCCAACATGCTCAAGGTCATCAGACTCCTCTCTCGTCTCGAGAGTTGGCCACGACTCCAGATAGATCCCCAGCAGTAGCCCGTGATCAGATCTTGAAATGCCTGGCCAGCCTCAGTGCTTGGGGCTGTGACCCGGTCTACGTAATCGTCTCCAAGCACCTCCCGACGTATCTCCATTCCCCTTTCAACTGCGCCCGGCTCTAGGGTGCCCTCTTCCATCATCTACCCCTCCACTTAAATTGACTATCGACTCAGTGCATCAACTATGAGAAATCGCTGGCATCGCCTAGAACCGCTCCTAAACGATTGGGCCCACTTCGGAAGTATTAGCCGATACCCCAAGTTCCTGCTTGATGATCAGGATCGCGTGTATCTCAGCGGCACCGTTACCGGTGGAAAACCAAGTCACGGTGTTCTGCCGAGATCAACTATTGGCTACCTCCCTGAGGGCTTTTGGCCGCTGTACGCAACCCACATCTCAGTAGCAAGTTCTTCCCCTACTGGTGAGGATGAAGAGTCAGTACCGGCAATCCTGATTGTCCGCCCCGATGGGGAGGTCATTGCGAAAAACTACAATCCGGGCTGGTTGTCCATGGACGGAATGATGTTTTTCACGACCGAACACGAGTGACCGCTCAAGGTCAACGACGATCACTGGACCTTGAATGGGTCCGAAACGGCTTGATTGGAAGAGTTGATCCATGCCGTCTTGACTGACGTGTAGTCGTAGATGGCGTCAGCTCCACTCTCTCGACCACCCCCGCTATCGCGAAGTCCCCCGAACGGAGCCACTGGAGAAGTAGCCCGGTAGGTGTTGACCCAGACAATCCCTGCAGACAGTGAACGGACCAACCGGTGTGCTCTATCTACTGCCGACGTCCATACGCCAGCCGCCAGCCCGTACTGGCTGCTATTGGCCTTCTTGATGGCGTCTGCTTCGTCGTCGAAAGTCGTGACAGCCAGAACCGGACCGAAGATCTCATCGCTCTGAGCCCGAATACCTTCCGTATGTGTCTCAAGGATTGTCGGCTCGACAAACCACCCCTTAGAAGGCTCAGCGGGTCGCCGGCCACCCGTTAGGACGCGACCACCTTCGGCTGGTGTCGAGCTGACATACGACTCAAATCGTGCCAATTGCTCCTGTGTCGCCAGTGGGCCCATTTCCGAATCCGGGTCGAGGGGCGAGCCCAGCCTTATGGAGCCCGCCCGATCAACAAGGCGATCGATCAGGTCGTCATATATCTCGCGTTGTGCATAGAGCCTGGAGCCGGCGACACAAGACTGACCTGAAGCACCGAAGATGCCGCCCACGATGCCGTTGACAGCACTATCCAGATCTGCATCAGAAAAAACGATCTGGGGCGATTTCCCGCCCAATTCCAGGCTCACTGACGCAAAGTTCTCTGCGCTGTTGCGCACAATTGTTCGAGCAGTATCAAGGCCCCCGGTGAAGGCAACGCGACGCACTAGCGGATGCCTGGTGAGCTCATGTCCAACTGGGTGTCCAGGCCCGGTAACGATGTTCACAACTCCAGGTGGAATCCCCGCCTGTTCGACGAGTTTTCCAAACTCAAGAATCGGAACCGAACCATGTTCAGACGGCTTTATGACGACCGCATTCCCGGCAGCGAGAGCAGGGGCCAGTTTTACGGCAAGAAGCATTTGCGGCGAGTTCCAGGGAACAATGGCGACTACTACGCCTATGGGTTCCCTATACGTGAAGATCTCTACGCCAAGTTTGTCGCTTGGAAGCGTGTGTCCCTGGATCTTGTCAGCGAGACCTCCGTAGTACCTGTAGAACGCGGGCACATAACCCACAGAACCCATTGTCTCGCGAATCAACTTTCCAGTGTCTCTCGTTTCCGCTTCTGCTAACTCTGACGCATGCTGACTTACCAGTTCTCCTAGGCGAACCAAGGCCTGGCCGCGCGCACTCGCCGTCATCTTGGACCACGGCCCTGAATGCATGGCTCTATGGGCGGCAAGTACGGCTCGGTCAACATCTCCTTCTGTAGCTGCAGCAATCTGCGCCCACACTGAGCCCGTTCCGGGTTCATGAGAATCGACCCAGCCGCCGTCAGCCGCTGGAACCCAGTCACCGTCGATAAGCATCTGAAATTGGAGAGTCAAGACTTGTTCCTACCCATGCTGCCCCGAACCTGATCCATCACAGCATGATGTAGTGCACTTCCGGGGTGACCAAGGTGGTCAATCACGTCATAGTGGTTTAAGCCCGGCATCTCCACTACCGACAACGGCAAGTCGTATTTGCTCCACGCCTCCTGAAAACCCGCCTGTTGGCGGTGGTATTCAGAAGTCTCGTCTGCACCAAGAGCGAGAATCAGAGGAACTTTGTCAGTCGGCACGAGCCCAACGGGGCTATTTTTCAACGCTTGTTCCTCATCTAGTTGAAGGCTGTCATTGAGGTAACTAAGTCGAATCGGTTCGAGATCGAACAAACCACTGATTGCGGTGGCTCCAGCGAGTGGACCATTCTCTGGTAGGTCCGCGGATTGAGCCGACCAGTCAGTGGCCATGAGCATTGCGACAAGATGACCACCTGCGGAGTGGCCTACAACGTGAACTCGCTTTGGGTCGGCCCCATATTCGGCCGCATGGCCGACCAGCCAGGCCACCGCTTCCCGGTTCTCTTCGACAATCTCGTCCATCGACGCCTCGGGGGCAAGCGTGTAGTTGACCACTACAAAATTGACTCCGGCCTGTGTAAACGCGGGTGCCAAATAGTGGAAATCGGACTTGTCCTTGTTTCGCCAGTAGCCACCATGGATGAAACAGATCACCGGGGCAGGGTCTTCCCGTGGACTTGTCGGGAAAAGGTCCAGGGTCTGTTTTTGATTTGGGCCATAAGCAATATCTAGGACGGCTTGGTGCCTCTCAATTGTCGATTCGCCATCTCGTATATACCGGTTGAAGATTTCCGGGTGATTAGGTACAAGTGGTCGAAGGTTGTATTGAGCATCTAGCTCTTGCTGGTCATAGGCCCGATAGACCTTCATTGTTGCTCCATTAGGTAGTCAGGCGGGGTGTCGGTTATAGCGGAACCTTGAGAACGGGAACGTTCTGAGGTGGGAACCCAAAGTTGGTGCCCTCTGTCAAGAAACTTGACTGCTGCCTCCGCCTCAACCTCGACTCCACGCCGCAGCGCATCCTCCAGTGAGGCAGAGTCATCTGGTCCGACCTCTACGTTGCCTCCGACGTGGAAGGTCACGGTCGCCGGTTCGGTGTGGACAGTGGCACTGATTCCTCGCTGACGGCCAAGCGCAAGGAAATAGTTTGCTAATTCAACGGCTGTTGTATTGACGAGGTGCACAGTGGAGGGCACCCCAGCTTTGGCTTCTGCGCAAGCGACATCGAACGCGGCGATTCCTGCAGTGACGACAGATTGGCCACCAGCGTCGACTGTTATCGACTGGTCAGCATTGTCGATGACCCCAAGCGTCGAGGTCGCCGAGGCTCGAACTGCCTCTTCGTTGGCTACGAGCCATTCGATAGCGGGGACGTTCATCGCCTGGTTCCACCAGAGCACACGGGTAGCCGAGTCGGTCACACCAAATGGGATCCCCATTACTCGCAGCGCGCCCGCTCCGTGCACCCGAACCTCCCACTCGCTCAAGCGAATGGTGGTGGAAACTGATTTAGACACTTGGGTAGATCCAATCGATTTCTCGACCAACTTCCAGGTCTTCTGGGAGAGGAGCCCCTTGATAGAAGATCCCCTGCACGTAGCGGTGATTATGCGCGGTAGACAACTCCATACCGAAGTTGCTGAGTACGAACCGTCCCGCTTTGGCCGGTACCCAGGAATCATCAGCGACGTTGGCGCGAATCTCAGCGTAAGCATCCTTACCAAAGGTCTGGATTCGCTCGATGAGAAAGCGGTAGTTGGGGTGACGCAGCAAGAAGATTCCAACCGATTCGCTTCCGTTGGAATCTTCTAGATCGTCGGTTAACGCCGCCACGTCACGGCAGAGGGCAGTAAAGGTTTCCATCGACTCTCCTTCGTCAACCTGACGGACACCGAGTCGTTGCTCCCCGTGGTCTGCGGAGCGGTAGAAGAAGTTCGGAAACGATCTCCAGTCCTGGGTCCAGGCATACCTTTCGGTTACGAGTTCTTTGAGTTCGGCGACCGTCGTGCAGGGATCGACGTCCGTCGTCCGATGCATGCGAGTCGCAAACTCGCTATCCAGTTCGTCCACTAGTTCCGAATACGTTTCAGTCAGGATTGAGTGCAACACGTCCGCTGCTTCCGGGTGACATTGTGCGCGCGCCCAGGTCACGATCCGGTTCCACGGCTGGCCGATTGATACGAATTCCTCAAGTTTGGTCTCAATTTCATTGAGGTCACCGATCAGTTCTGAGTCCGGACAGGAATATGGGTCCTCGCTACCATCCCTATGAGCCATGTAGGAAACAGCACGCCGGAGAAGCGCTCGAACCTTCTCAATATCGGCATTGCTCGCTGGGGCGTTCACAGATCGAACGACTGCCGTCTCTCTCAAACTGGTCCATGCATGGATCCAACCCGGCCACTTAGTCAAAAATGTGGAGATTCCCTGGCCAGTTGAGTTGCCGATTCCTATTGTTCGCTTGTAGCCGGAATCAAGCTGTACGGCTCTTGAGGAGCGGATACGGGCCATCTCATCTACTAGATCGAACCCGAATTGGCGCCAGAGGTAGAGAGCGAGCATTTCTGGGTGATACGGATGACTGAGCGGATGGTCGGCAGGTAGCGACTGCCACATCCGGGTTCCGTGACGTCCGTTTCCGTAGTAGCCGTTGTTCCGGAATAGGTAGCCGCCGCTGGACGCAACCCCGTCTCGGTCCGGTTGAACTCCTGCAGCCAACAGGCCCACTACCTCCTCAAATGATCGCCTGCTCCGGGTGGCAAGAGTCCATCCAATCGTCTCCCAGTTGGTTCGCCCCCTAGAACGCAGTCTGAGGGACTCACGTTCTGCCCGAAGTCGCTCTGCCGTAACTTCGCCGTGACATAGGAAGCCCATTCCGTCAAAGCGTTGCTCAGACAGCCGGCCGCTGCGGTTCTGATCGGGAACGTCGTCGGAGAAAGCTGCGAAGGTCATCTCATGCCCGCCAGCCACGATCTGGTAGGTGGCGGTACCTATACCGTCCGCATCCACTTGGATTGTCTTGGGTTGGATACGCCACCGCTCGGTTGTCATCCGCTGGATCAACGTTCTAGCGAAACTCAATCGATACGGCTTGACGGAGGCCAGTTGATCAATGTCCATCAGCTCGGCCGCGGGGCGCATCTGGAGGGCTTCCATGCTGATTACCGGCCTGGGTTATTTACGACTGGCGCATTATCCGGGTATATCCAGTCCGTGTGAGTAGATCCAGCGATGTCTTCCGAGGTTGGCGCCCCCTGAAAGAACACGCCGAGTACATATCTGTGGTTAGGGGCATAGGCGTTCTCCATCCCGAAGGTTCCAAGAACGAAGCGGCTCACGTCTGAGGCAATCCACTGGGGGCTAGTGGTGTTCGATCGAATTTCCGCATAGGCGTCATCTGCGTGACCCAGCACTCTTTCGATGATGTACCGGTGCTCCGGATTTGATACCAAAAAGCGGGCGACTGTCTGATCTGGGCACGCTTTCCGGAGATCATCGTCAAGTGCGAGTACTGCTTGTGGCACGGAGGTGAATGTCTCGTATTCGACACCAGGGTCAATCTCGCGGTACCCGACTCGGGGTTCGCCCTCATCTTCCGAGTAGTAGAAGAAGAACTTTGAGTGCTCGGGCCTCGTTGCTAGTTCGAAGCTCCACTGATACCGGTCGCTTATCAGTTTCTCCAGTTGCCTGACTGTCAGGTTCCCCACCCAGACGGCTTTTCGGGTCATACGACCACGGAGCATTGGGGACAGTTCGTCGACCGATGCCGAATACGTCTCAGTCAGAATTGAGAGGAAGGTTTCTAGTGCCTCAAGATGGGTGTTCTCTTGAGCCCAAATAGCCAGTCGTTCCCAACTATCTCCCGAGGTCACCAGATTGGGCACCATCGCCCGAATAGAACCGAGATCCGCTCGAAGTTGTGTGGTGGGGCAGCCGAACGGGTTATCTCTCCTGTCCCGGTCCAAGATCGACTGTCCCGCTCGGTCGATTAACTGCGCCACCCGCGTGATCGCTTCGGAATCTGCTGTCGTGTTGACACAGTGTTCAAAGGCCTGCTCCCGAGCCTCTGACCATGACTGCATCCAGTCCGGCTGCTTGATTAACAACGTGGACATACCTTGACCACTTGAGTTGCCGAGGCCGACAACGCGCATGGTGCTGTTTGAGAGAACTGCTGCGGCCTGCGATCGTTGGACAGCCATCGATTGGACTAGGTCGAATCCGAAATGCCGCCAGAGATACAACGTCAGCATTTCAGGACGGTAGGGCTCGCTGAGCGGATGGCTGGCGGGAAGCGAGGTCCAGGTTCTACTCCCGTGTCGGCCATTTCCGTAGAAGCCATTGTTTCGTATCAGGTAGCCGCCCTGTTCAAGAAGAAGGTTTTGCTCGGGCTGGGTTCCTCTCGCAAGTGAGTCAACCACGTACTCCACTGAGGCCGAACTTCGGGTAGCGAGGGTCCACCCGATCGTGTGCCAGTCGGTTCGACCGCCGGAACGCTTGAGTAGTTCCGACCGCTCAAACTCAATCCGGTCATCTCCCGGTATGCCGTCATATAGAAACCCCATTCCATCAAAGCAAGGCTCTGCGATTCGGCCGGTTCTGTGCCTTTCGGGAACGTCTTGGGAAAACACGGCAAAGGTCAGAACGTGTCCCGGGGTGATGATTCTGTAACTGGCCCTACCGTTTCCGTCTGCGTCTAACTCGACGGTCTCCGTCTCAATGCGCCATCTCTCAGTACTCATTGTTCGAATCAGGGAGCGGGAGAAACTCAGCCGGTAGGGCTTGGTAGCGGCAAGACGAGCCGGCACTGACACCGACTCAGGTTGACGGTGGCTCCAAGTCACTGGATAGCCGCAAAAGTGACGACCGGGGTCGGCCGATCAGCGTTAAAGCGGACTTCCTCTCCAGGCTCGACCAGAACAACGGAACGTGCACCGACCTCGGTCCGAGGGCCGGATCCGGGCACTTGGACGGATCCTGATCCAGTGCACAAATAATGGGCAGAAGGCACTGGTCGTATCGGCAGTTCCGTGGCGCCACTCAATTCGATTCGTGCTGCCGTTAAACCCACATCGTCCTTGGCGGTCACCGATACCTCTCTTTGGTTTCGTACCACCATGGATTCTTGACGGGGTGGGGTATCCCCTGTAGGTGGGTAAGAGCCGTCGGCATCATGAACTTCATCTCCGTTGACGGCTGGACAAAAAACGCTAAGAACCTCAATCGGGGTGTGTGCTTCCAAACGATGCCGGTCTGTGGGTCCGACTAGGTAAACGGAGTCGTGATCCAACTCCCAAGAGTCGCCTCTCCCTGTATCGGAGAGGCGGGCTGAGCCGGCAAGCACGACGTTTGTCTCCCAGTGGTGCTTGTACCAGAGGTCGAAGCTGAGTCCTCTTTCAAGCGTCACGAATGCAAGAGAGAAGCCCATCCCGTCCTGAGCCGTGATCAGTCTGGTCGAAGTCGCCTGTCCACCGGCAAGCCCCACCGTTCGCCCTGAGGCCTGATACTCGGCGACGCTACGGACAATCATCGATCACGGCCTGCGAATACTCGGAGAAGGTCGTGGAAGGCCGCCGCCTGGTCGTGCATGACGTAATGGCCTGAATCATTGATGACCTGGAAATCGGCGTCTGGGATCAACTCGGATAGAGCCAGACCTCTCGAGATGGGAACAGTGGGATCCTCACCAGCCCACACCAGGAGGCTCGGAACATTGAGTTGGGAGAGGTAGGGAAAAATGTAGGTTTCCTGGAGTTCACGGTATTTCCGGTAGTCAACCTCCGCCTCAGGCATTGCTCGAAACATCTCAACCTGTCTTGAGCTGACCGACCGCTGGAAGTTCTCCCTCAAAAGCAGTTCGTAACGGTGATCTCGACCTCGACTCAGATGAGGGTCTGACGAGACGAAGGAATCCTCGCTGTCCAGCCGGTTTGGGTCGTTGTAGGCCTGTTCGCATGCTGAAATCCACTCATCGTCCTTGGAGCCACCGAGATAGGGCGCTGTCCCACCCGAAGTGACGATTACCAGTGAGCGAGCCATGCCTGGATTTGTGATGGCTAGACGGGCAGCAACAAAGGCGCCTTCCGAGTGGCCTACGAGGCATGCGGCTGTGATCCCTAGTTCACGTAACACGGATTCCGCGTGATATGTGCGTTCGAGTCGATTCTTGTATATGCCGTCTAGTGGCATGTCTGTTCGACCAAAACCGATCTGATCAATAGCGACCAGTCGGAACTGTTGAGACAGTTCTCTGATGGTTCGGAACCAGGTCAGGGTTGAGTCGACGCCAACGGCGGCCCCATGCAACAACACAATGGTTGGTCCGACCCCGACGTCAGTCACATAGGTCCGTCTGCCGTCAACGTTCAGATAGAAGTTGGCCATCGACAGCGTCAGTCTTTCTCTGATTGTGTCTGTTCAAACCCTGCTACCACAATGGACCCCGAGATTGTTTCCTTGTCGGCCCACAAAGACTCGAATTCCTGAATATTCCTTGTGGGAATCAAGACCGTGCTACCAAGGTGGCACGAAATCGTGGCCGTAACGTCCCAATCAAAACGATGATTCCATTATCCATTAGTTTGAGTCCCTCCGAGCGCGCCAACCGGCTAATGCTGGACGGGCGAAGACCCCGCACCGGCATCACAGAATTGAACTAGCCACCTGGTATTGGACACAACCGGTAGCGCGTGGCGAGGACTGCCGGGGACGCTGGCATCCCCGGCCCCCCAACGGCTTCCCCCGTTGACAAAGGTCACAATTGCACGAGTGGTATTTTTAGTACTAATTATGACAAAGTGTCTTACGTGTACCAGACCACAGAAGCCTTCCCATTGAACAACACACCTACATCCGTCAACCGGCCAACGGTCCTCTTCGATGGCAACTGTGGCCTATGCAACCGTTGCATCAGTTGGGCAGAGAAGCGTTCCTCCGGCCGCATGTCATTTGTCCCCGCTGGGTCGGTAGATCCAAATCGCTTCGGACTCAATGCCGCAGATCTCGA
>CAWVUB010000091.1:0-9445 GCA_963933065.1 uncultured Acidimicrobiaceae bacterium | reverse complement strand
CACGAACCAGTGATCAACTAGAAAGGCAGGCCAGAGGCGGTTTCCGGGCGTTTGCACAGGTCAGCGGTTTGTGGTGCATCGATCTGGGGGACCGAAGGTCGGGAGTTCAAATCTCCCCAGCCCGACAAAGAAACTGCAGTTCACCCCATATTTACTGGACGATTCTGGTGCCTAGGTCGAGCGTCGAAGTTCGCTCAGGTCAGCAACGGTCTGTCTGACGATCTGGCTTATCAACCGATTCCCATGGCGGGTGCCAGATGTCGATAAGCATTCATTTCCGCATCCATGTCGTTAGTCACTATTTGTAGACAGACATGATCGGCACCTGCATCCAGATGTTCTTGGATTCGTTCCTGAACAGCAGTCTGGTCGCCGAATGCGAACACAGCGTTCAACAGGCGATCGCTGCCTCCGCTAGCGAAGTCTGTGTCACCAAATCCAAGTCGTTCGAAGTGGCGACGGTAGTTCGGCCACTCCAAGAATCGGCTTATGTTTTCACGCGCTGCTTCACGAGCTTCCTCGGGGGGACCAAGTACTACCCCTTGTTCGACGGCGAGTAGCCCTCCATCTCCAAGGATGTTGCGAGCACGATTTGTATGTTCAGGAGTTGCAAGGAACGGGTGAGCTCCGTCTGCTAGCTCAGCTGCTACCTGAAGCATCTTGGGTCCGAGAGCGGCGATAACCACTGGGGGCGTCCACTCAGGACCATGACCATCGAAGTTCGCATCGTGCATTCCACGGAGATAGTTGCGCATGGTGTCAACCGGCCGCTGATAGCTATGGCCTCTTGCCAAGGCGGTACTTTCATGACTGATCCCAACGCCAAGGAGAAATCGTCCGGGGTGTGCATCACCAAGAGTTCGCGCAGCATTCATCATCGCAGCCGGATCTCGTACCCAGGTGATGGCGATTCCAGTGGCCAGCGTCATGCTGGCCGAAGCACCAAGCAATACGGCTGAGAAGGTCAAAACGTCTTTGCCGAACGGCGATTCAGGAATCCACAACGTTTGATAACCGAGCTCTTCGAGTTCGTTGACAACCTCGATGGCTTGTGATGTCGGTCGGCGTTGCAGGCGACCGCTCCACGCTCCAATCAGTCCCAACGCTGGTTGGCTCAACGAACTGGTATCTATCGGGTTGGTCTTTCTCCTGCTGTCATCCATGACCGATCGCTCTACCAGCGAGGTACCCGAGGCCGAGTGCGCCGAGCAGCCCGTTGCCGGAGAGATAGCCAGACGCTCCGTTACCAGAGATTCCAATTGCGGCGCCACCAGCCGCATATAGACCGGGAATTGTTTTTCCCCCACGCAGGACGTTTGCATGCTCGTTTACGCTGAGACCTCCCTGAGTGTGAAACAAAGCGCCAGTCACCTTTATGGCGGTGAAAGGGGGCTCGAGATCATGGGGCCAGAGTGTCCGACCCAGCGGGTCGACCGCAGCGCTGGAGCCAAAAGTGGCGATGCCTTCCAAGGTCGCTGAGATAGTTGCTTCGTCACAACCGATAAGCGACGCCAGGCCGGCGACGTCGTCGGTCCATCTGATGCCTCCGGACTCCACCATCTGTTGATAATCGGCGAAGGGCAATGCTTTTTCGTGCACTGCCTTGTCGTAGATCATCCATGCCCGTGATTCCGGCTGGGCGATCACCTTTACGGCGAACTCCGAGTAGCCGGTTGTCTCATCTCCGAACCTTTGCCCATTGGCGTTTACTAGGAACGCTCCGTTCATCATGGCAGTCCAAGTGATGAGTACGCCGTGTGGAGTAGCTACTGAGCCATGCCCCTGGTAGGAGTCGAGAAAGCCGACGTCGGCCCCTAGCCTCTCACCGATTTCAAGAGCATCACCAAGACTGTGGTCACCTCCGAAGTAGAGCCCGTCAACCACTTCAGGAATGTGTCTGGCAACCCGCTCAGGGTTGGCGCCAAATCCGTTTGTCGCGAGCACGACCGAACCCGTGATGATCTCCTGCCCTGTCCCATCCGGCGACTCGGCCTTTATCTTCCAGCCGTCGTCAACCTCAATCAGATCGACTAGTCGAAGTGGGACAACCATCGTGATATTGCTCCGTAGCTCGGCAGCTTCCAGCAAGTGACGGTGAAGTGTCCGCCCGGCCCGGTCATGAACACAAAGATGGCGTTTATAGGTGTGGCCGGGGAACACAGCGTCGGTTAGGAGCTCCAATGGCAACTTGCAGTCGTCCGCAAGGAACTCCGATAAGTCACGACCGACGTCGACTAGTGCTCGGGCTAGTACGGGGTCAGCGGCACCTTTTGTTTTGGCCATGATGTCCTGGTACAGGATGTCTGGGGAGTCGCCATCAATTCCGATCTCCTCTTGCCAACGGCTTCCCCCAACCGGAATCATCGAAGTACTCATCGATGTGTTGGAACCTTGGCGGAAGGTCGAGCTTGCTTCTAGCAATGCGACCGTGGCCCCGCCGTCAGCAGCTTTGATTGCTGCGGCGAGGCCTGCTGCCCCGGCTCCGGCTACGACAACGTCGGTCTCACGTTCACGGTTGGCCACGCGCGTACGTTAGGCCACGAGTGAAAGACGAATTCGAATCACATAGTGTTCCTGTAATGGTAAGGATTCTGGTACTTGCTCCTTTTCCCCTAGATCCTGATCAACTTCTGCTCCGAGCGAAGCAGCTAGACGCCGCGCCTCTGCCAGATGGGGTTGAGGTCGATTTCAAACCGGTAAAGGCGGCCCCCGGGAACTATGTGTCACACCACGACTATCTGCTTGCAGATATCTCGTTGTTTGAGGCTGGGTTGCAGGCGCAGACGGATGGCTACGACGCCGTGTGCATCGATACGGTTAGCGACTCGGGCGTGAATGCTCTTCGATCAGTGCTGGATATCCCTGTGGTTGGGCCAGGCCGAACGCAGTATGCGGTAGCGGCAATGCTTGGCCGCACTTTCGGGATCGTCACAATGTGGAGACAGTGGCTTCCGCTCTATGAGAAGGTGCTGTCAGAAATCGGGCTGGCCGATCGCTGTGCGGGGATGCGATCTATAGACGTCACGCCAAACAACCGGACCTTGATGGCAGGCAAGGACCATGCGCTACCGCTGTTGCTTGAAGCGGCTCAGACTCTCGTGTCTGAAGATGGCGCTGATGTGATCTGTCTTGGTTCGACAACGATGCACGAAGCCCACGAGTTTCTGCAAGAGAACCTCGAGGTGCCAGTTCTGAACCCCGGTCCTCTTTCATATTTTGTTGCCGAAGCTCTCGTGGCACTGCAACTGAGTCAGAGCCGGAGTGCGTACCCGAAGCCGTTGGTTCCAAAACTGGAAATGGTGCATGGGATGTTGGATGGCGCAGTGATCTCTGAGGAATTGACATGAGCAAGGTCTTGGTACTTGTGCCATTCGCTCTTGATGAGTCACAGATTGCCAATCGGGAAGCCCAGACCCGCTCAGTTTCTTTACGGCCCGACGTAACTTTCCACTTCAAGCCGGTGAAGGCTGGACCGACCAGTGTCGCCAGCCCACACGACTGGATGCTGCTCGACATTTCACTATTCGAGGCAGGTCTGAATGCAGAGGCCGATGGATTCGATGCGGTTGTGATTGACACCGTTAGCGACTCTGGGGCCGATGGGCTCAGGTCGATGCTCGATATTCCGGTGGTGGCACCAGGTCGTGCATCGTTGATCTTCTCGCTAACTCTTGGTCGACGATTCGGAGTTATGGCTCAATGGCAGCCAGCGATGGCTCGGTACGAGAAGGTGCTTGACGAATGGGGTCTGAGATCCAGGTGCGCGGGTGTTGAGCATTTTGATACACCACCTGATTTTGCGAACCTGATCGGTGACAAGGAGGACGTGGTATTTCCGAAAATGGAAAGCGCCTGCCGTCGTTTGATCGACAGAGGGGCTGATGTCATTTGTCTTGGCTCCACAACCATGCACCAGGCGCACGGCTACCTGTCTTCTGTACTTGAGGTTCCAGTGGTGAACCCTGGTCCTCTCTCTTACAAGCTTGTTGAGATCATGCTTGCGCTAAACCTCAGCCACAGTCGTAATGCCTACCCAAAGCCTTTGGTCCCCAAGCCGGACATGGTCCACGCAATGCTCGACGCGGCAGCAAGGGTGAGTGGTGCCTAGAGCCGCCGCCAGGATTGTGCGCACCTATCTTCGACTGGTGGAAGCGCGGGATCTTGACGCAGCATCTGAGTTCCTTGCCGATGACGTGTCGATCGTGTTCCCCGGAGGCCGCACATTTGAAAGCCTTACGGATCAAGTTGCTTCATCGGCAGGCCGCTTTCGTTCGGTGAAGAAGACGCTGGATCATCTTGATGTGGTTTCAGATGGGGCTGAAACGACCGTGTATGTCTATGGAACGTTGGCCGGCCAAGCTCTGGATGGAAGCTCATTTGACGGGGTTCGCTTCATCGACCGGTTCGCCCTCAATGACGGTCTGATCGTCAGCCAGATGGTCTGGAACGACCTCGCTGAGGTAGGTGCCTTGCCGGCCTAGGAGTCGGTTGGGTCGTGCGTCTCAAGCCAGGCAAGGTAGTGGTCAAGAGAATCCTCATGTGTGGACCAGAGGCCGTCACCTAGTTCCTGTTGAATCCTGTCGGCTCTCACAAGTGCCCGTTCGCGACGTGGGTCGGCGTCGTATGCGACAGTTGCGTCCTTTGGTGATGGGACAGCAACAAAAGCTGTGTCGGGATAGGTCCTGCGCAGCCTTTCGACCCACGGTTCGCATGTTCCGAGGCTTTGAGGGCAGACGTTGTAACAGTCGTGCCCCGGTTCTTGCTTGAGGGCGAGCCCTACGATTGCTGCGGCGGCTTCTGGGGCATAGACCCAGTTCCGTGCAGCATCGGCCACGTATCGACTGGACTCTCGCCGGCGGGCAGCCAGGTCGAGTTGCAAAATGGGGCTCATCAGGTCTCGGACACCCGTCGGGTATTCCCATGGGCCGAATACGGCGGACAGCCGCGCAGTAACTGTTGCTAGTCCATGGAGTTGGTGATGTCGCTTAACTAGAAACTCACCGGCGAGTTTCGTCGCCCCGTAGAGCCCAGCCGGAACTGCCGCTGTCTTTTCACTGAGCAGCTCTGTACCAAATGCTGCCTCGCCGTAGACGGCTCCCGATGAGAGGTAGAGCATTCGTTGTACTTCGCTGGCAGTGCACGCATCGAGCACTGACTGTGTGCCCCCTACGTTGACATCGATAATCGTTCGAGCACTCGTGCGCTCACGTTCAACCCCCGAAGTGATAGCTGCGGCATGTATGACGACCGTCGGCCGGTATTCCAAAAACAGCTTTGACACTGCAGTCGAGTCGCGAATATCGACCAGTTCAACTATCGGAACTGGGCCAATCTTGGCAATCGAATTCAGGGCAGTCTGCGGTAACGGATTGCTTGCTATTCCTATTGTCCTAATCCCGCTGTAAGACAGCACATGAAGAAGGTTGATCCCGACGAATCCCGTTGCACCTGTAACGAGTACCGCGGGCTCTACCTCAGAGGGCACGGCCCACCTCGTGCCCTTCGTAAACGGCCTCAAGTGCTGACCGAGGTGCGAGACAGTCACCGACAAGGGTCACCCCGATCCCGCTGACGGCGAGATGTCCATACTGGTCTGTCCTTGCCGCTGGGTTTCCTGCAGCAATCACGGAGTCAACCGTGATGCACTCGATTTCGCCGGTGGAGAGGTCTTCCACCGCGAACTTGTTGCCAATGAAGCTGAGACCGGCACGAAGTAGACGTATTTCCACACCTGCTTCGCGTAGACGTGCCGTGATGGCAGTTTTGCTGTAGCGGGTGATCCTCCAGGCGTAGCCTGCGACTGGTGTCAAATAAGTAACGTCCGCGCCAAGATCGGCGATGTGTTCGACCACGCTGATTGATGACCAGTCGCCCAAGAGGTCGTAGAACGCAACCTTGACTCCACTGGTCCAATCTGTGCTCAGTGCTTCACCTAGCGTCAGTCCAACACCGCCTTGCGGAAATTCCACAGGTCGCAATTCGGAGCCTGTGGCGATCACAATGTGATCAGGGTGTTGCTCGTGTTCGATCGCCGCATTGGCGTCGAATTTGGTACTGGTTCGGATCCTCACCCCGTGTCGTTCGCAGGATGCAATCTGCTGATCGATCATGGTCAGGAAGTCGTTTCTCTTTGGCATGTGGCGCAGCCAGTTCATCTGACCGCCCAGCTGGGGTTTCGTCTCAAAGAGCTCGACGTCGTGTCCACGAGCGGCAGCGACCCAAGCTGCCTCCATCCCTGCTGGTCCACCGCCTACGACCACGACTCGCTTAGCGGCCTTAGCGGGATCCTCTGTTGGTTCGGTGGGTCGTGATCGTTCCCTACCAACTGTGGGGTTGACGGTGCACGTAATTGGAAGCCCCTTCTCCAGGTAGCCCGCACACCCTTGATTGCAGCCGATACAGGTGCGTACTTCGTCCGCGCGTCCTTCGTATGTCTTATGAACTACAGCGGGGTCGGCGATATGGGCTCTCGCCATACCGACGAGATCGACCGCACCGATGCTGAGCAACTCCTCGGCCTCGCTGATTGAGCGGAATTTGCATACGGCCATTACTGGAAGGCTCTGTCCGGCAGCCCGCAGACTCTTCCTGATTTGTGGCGCAAGGTGGCGGAAGCTGCTTGGGTCAAAGGACATATCTGCCATCTGGGTCGAGAGGGAGTAGCTGCCGTGGTACGCAGAATGTGAGACATTGACGAAGTCGACCGGAACACTTGCCGTAATGGCCGGAACCATGCGGCACATGTCTTCAAGCGTGAGGCCACCTTGGACGAATTCGTCAGCGCTTATCCGTATCCCCATGCATACGTCAGCCCCGATCTCTTCACGAACTGCGGCCAAAACCTGAAGCGGAAATCGCATGCGATTCGATTCTTGGCCGCCGAACTCGTCAGAGCGGTTGTTAGTCGCTGGTGACAAGAATTGATTCAGCAGGTGGCCGTGGCCTAGGTGAACTTCGAGACCGTCGAATCCAGCCTCAAGAACGTTGCGGGCACTTGTTATGTGCCCATTGATGACCGCTTCAATATCGGTGAGAGTCATTACGTGCGGAGCAGTTGCTGCAGCATCCCAAGCGATAGCAGAAGGCCCCCAAGACGGCAATCGCAAAGCGTCACCGTCAACCTGTCGCCCCAGGTGAATAATTTGGCCGAAAATACGTGTTCCATGGGACTGAACGGCGTTGGCGATTAATCGAAGTGGTTCGATACAGCGCGGGTCATAGGCCGCAAGCCCCTGAGGCTTTCCGAGGCTGGTCTCGTGAACCCGTAGCGATTCCATAATGATGAGACCGGCACCACCTCGTGCCCTGGCCTCGTGGTAGGCAACGTGGGTGTCGGTCGGCATGTGGCCTAGTCCGAAGTTCGTGGTGTGCGCGGGCACAAAGATCCGGTTGCGGACCTCGGCATTCCCGATCTGGATGGGATCGAAGGCGGAGAATGAGTCGGAGCTCAGTTTTTTGACTGACATCAAGATCTAAACCTATGCTCGCGTCCATCATGCGGACAAGCGGCTACATCGTGGATGTTGATGGCTGACGTATCCACAGACGGCTTCAACACCGGCAAAATCGATGTCGGTGACGACGGTCTGGTCCAGTCCGTAACCCGCGCGCTTGATGTGTTGTTTGCCGTTGCGAGTGCCAGCGAACCTCAGCTTGTAGGCGAACTGTCCAGGTCACTCGGGTTGCCTCGTCCAACAGTCCACCGAATCCTCAACACGCTGGTCGCTTCCGGTGTTCTCGCCCGGATCGATTCCACAAAGACATACGTCGTCACCCCGAAGCTTGCTCTTGTGACCGCATCGAACGCCGAAACGGCGAATCTCGCAGGCATGATTACTCCCTTTCTGCATCGCCTTGTGGCCATAAGCGAGGAAACAGCGAGCCTCCACGTGCGAGTCGGAGACCTACGGGTTTGCATCTCCGAGGTTGAAGGATCTCGAGGTATTCGCTGGGCCCGTGGACCTGGTTGGAGCGCACCGATCTGGTCAGGTGCGGTGGGTCGGATCCTCATGGCTGAGTTCTCAGAGCAGGAATACTGCGAGGTCCTGAACAGAAGTGAACTCCGCGCGATCGCTCGCAAAACGGTGGTCGATGAAGTCGAACTGCACGACCTGGTTGAGTCAGCTCGAGTCCAGGGATGGTGTGCTACTGAGAGCGAGACTGTAGATGGTGCATCAGCGACTGCAGCGCCGATTGTTGACGCGGGTGGCAAAACGATTGCAGCACTGAGTCTTTACGCAGCTGCGGACCGGTTGCCGCACATTCTCTTGTTGGTTCCTGAGCTGATAAAGGCGGCATCCGATGCAAGTGATGCATGGGCTTCCATGGCAGTCTTTAGCCAAATTCACAATGACCAAAAGAGTCTGCAAGAAGTAATTTAATATTGATATATAAAATAAAATCGGACTAATAACTAATAATTATTGAGAGATAGGAAGGTAGTTATGGTTGTTTCATTGAGGAAACTCCAGAGAGTTCTCCCGCTAGTGCTTGTGTTGTCACTCTCTGCTGCAGGATGTGGAAGCGATTCCACCTCGTCGGGTAAGAGCGATGAGGCAACCGCTACGACGGCAGCTCCTGCTACGACGGCAGCTCCTGCTACGACGGCTGCTCCTGCTGGCGTTCCGGGTCTTGTTGAGGAAGGCAAGTTGATTGTTGTAACGACGGGCAACTTCCCACCGTTTACGGCGATTGATCCGGATAGCGGCGAGGTGGTTGGTTACACGATCGACATTGCGAAAAGTGTTGCCGAACGTCTTGGTCTCGAGTTGGAGACGCCGACTGTGGACTGGGTGAACGAGCTTGAGGGCTTGGCTCAGGGCCTCTACGACATTGCCGACTCTGGTATCTGGCCTACGCCGAAGCGTCAGGAGAGCTTCTTGTTCTCGCGGCCTATGACCTCGACAGGCATCGTGGCTCAGGTTCGGACCGAGGATGCTGGCGGTCCCGGGTTTGCTGACATGACCGGTATGAAGGCGGGTGGGATCCAGGGCAGTAGCCAGGAGGCCTACATGCTGGAGAACGCTGACGCGTTGGGTTACGAAAGTTATTCCGGTTTCGCTGGGGCGGGTGAGGCACTCACCGCGCTCAAGCAGGGTCGCGTTGATGCTTTGAGCCAGGACACCTTGGTTGCTGGTTTCGCGTCGGTTAACGATCCTGAGTTGGCGGTTGCCGGCCCCACTGTTTTGGCGCATCCGTTGTCGCTGGCCTTCCAGCTTGGCCAGGAGGCGAAGCGTGATGCTGTGAATGCAGCACTCGACGCGATGATCGCTGATGGCACGTTGGCGGAACTCCAGAAGAAGTGGTTCAACACCTGTATCCCGGTGCCGGATCACAACAATCAGGAAGAGCCGTACACCACCATGCCGGCTGGCGACTGTGCTCCTGCGGCGACGGCTGCTCCTGCTGGCGTTCCGGGTCTTGTTGAGGAAGGCAAGTTGATTGT
>CAWVUB010000090.1:0-9557 GCA_963933065.1 uncultured Acidimicrobiaceae bacterium | reverse complement strand
GACCTGCATTGTGTGCACAGGGTCTCAAGGAGAGCCCCGGGCCGCTCTAAACCTGATGGGGCAGGGGCGCCACCGCTTCGTGACCGTGGGAGATCAAGACACCGTGGTCTTTTCGTCTCATCCCATCCCCGGCAATGAGGCCGCTGTGGCTCGACTTCATAACGCCCTAGCCCGAAGAGGAGTCCGATTGGTCCACAGTGGCCAACTTGGCGTGCACACGACCGGACACGGCAAAGCAGATGAACTTCTAGCCCTCCACGACGCAACTGACCCCAGCCTGTTCATCCCTGTGCACGGGGAATATGCACACCTAGTGGCTCATCATGACCTAGCGCTGGGGCGGGGTATGGGTGTGGATGAGGTTCTGCGCTGTACCGATGGCGATCGGGTAAAGCTCACCGATGAGGGAGTATTCCACGACAGTCGAGTGCCCGACGGCCACGTAATGGTCGATGAGTCGGGCCGGGTGGTCTCTGATGACCTGCTTGAAGAACGACGAGCTATGTCTGGTGAGGGATTCGTGTTTGTTCGAGTGCTGGTTGATAGCAGAAAGGGCCGGTTGGCCGAGCCTGTAGTGGTGGAGAGCCGGGGGTGGGTTGAACCTGACAAGCGTGAGGACTGGCATGAGCAGGTAGCCGATGCGGTAACCAAGGCATTGGTCGGCCCGCTAGCCGATGGCAATTGTGATGCACACGAACTAGGTCGCCTCACCCGACGGGCTACTGGTCGCCTGGTATCGCGAGGAACTGGGCGCAAGCCGACGCTAGTGCCTGTTGTTCAGGTTCGCTGAAGGGCAGCGACTGCCCCGGGGCTGTCCTGCCCCGGTGGTACCGTCGAAATTGATGACTCAACGCTCAGGACGCCCTATTTCGAAGAGCCCGGCGGTTTCTCAGAAGAGAACCGGTCGGACGGCGGGCGCCCACTCACCTGCAGTCGACCAAGAATCCAAAGGATCTGAATCCCCTAGTCGAGCATCGAAAGCGGCGCCTAAACGGACCAATGCCCGGGGTGAGAACTCAGAGTCGATGGCACGGAGGATGGCTCGGGCCGCTTTCGGGGGTCGAGGAGACGAAATACTAGGCCTCCTGCTGGTGATCGGTGGCCTCCTAACTGGACTTTCGGTATACCTGGAGCGGGCCGGAGTATTTGGTCGGCTTTTAGATACCGGACTGGGTTGGACTGTCGGCTCAACTCGCGTGTTGCTCCCAGTGGCCATGGTGGGCACCGGACTTGCCATGTTCCGCGAACGTAGCGAGTTCGGTGAGATCTCCCGCCGTCTGCCCGTCGGACTGATCATGGCCGTGGTGTCAGCAACTGGAATGCTTCATCTTGCTCGGGATCGCCCAGGCCTTGAGGACGGTGCCGAAGGACTGGGTCGAGCCGGTGGCTTAATCGGCTGTTGGGTAGGAGGAAGTCTCGAGGCTGTGGTGGCCACGTGGGGGGCCGTGCTGGTGCTGGTCGGTGTGGGACTCGTAGCGGCAGCCGTTATTACTCGTACCACCGTCCGGCAGGCGGCTCTTGGGGCAGCAAAAGGTGCTGCATTCACTGCTCGGCTGGCGGCTCGTGGAACTTTGGCTGGTCTGCGCCCGGCTCTGCGAGGGTTAAAGAACTGGCTAGGCAATCTTCTTACGCCCCCCGGGGGTTACGGTCCACCTCCGGTGGGAGGTGGAGATATTCGACAGCCACCTGCACCGAATCCCGCAAAGGCTGGCGGGTCGGGTCCAGCGCCTGCTGCTGTGTTATCTCCGAAGACTGCGGTTTCCAAGCCGAAGAAGCGGAAAGCCAACGCTAAGGCGGCCGAAGGCAGTGAGCAGTTAACCATCGAATTGGGTCCGGCCATCGCCGATTCGCCCTGGCGACTTCCGTCGGTGGGTTACCTGTCGCGCAGCGAGACTCATGACGTTGACGCTAAGGCGGTCGAAGAGCGAGGCGTTCGTCTGCAAGAGGCCTTGGCCGCCCACGGCGTCGAGACGCGACTATCCGAGATGACTGTGGGCCCTACCGTCACGCGTTACGCCCTGCAGTTAGGAGAGGGCGTGAAGGTGGCCCGCATCACCAGCCTCCACAAGGACATTGCTTATGCGCTGGCCGCCGCCGATGTCCGGATCCTCGCCCCTATTCCTGGCCAGCGGGCCATTGGCATCGAGGTTCCCAACGAAGACCGAGTAATGGTGAATTTGGGGGACATTCTCACCTCCCCCGAAGCCATCAAAGCCAATCATCCGTTAGAGGTAGGCATCGGGCGAGATATCAGCGGGAGGTCGGTGATGCTGAATCTATCGACCATGCCTCACCTGTTGATCGCCGGGGCCACTGGTTCTGGTAAATCATCATGCATCAACTCGCTCATTACCTCAGTGCTGATGCGTTCCACGCCCGATCAGGTCCGGATGATCCTTGTAGATCCTAAACGGGTTGAAATGGGCCAGTACGAGGGCGTTCCTCATCTACTAACCGCACCGGTGACTGATCCCCGAAAGGCGGCAAACGCCCTTCACTGGGCTGTCAAAGAAATGGAGCGGCGATATGACTTGTTGTCAAACTGTGGCTTTCGCGACATCGGTGGCTATAACGCAGCGTTTGACCGGGGTGACCTCGAGGCTCCACTAGGCCTAGCCGATGAGGACGGAGAACCAGTTTCCTACCAGAGACTGCCTTTCATCCTCGTGGTAGTCGATGAGTTGGCCGACTTGATGATGGTGGCGGCCCGAGACGTTGAGGACTCCATCACACGTCTTGCTCAGATGGCGAGGGCTGTGGGGATCCACCTCGTGGTGGCTACCCAGCGGCCATCCGTGAATGTCATCACCGGTGTTATTAAAGCCAACATTCCAGCCCGACTGGCTTTTAATGTTTCCAGCCTTGCTGATAGTCGGGTCATCCTCGACCAACCTGGGGCTGAGCGCCTAATTGGCTTCGGTGACATGCTCCTGCTTGGCCCCAGCTCAAGTGTGGCCCAGCGCATTCAAGGCGCTTGGGTGGACGAAAGCGAGGTTCGCCAAGTGGTGGAGACTTGGGTAGTTCAGGCGCGTGCAGCCGGAAAGGTGACTGTCGACCCGATCACTGGTAAGTCGCTTGCCGAACCCGTAGGTCAACTAAGTGAGATACCCGCTGGTGACCCAATAAGTGGGGCGGTGGCCGTTCCGATTCAACAACCAGTTTTGGTTGTAGGAGACATCACGGCAGACTCATCGCGCTCATCGGCTGGTGGTAACGGGCCAGGCACCGACGATGAACTGCTGGAAGAGGCGCGACGTCTAGTGGTGACCAGCCAGTTGGGATCCACTTCGATGTTGCAGCGCAAACTACGGGTTGGATTCGCTCGCGCCGGACGACTCATGGACCTGCTCGAAGAAACCGGTGTTGTTGGTCCGTCTACCGGATCCAAGGCGCGTGAGGTCCTTGTGGCCCCAGAAGACCTACCCGGCCTTCAGGATTAGAGTCTGCAGGAGCGAGTCTCCCAGCTTCTCGGTTATGTGTTCTAGTCGAGATTGGCGACTGAGCTTTCTCGGTAGTTGAGTACCCTCGTTCTATGGACGTGCTGCTCGCTATGGCTGTACTGGCTGGAGGCCTAGCGGTGCTCATGGTGGCTGCAGACCGCTTCGTGTTAGGTGCATCCGACCTCGCCACCCGCATGAACGTTCCACCGATTGTAATTGGCGCCGTCGTGCTCGGCTTCGGAACTAGTGCGCCCGAGATGGTTGTTTCTACGGTGGCGGCTGCTCAGCATGAGATCGACCTCGGTCTGGGAAATATTGTCGGATCCAACGTGGCAAATCTCACCCTCGTGCTTGGAGTGGCTGCCCTCATCCGACCCATTGATCTACCATTTGGCACCAAGCGGCGAGCCCTGGTTTGCCTGCTATCTGTCGGGCTTTTCGGCTGGCTGGTCCAGGGAACGGCTTCAATCTTTGAGGGTCTCGTGTTGTTGGGCGCGGTAGCGCTAGCTCTCACGGCTCTGGTACGTATGGATACCGAGGAGATGACCTCGGAGCCACATTTGATAAGCGGATCCTTGGCTAGTGCGTGGGGGTGGACGGCCGGTGGTCTGTTGCTCACCGTGGCCTCAGCACAATCTGTGGTATGGGCGGCCACCACCATCGCCGAACGAGCAGGACTAGCCCACGGGTTCGTCGGTTTCTCGTTGGTCGCTTTAGGGACCTCGTTACCTGAACTGGTGACCGTGATAGCCGCAGCCCGACGGAACGAATCGGGTTTGATCGTTGGAAGCCTGCTGGGTTCTAACGTGTTCAATAGTCTTGCCGTGGGGGCAGGACTATTCTTGGCTGGTGACGGGGTGATAACTGACGTGGCACTGCAAACCCGAGGTTCGGTTGCAGCAATCCTTGTGGCTCTTCTAGTTCTGGCGGCCATGCGGTGGGAGTTCGAGGATTACCGGGTGAAGGCGGGGCGTAATCGACTAGTCCGTGCTGAGGGGGCCGTGCTGCTAGGTGCTTATGTCTTGGTCCTAGCACTACTTGCCACCTCAGCCAGTGGCTGACAGCTCGAATCTCATGACAAACACCTATCACTTAGTCACCCTGGGTTGTCCTAAGAACCAGGTCGACTCCGACAAATTGGCCGGCACCCTGATCGCTGATGGGATGAAGGCCACAGAGGATGTCAACCAAGCCGATCTGATCGTGGTCAACACTTGCGCCTTCATTGATGAGGCCCGCCGAGAGTCAATCGACACGGTGCTGGCCTTGGCTGACGAGCGGCGCGATGGAGCCCGTCTGGTGGTCACCGGCTGTATGGCTGAGCGATACGGCGATGAGCTGGCTGAAGTGCTCCCCGAGGCCGATCAGGTATCTGGATTTGGTGTGCCGGTCACGTTGAGCAGCAAGCCGGTTCCATCGTTTGATCTCTTGAACTTGCCGCGCCCGTTGTCAGATCGCCCTTGGGCGTATGTAAAAGTCGCCGAAGGTTGCGACCGGGCATGCGGCTTCTGCGCCATACCGACCTTTCGTGGCCCCCAACGCAGCCGAGCCCTAGATGACGTGTTGGCTGAGGTCGATGCTCTCGATGTGCAAGAGGTTGTCCTAGTCGCTCAAGATCTCGCTGCCTACGGTCGCGACCAGGGAGCGGGGGATAAGGCCATAATCCCCCTCGTTGAGGCGGTATCCGCCCGAGTCAAGCGGGTGCGTCTCCTCTACTTGTACCCCTCAGACCTCACTGACAGTCTCGTCGATGCTGTGTGCGCCACCGGGGTGCCGTACTTTGACTTGTCCCTTCAACATGCGTCGCGTCCTCTGATGCGCCGCATGCGTCGCTGGGGCGATGGTAAAAGGTTCCTAGAGCGCATCTCGACGATCAGGGCCCGTGAGCCTGAGGCAGCCTTTCGATCCAATTTCATCGTGGGATACCCCGGCGAGACCGAGGAAGACCATGACACCCTGCTGGATTTTGTGGCAGAGGCTCGAGTCGACTGGTGCGGATTTTTCGCGTACAGCCCGGAGGAGGGCACCTACGCTGCTGGTCTGGATGGGGTAGTCGACTCAGGGTTGGTTGCTGAGCGTCTCGGTGAGTTGGGCGAGATGCAGGACCGGATTACCTCGGCTCACCGGGACGAACTCATCGGGCGCACCGTGGAGGTCCTGGTCGATGAGCCGGGAGTGGGTCGCACCCATCGGGAGGCGCCCGAGATTGATGGGGTGGTGTCTTTATCCAAAGACCTTCCAGCCGGGACTTTCCACTCCGTGTCGGTGACCGGCGCTCTTGGACCCGACCTTGAGGCGATTTTAGCCTCACAGGTGTCCGAATGAAGCACGTCCGCACAGTGGTCTCACCGGCCAATCTAATGACTCTGGCCCGCCTGCTTCTAGCCCCAGTGCTATTCGGTTCGGTGCTCGACGCCCGAGACGTCAACGGTGTGACATGGGCGGGTTTCATGCTTGGGGTTGTGCTAGCCGCTACCGACTATTTCGACGGGATCCTCGCCCGTCGCCGGGGCACAGTGAGCCGCTGGGGAGCGTTTTTGGATCCGTTGGCCGACAAGGTTGTGGTTATCGGTGCTGCCATCTGCCTGAGCATGGTCGGGCGCTATCACTGGATTCCGGTTGCCTTGTTGGCTCTACGGGAGGCTGTAATCACGTCGTACCGGCTGTGGTTTGCTCGCCGCGGTCTGGCGGTACCGGCACGCCAGTCGGCCAAGTGGAAGACCATCGTGCAGGGTGCTGCACTACTGATAGCCGTACTGCCGCCCCTCAGTGGTGCCGATGTATTGGTTGGGTTGCTTCTTTGGCTGGCCGTGGCTTTCACGCTGGTGACCGGAGCTCAGTATCTGCTAGATGGCAGTCGCGCTACCAGTACCACCGGCACCAAGACAGCCTGACCGGAAATGCCAAATGGAGGAGCGGTAAGTGCATTGTGAAATCGTCGCCGTTGGCACCGAGTTGCTACTAGGCCAAATTGTCAATACCAACTCTTCGTGGATCGGGGAGCACTTGGCCCTGGCGGGCATTGACTGCCATCGCCATACCGCCGTGGGTGATAACCGGAACCGGATGTTGGCTGCCATCCGAGAGGCCCTGGAACGGGCCGACGCTGTCATCGTTACCGGAGGTCTAGGCCCTACCCAAGACGACATCACCCGGGATGTGATTGCTGAGCTGATGGGGGTGTCGCTAGTACGCGACGAGTCATTGGTAGCGCGTATCGAGTCGATGTTCGGTGCACGCGGGCGACCCATGCCAGCCAACAATTTGCGGCAGGCCGATGTGCCCGTAGGTGCTCGGCCCATCGACCAGATGCCAGGCACCGCTCCGGGTCTTGTGTGTCCGATCGGTACGGCACCAGGTTCCGGCAACAACAACTCAAAGGTGATCTATGCCGTGCCTGGTGTGCCATGGGAGATGCGACAGATGGTGGAGGGAACTGTTCTACCTGACTTAAAGCAAAGAGCTGGGATTTCCAGTGTCATCCGGTCCCGGACTCTTCGCACATGGGGGCATTCTGAATCAGGCCTCGCCGAGGACCTATCTGACGAGATCGACCGTGTAGACCGCGAAGGGGGAGCAACCATTGCATTCCTGGCTAGTGGGATGGAAGGTCTCAAGGTGCGCCTCACCGCTAAGGCATCCACTGATGCGGAGGTGGATTTGATCTTGGCTGATGGGGAGGCGCGGGTCCGAGAGGTTGCTGGCCCCATTGTGTTTGGGGTGGATGATGAGACCATGGAGTCCGTGGTGCTTGACCTGTTAATCAGCCAGGGCCTGCGACTTGCGACAGCTGAGTCGCTGACCGGCGGGATGATTGGTACCCGCCTGACGGAGATCCCAGGGTCTAGTCGGGCCTTCGTGGGCTCGATCGTGGCCTACCATGACGAGGTCAAAAGGTCTCAGTTTGGTGTGCCGGATGGCCCAGTGGTATCCGAGGAGGCTGTGACCGCAATGGCGATCGGAGTATGCGAGCGCCTGGGGACAGATGTATCGGTGGCCGTGACTGGTGTGGCTGGCCCAGATCCCCAGGAGGGTCAGGAGCCGGGAACTGTGTGGATGGCAACCTGTGTGGACGGTGAGGTGGAGGCGTTTCAAACCCTTTGGCCCTTCGACCGAACGCGTATCCGTCAGTTCACCGTGATTACGGTTCTCAATGCTCTCCGACTACGTCTTGTGGCGCGCTTAATCGATTGACCAGCAGTCTGAGACGGCTTGGGCTGACGTACCTTCAATCTTGATGCGCCAGTTCATAGCCTTACGGCCGTCCACGGAAGCAGCGGATGTACTTGAGCAGATCCCGCGACCAGCAGCACCTCAATTTCGGTGGATGACTCGTGCACAATGGCACGTCACTCTTCGATTTCTAGGTGATGCCGATACTGCAGTCCTTATCGCTGCGTTGGCGACAGTCCCGTGGGTTGACCTTGCTCCAGTCGACGTGCACTTAGGTCCGACTACACAGACGCTAGGGAAGGTTCTTATGGTGCCGGCTGATGGATGCGACGACCTTGCCAGTCACCTGAGGGCGGCCACCATGGGGATTGGCGAGCCACCATTGGATCAGCGCTTCGTCGGACACCTCACCCTGGGGCGGTTCAAAGATCAACCACTGCCGAGTTTGGTTGGATTACCTGTGGCGGCGTTGTTTAAAGCTGATGAGGTGTTGCTGTTGTCCAGTGAGACAAGGCCTGAGGGCGCTGCTCATGAGGTACGGGCAAGATTCTCGCTTGGCGCTGAGACGGCGGTTTAATGGCGTGCAGGGGGCTCAGCGTTCCTCGAGGGTGATGCATGCTGAGTTGATGCAAAACCGGTCGCCGGTAGGTCCTGGACCATCCGGGAATAAGTGGCCGAGGTGAGCACCACACGAAGAGCAGGTGGTCTCAGTGCGGACCATGCCGTGGCTCGAGTCAACTCGAGCGTCGACAACGCTGTCGGTCTTTGGGTCATTGGCGACCGGCTCAGTAAAACTAGGCCAGCCGCATCCTGAGTCGAATTTGGCACCGCTATCGAATAGGGCGGCACCGCAAACTATGCACCGGTAAGTCCCAGAGCGTTTCTCCTCCCAGTAGATGCCGGTAAATGCCTGTTCCGTACCCGCTTCTTGGGTGCAATTCCAAGCTTTTGGATCCAGGCTTTCGGCCAAGTCCGGGTTCGAGGCCGCGTGAGCCTGTCGCTTCTCTTCTGGTGTCCGGTAGTCCGGTTCGGCGCTCATGGGGTCGACCGTAGTGCCAATCTGTTGCTGGGAAACATGAAAGTTTGAGGTCCTTGCATCGAACGCTTGTTCGGAATTACGATAATGTTATTCAACTAGGAGATTGAGTGGAACAGTTTGCCTTTAGGGACTGTCACACCCCCTTCCTAGGTTCATCTTCGACAACTTCAAATCACGAATACAGATCGGAACCGACCAACGGGTCGGCAGACACACTGGAGAAACGGTATGGCGAAGCACGGTAGGACAATGAGTGGTGGCGACCTCGAGGCAGGTGCCGAGCGGACTAAGGCGCTCGACATGGCCTTAGGCCAGATTGAAAAGCAGTTTGGTACTGGTGCTGTAATGAAAATGGGTGATAAAGGATCCTTGTCGATTGAGACGGTGCCCACTGGAGCCCTTGCCCTCGACCTAGCGCTCGGAATCGGCGGTATTCCGCGGGGTCGCGTGATCGAGATCTTTGGGCCGGAAGGCTCGGGCAAGACCACTCTGGCTACTCACGTGGTGGCCGAGGCTCAGCGCAACGGGGGTATCTGCGCCTACATCGACGCCGAGCACGCTTTGGATCCGACGTACGCTCGAGCTATCGGCGTGGACGTAGATGAGTTGTTGATCTCTCAGCCTGATACTGGAGAGCAGGCTCTTGAGATCGCCGATGTTTTGATTCGCTCCGGGGCGCTTGACGTGGTGGTAATCGACTCGGTTGCTGCACTTACCCCCCGGGCCGAGATCGAGGGTGAGATGGGGGATAGCCACGTAGGCCTGCAAGCCCGACTGATGTCTCAGGCCCTTCGCAAACTCACTTCCAATCTCAATAAGTCCAAGACAATCTGCATCTTTATTAACCAGTTGCGGGAAAAGATTGGGGTGATGTTCGGCTCGCCAG
The DNA here is from genome assembly GCA_963933065.1 of uncultured Acidimicrobiaceae bacterium. GTDB lineage: Bacteria > Actinomycetota > Acidimicrobiia > Acidimicrobiales > MedAcidi-G1 > UBA9410. Next base: position 19 of record CAWVUB010000090.1, on the reverse strand, counting down.
AAACCACACCTGGTGGTCG
>CAWVUB010000089.1:0-9565 GCA_963933065.1 uncultured Acidimicrobiaceae bacterium | reverse complement strand
TGCAGTCCATCGTCGACAAGTCCCGCGGAACCCAACTATCAATCCAATCGATGCGCGTCGTCTATCTGTGTCCGATCTGCGATCCCAAGAGACTGGCTGACTGGAACCAGACAAACACCCCACTTCGTCCGGCGGAACTTCCCCATGACATCGACTGACCAGACTGCTACTCGCCGCCGAGCAACCTCTCGGCTATCAATTCAAGACCGGCCACGCGACTGCCCTTAATTAGCACTGCGTCACCGGTGCCCAGCGACCGCCGGGTTAGAGCACCTAAAGCGGTTTCCGTTCCGTCTAGCCCGACTAGGCCATAAAGATCCGTCTCCACAGCAAACACCTCCACTCCTAGGCTTTCGGCATGGCGCGCGACTTCAGCGTGCGCTGCGGAACTCTCATCTCCGAGCTCGGCCATCACGCCCAGCACGGCAATCCGGCGCCCATTACCTGGAAGAGCAGCAAGAGCGTTGAGAGCGGCAAGCGTCGAAGTCGGATTGGCGTTGTAGGCATCATTGACAACAGTGCATCCCGAGCGGGCAGTGGCTACATCCATTCTCCAAGGCGACAAGCGAGCTTCAGCCAATCCGGCAACCACTTCTTCGAGCGCCAAGCCCTCCACTAGACCCACTGCGGCAGCGGCTAACGCGTTCGGCACCATCTGGGCACCCCGCGCCTCCAGCAAAACTTCACTGCGACCCCACGGTGACTCCATCTGAAACGTCGGCCGCAGATCGGCATCAAGCCGAACACTTCTGGCCCGCACCTCTCCCCTGTCGCCGAAGGTAACCACTTGGCATCGAGCCCGGCCAGCCTGGGCTAGCGCCTCCTCAACGTCGGCATGCACAACTGCACAACCATCAAGCGGCAGTCGATCAAAAATTTCACCTTTAGCTCGGGCTACCGACTCCACGGACCCGAAGACCCCTGTATGGGCTGACGCCACAGTGGTCAGCACCCCAACATCAGGAAGGGACATAGCCGACAAGTCGGTGATGTCCCCTTCACGCCTAGCCCCCATCTCAACTACCAGGTAGTCGGCATCTGAGGGTGAACCCAGCAGAGTCAACGGTACGCCAATCTCGTTGTTGAACGATCGCGTGCTCGCGTGGGTGGTACCTCCCCGGGCCAATACGGCGGCAACCAAGTCTTTAGTCGATGTTTTGCCCACACTTCCGGTTATCCCCACCACCCGAGAACCGGCAGCACCCACCGACCGTCGTGCTGCACGACCAAGGTCACCCAGCGCTACACCAGTATCAGCAACCAGAACCACCGGCTGGGAAACCGGATCACGACCCTTCTGCCACAAAGACGCTCCAGCTCCAGCTTCCATGGCATCCGCAACGAAGTCATGCCCATCCCGACCAGCCACCAGCGGCACAAAGAGGCAATTGGCAGTCACTGCTCGCGAGTCTTGGGTCGCTCCGTCTAAGAGCACGTCGTCACCAATGAGCGTTCCTCCAGTCGCCACAGCGACTTCTGATGCCCACAGCCTCATGGTGCCCGATACTCCACGGTGTCTGACCCTACGATGCCGGGGTGTCCAATCGCCGCCGCCTCATCATTCTGTTCGGAGGCCGCAGCGCGGAGCATGATGTGTCATGCATATCAGCCCGCCATGTACTAGCTGCCGCTGACCTGACTCGGTACGAAGTCCTTCCCGTCGGCATCGACCGGGACGGCCACTGGTCTCTGGCCGAAGCGGCTTGCGCTGCCCTCGCTGCAGGTGATTTACCTGACCGTCTGGAACCGACTGGTCCAGCTTGGGATCCACTTGTCCGCCTCGCCGAATACGGATCTGACCGGGAGAGCGGTCCAGCCGTGGTGTTTCCCTTGGTCCACGGACCTCTTGGGGAAGACGGGACCCTCCAGGGCCTACTGGAGTTGGCTGACGCCCCCTACATAGGTTCAGGTGTACTCGGGTCGTCTCTGGCCATGGACAAAATGGCCGCCAAAGAAGTCCTCGCTCACCACAACATCGACCAAGTCCGACACCGCCCGGTCCACGCCGACCGTTTCAGCAACCCAGGTTCTGATGGGCACCGCTCTCTGGTCGCCAACCTCCTCGCCGACCTCGGCCCGACCGTATTTGTGAAACCAGCCAACATGGGCTCGTCTGTGGGCGTGTCCCGGGCCGTCGACGAAGCCACGCTCACGGACGCCCTAGCAGTAGCTGCTCATTACGACGAATGGGTGGTTGTCGAGGAGGCCATCACTGGCCGAGAGTTGGAGTTTGCGGTGCTGGGCAACTATTCCCCACAGGTATCAGGACCAGGTGAGATCCAACCTGGTGCCGATTTCTACGACTACTCCGATAAGTACGAAACAGGTGGCGCACAACTCATCATCGAGCCAAGTCTCTCACCCGACATAGCGGTGAGATTCCAAGAGATAGCTGCACGGGCTTTTCTCGCCCTGCGATGCGCCGGTATGGCTCGGGTGGACTTCTTCCTCGCCGACGATGGACGGATGTTGCTAAACGAGGTCAACACAATCCCGGGCTTCACCCCAATATCGATGTATCCGCGTCTGTGGGAGGCCGCTGGTCTGTCATATTCAGGACTCATCGACCGACTGGTCGACCTGGCTTTCGAACGCCACGCTCGGAGGCGCCGCAATACCATGCGGTGACCACTTGTGCCCTAGGTTCTTGCGGCAGGGTCAAGTGAGCGGCGAAGGAACCGGAGCAACTCTCCCCGCCTTTGCACCACCGGCCGTAGCGTCGGCCCGACCCCGGCGGCGCGTAAAACCTCGATCTCAGTCGCGACACCCACCACTGTCGAATAGGCACTCAGCAGTAACAACTGGGCATCGGTGCGTCGCATCCGTCCCGCCGCCATCTCGTCCTCCATCCACCGGCGGGCTCTCGCCATTAGCGGTTCAAGGTGGCTCCGAACGCGCACGGCACCGGGAGAATTGGGTCGGCTGACTTCACGGAGCAGACCGAGCAATACCGGCTGATCCAACGCCAGTCGAAACACCTCCCGCACCATTGCCTCGACTCGCTCCCAGTCCCCGCTGCCACCTGCCCGAGACTGAGCCAGTGCCCTTTCCAAAGCCGCCACCAATTCGCCAGCACATCGGTCAACCACCGCATCCAGAAGCCGGCGCTTAGAAACGAAGTGATAGAGAATCGTCTGCTTCCGAATACCCAGCCCTGCAGCAAGGTCGTCGAGAGAAGTCCCGTCATAGCCGGCGGTCCCAAACGAAGCCAAGGCAGCGTCCAACACCAACTCCCTGGTGTTCCCCCGCACCTCGGTGGCAGCCACGACACTACAATAGCCCCACTCTCTACCATCTGGTAAGGAGGCTGACCATCTGGTAGAAAACAACTGTGATCTCAGAGTCATTAGGTGGTCGACGCATCGCCATCACCGGAAGCACCGGCTTTCTCGGAACCGCACTAGTGGAACGACTCCTACGTTCAGCCCCAGACTGCCAACTAGTGCTGATCGTCCGCCCAGGTCGACGAGGAGCCGCCCGAAGAGTCGAACGCGACATTCTGCGCAACGACGCCTTCGATACTCTGAGAGATCAACTAGGTAGCGACGGCTTCACCGAGATGACTAAACGCCGGGTTACCGCCGTGGCCGGTGACGTAACCACCGACGGACTAGGCCTCGATCCAGACGGCCGAGCCGCCTTGGCCACGTGTGACACTGTGATCCACTCCGCTGCTGCGGTCAGTTTCGACTCCCCACTAGATCAAGCCGTTGAAGTCAATCTTCTCGGGCCAGTCCGCCTCGTAGAAACTCTCACAGAACTCGGCGTAGCACCTCACTTAGTCGCCGTCTCTACCTGCTATGTGGCCGGTAGTCGCCGAGGGGCCGCTCCCGAAGAACCAGTGGACTCAAGTCCGTTTTTCGTCGACGTCGACTGGCGTACTGAAGTCGACGCTGCACGACGTATACGACGAGAGACTGAATCAGCGAGTCGTACCCCCGAAAGTCTCGTCGGTTTCCGCTCAGGAGCCCGCCGTGAACTAGGTGCTGCAGGAACCCCAAGTTTGGCCGCCAAAACTGAGCAGCTCCGCTCCCGCTGGGTCAACGACCGTATGGCCGAATCCGGCGTGGCTCGGGCGTCCTCACTCGGATTTCCGGACGCGTACGCCTACACCAAGGCCCTTGGCGAGATCGCCACCGCCGAGTCCAAGGGCGACGTGCCGGTCAGCGTGGTTCGACCGGCCATTATCGAATCAGCTCTTGCAGAACCCTCGCCCGGCTGGATCCGAGGATTTCGGATGGCTGAGCCTGTCATTATTTCCTATGCCCGAGGACTTCTAAAGGAATTTCCCGGTGTCCCAGAGGGAACCATCGACGTCATTCCCGTCGACTTGGTTGTGGCTGCGATCTGCGCGGTGGCCGCCCGTGGTCCCCTAGGGCCAGATGACGGACCGGACATCGTCCAGGTGGCCTCCAGCTCCGTCAATCCACTGCGTTACGGCAAACTCGTCGATCTAGTTCGTGAGTGGTTTACCGAGCACCCCATCTACGACGACCTTGGGCAACCCATTCCAGTTCCCCAGTGGTCATTTCCAGGTCGCGGCCGGGTGAAGAAACAGTTGCAACGGGCTGGGGCGACACTTGAGTACGCCCAAAAAGTTTTCGACGTACTGCCGGTAAGGGGGCGCCAAGCCGAAGTTGGAGCCCGTCTTGAAGAGCAACGAGAACTGGTCCAACGAGCCGAAGGTTACGTGGACCTCTACGGCGCCTACGCCGAGTGCGAAGCCGTCTATGGGATGGAGCGTCTACTGACCCTCTGGGAATCGCTCAGCAGCGAGGACCAGGCCTCCTTCTGCTTTGATTCTCGAATTATCGACTGGGGCAACTACGTCCCAGAGATCCACCTGCCGTCCGTGGTCAAAGCTGGTCGAGTTCCGATAAAACCACCGGCTCGTGGCGGCGAGAGTCGCCCGGCTCGCCTGCGACGCCAAGTATTGGCCCCGGAGCGCCATCTAGCTGCATTCGACCTCGAAAATACTCTGATCGCCTCCAACGTGGTGGCCAGCTACGCCTGGCTCGGTAGCCGACACCTAAAGGGTCGCGACCGGGTCCGGTTCGTGGCCCGCCTAGTAGCCGAGGGCCCAGCGCTTTTATCGCTAGATAGAAAAGACCGCAGCGACTTCCTGCGACACTTTTATCGACGCTACGACGGAGCCTCCGTGGATCAGATCAGTGCCGACGCTAAGGAGAAGTTCAGTGAACTAATCTTGGCCAAGTCCTTCCCGGCCGCTATTCGTCGGGTACGCATGCACCGGTCACTCGGCCACCGCACACTGCTCATCACCGGTGCGCTGGACTTCGTTGTCGAACCGTTTCGCCCCTTGTTTGACGACATCGTTTGTGCAGAGTTGGGCGTAGTAGATGGGACCTACGACGGTCAACTCACTTCCGTGCCGCCAACTGGCGAAGCCAGATATCAGGCCCTAGTCGACCATGCCGCAGTCCACGACCTGGACTTACGTGAATCGGTGGCCTACGCCGATTCTGCGAGCGATCTTCCAATGCTCGAGGCTGTGGGCTTTCCCGTGGCGGTCAATCCGGAGACCCGCTTGGCCGGGATCGCCCGTAAACGAGGATGGCTCGTTGAAGACTTCCACAAATCACCTGGAATGAACCGCAGCACGTTGCCCTTAGCACCAAGGCGTACCGTAGGCACCAGCCGATGAAAGCTCTACAGTTCCGTCGGGACCTGCCCCGATATGCAGCGGCCCGCCTAGCCGGCAGTCTTACCCCCGGACGCGGTGCCGCCGCAGGACCCCTCCGACTGGTCGACCTGGAACCGACTAAACCGCCTGGAGCCGACTGGGTTCGAGTCCGCCCGCGCCTGTCAGGTATTTGTGGCTCAGACCTAGCCACTGTTGATGGCCGCTCGGCCCGCTACTTCGAACCACTCGTATCCTTCCCGTTTGTTCCTGGACACGAAGTTGTAGGGGACCTCGACGATGGCACTCGCGTGGTACTCGAACCAGTCCTAGGTTGTGTGAGCCGGAACCTCGATCCAACATGCCAACCCTGCGCAGATGGCCGTCTCGGAAACTGTGAGCACACTTCGTTCGGTGACCTCGAACCAGGAATTCAAACCGGGTCATGCCACGACACAGGTGGTGGCTGGGCCACAGCGTTCAGCGCCCATCCAACACAACTGCACTCGATTCCCGCCACCCTCGACGACGAAGACGCAGTCATGGTCGAACCAACGGCATGTGGTGTGCACGCAGCACTGGCCGCCCAGGTCCCTGACAACGGTGTAGTTGTCATCCTGGGTGCCGGAACCCTCGGGCTTGTCACACTTGCCGCCCTAAGAGCTCATACCTTGCCTCGAACCGTTGTAAACACCGCTCGCTATCCCGAACAACGACGCCTGGCCGCCAGACTCGGAGCGGACTATGTGGTCGCCCCCACTGAGATCCGTCGAGCCGTTCGCCGTGTCACAGGAAGTCGGGCTATCGGAGCGTCGGGCCTCGGTGAGACCACCACCGAGGGAGTTGTCGACCGACTCACCGGAGGTGCTGACGTTGTCATCGACTGCGTCGGATCTTCGGCCAGTCTTACCGATGCACTAGCCATTGTCCGCCCCATGGGTCGCATTGTGCTCGTGGGAATGCCCGGCACGATCTCCCTTGAACTCACCCCATTGTGGCACCGTGAAATCACCTTAGTTGGGGCCTACACCTACGGCACTGAGGTTCTCACTGACGGTACCGAACGAAGAACCTTCGACCTAGCCACCGAACTCGTCACCGAAGCAAGACTCGGCTCACTCGTATCAGCCACCTATCCCCTGTCTCGCTATCGGGAAGCCCTGGAGCACGCTGCCTCGGCTGGCCGACGAGGCGCCACCAAGATCGCATTCGATCTGCGCGACGAGAAGGAACGCCTCTCATGACCGGACACCTCGCCCCTCGCCCCGGCTTCGTCCTCGACGTTGACCGTAATAGCCCACCCATCGTGTTTCATCACGGTGAAGGCTTCCGCCTAGAGAAACTACCGCCCGACCGATCCCGGGTGATCTATCCAGCCGAACCATTGGAAGGCCTTCCCGACCCCGATGGCGCAATCCGCCACGCCCTCCTAAACCCAATTGGCGACTCAGACCCTTTACCCGCCCTGTTGAACCCGGGGATGAAACTCACCATTGCCTTTGACGACATCTCGCTGCCCCTACCCCCGATGCGCCGACCCGACATTCGTCAGCGGGTCATAGAGGCCGTGCTGGACCTCGCCGCCGAAGCCGGTGTAGACGATGTCCACCTCATCGCCGCACTAGCCATTCACCGCCGCATGACCGAAGACGAGCTCCGCCATGCGGTGGGAGACCGGGTGTACGACGCCTTCGCCCCCGACGGCCGTCTCTACAACCACGATGCCGAAGACCCCGACGGCATGGTTGTGCTTGGCGAAACCCCCCACGGCGAAGACGTGCAGTTCAGTCGCCGGGCTGCAGAAAGTGACCTAGTTGTCTACGTCAACATCAACTTGGTGGCCATGGATGGTGGGCACAAGAGCACGGCTACCGGCCTATCTGGTTACACCGGGCTCCGTCACCATCACAACGTTCACACCATGCGTAACTCTCGTTCATTTATGGATCGTGAAAACTCCGCCCTTCACGCCTCAAACTGGCGAATGGGCAAGGTCATTCAGGACGCCGGAGTGAAGATTTTCCAGATCGAGACGACAGTGAACAATGACACCTTCGGTCGTTCCGGCCCTCTCGCTCTCCTGCAGAAGCGTGAATGGGAGTGGTCCACCCGAGACCGGATGCAGTTCCTGGGCATGAAGTCCGGCCTGGAAGTCATGCCAACAAATGCCAAGAGAAAGATTTTTTCTTCATGGCAGGCGCCGTACGCCCTTACCTCAGTGCAAGCTGGCGAGATAGAGGCCGTCCATGAAGTCACCACAGCCAACGTCTACAAGCAACACCTAGTCCCTGTCGAAGGCCAGACCGATGTTTTGACTATGGGGCTGCCATATATCTGCCCGTACAACGTCAACTCGATCATGAACCCAATTCTGGTCATGTGTCTAGGTCTTGGATACTTCTTCAATCTCTATCGCGGACGCCCTTTGGTGCGTGAAGGTGGTGTACTCATTATGAGTCACCCGACTCCCTGGGAGTTCAATCCGGTCCACCATCCAAGTTACATCGACTTCTTTGAACAGGTTCTGGCTGACACAACCGACCCGATTGAGATCGAAAGGAAGTACGAAAAGCAGTTCGCTGAGGACGAGTGGTACATCCACCTGTACCGCAACTCTCACGCCTACCACGGCGTCCATCCCTTCTACATGTGGTACTGGGGTAGCCACGCTCTAGAGCATCTGGGCCGGGTAATAATCGTCGGTGGGAATCCGGCTGCGGTCCGGCGCATGGGTTTCCAGTCAGCCTCCACCCTCCAAGATGCACTCGAGATGGCTTCCGACGTAGTTGGTCCCCAGCCAACCATCACGCACATTAAAAACCCCCCGATCCTGATGGCCGACGTCACCTGAGTCATGAGTCCAGTACGTCGTGCCGTAACCATGGCCCGCTCCCTGGCCGGAGGCCTCAGCTTCCCGTGGCGGCCAGCACCCGTACCAGCAGGTGCGGATCCGGTCCCCCCAGCCAGGGGCCTCGGTGCTGATTACGACACTTCATGGGCTCGGCGCTACCCGGCACGTATCACTCGTGCAGCGATCATTGAATCGATAATGCGACCAACCATGGCCATCTTGGCCTCACCGGCCCGTCGTGGCCTTGACAGGCTCGACGACCTCGACGGACCGGTCGTGTTCATTGCGAACCATCACAGCCACGCCGATACCCCACTCCTACTCACGTCCATCCCTGAGCCTTGGCGCCACCGTGTCATGGTCGGAGCGGCCGCTGACTACTTCTTCGGCAACAGCGTTACCAGCGCCATCTCGGCTCTCGCTATCGGTGCCGTCCCCATCGAGCGGACAAAAGTTGGCCGAAAGTCCGCTGATATGGTCCGAGACCTGATTCAAGATGGCTGGTCCATGCTTCTCTACCCGGAGGGTGGACGGAGCCCCGACGGTTGGGGGCAGGAGTTCCGGGGTGGAGCAGCCTTCTTAGCCATCAAGTGTGGGGTACCTGTCGTACCTATTCATGTTCAAGGAACCGGTCGGATCCTCCGCAAGGGACGGAACCTCCCCCGCCCCTCACATACCACCGTCACCTTCGGCGACCCGTTGATGCCCACTGACGGCGAGAACGCGCGGGCTTTTGCGCGTCGCCTGCAGGCAGCAGTAGCCGCTCTCGGAGACGAATCAACCTCGGACTGGTATTCGGCCCGAGTTCGGGCCCATGCAGGTTCCTCACCTGGCCTAACCGGCCCTGACGTGGGTGCGTGGCGACGCGCTTGGGCGCTCGGCAACCGGGACCGAGGGTCTCGTCGCCATCGCCGTCGATGGCCAGCACTCTAGAGAGCACTAGCCACCAAACTATTGGGTTTCTTTCAGTACCTGCTCCAAATCACTTACCCACCCCCCGTTAAACTTGAGCGTCCAAGAGGTTCCAAGATGGAGTAGTTCGCTCGTAGTCAAACAACAATCTCCAGACCTTA
>CAWVUB010000088.1:0-9616 GCA_963933065.1 uncultured Acidimicrobiaceae bacterium | reverse complement strand
CAGTTGACGAGTCGCCCCGCCTGCCGCGAACCCACCAAGACCTACGGCCAGCGTCGGTGTCCAACCCCGGCTTCCCACTGACACGGCAGTCACCATCGCCAGCGCTCCAGTCAATGCTGGCCAGCGCAAGCGCATCGACAAGAGCTCGACAGTTCCCCGCCCCCAAGGCAATGCTGGCGCTACAGCCATCAGAAACAGTAGGGCGAACCCCACCGGCATCGTCATCCGCTCAAAGTATGGATTACCTACGGCGATCCGGTCTCCCCGAGCCGCTTCGACCAGCAGGGGGAACACGGTGCCCAGTAGTACAACGAACGCAAACGCCCCAAAGAGAAGGTTGTTGGCTAGAAACGCACCCGTGCGCGACACCGGGGACTGGATGGTCCCCGGGGCCCGTAATGCATCACCACGCCAAGCGATTAGCCCCACTGTGGTGGCTACCACCAACGCGAAGAACCCAAGAAGTAATGGCCCAATCCCCGATTCAGTGAAAGCATGCACCGACTCGAGTACCCCCGAGCGCGTAATGAAAGTACCCAGAATGGTGAGGGCAAATGTCGCGCATAGCAGCGACAAGTTCCACACCCTCAGCATCCCATGACGCTCCTGGACCATGACCGAGTGCAGATATGCGGTACCGGTCAGCCATGGCAAGAACGAGGCGTTCTCCACCGGGTCCCATGCCCAGTAGCCGCCCCAGCCCAGCACCTCATAGGACCACCAAGCCCCGAGCAGGATTCCTACTGTTAGGCAACCCCAAGCGGCCAAAGTCCACCGGCGGGCCTCCAAAAGCCAACCCTCACCAAGTCGACCGGTGGCCAGAGCGGCCACAGCCAGAGCGAACGGCACGGTGAACCCGACATAGCCCAGATAAAGCACGGGTGGATGGAAAGCCATCAACACGTGATTCTGTAACAGCGGATTAGGTCCTGGCCCGTCATAACCGGCCCATGGTTCAAACTCTCTAAAGGGTTGGGCTGGGCCAGCTAGCAGTAGGAAAAAGAACGCGCATACTGCAAACATGACAAGCAAAGTCCAGCCGACCATCGGATCGTCTAGGCGGTCCCGAAATCGACGGGCAACCAAGACTAGGTAGGCCACGAGGACCAACACCCACAGCAGAATCGATCCTTCAAGGGCCGACCAAAGGGTGGCCACGTTGAACAGCGCTGGGGTGCGATGGCTGCCGTGTTCCGCCACAAACGCCACGGTGAAATCGCGGGTAATCAGTGCCCGTTCCATCACCACTACCTGACCGACTGCGGCCACGGCAAGCAGCCACACCCAAGTCCGAGACTTCAGCAAGAGCCACGGCGATCGGGTGGCCAGACCCCATGCCACGGTTGCCACTCCGGCGACGGAAGCGACTAACCCGAGGGCTACGAATGCAGTTCCGAGGGTGGCGTTCACCCGCCCACCGCGTCGGACAAGCCGCAGGGCTCCAGCTCGGCTCCATCGCCCCGGTAGTCGTTGTCGTGCTTAACCACCATGTGGTCGGTCCGTAGGTACCAGCCGTCATCGGCAGGAGCCGTCAGTCCCAGAGGCAAGGGGCCACGCTTCCACGCACCCTGAAGAACAACCGGGACTCCGGGCTGAAATAGCTCAGCGGGATCACCAAAGTGCACCACATCGGCTAAGACGTCGCCGGCACAGAGAGTGAAGACCACAGCCACCTCACCATCTACGTCTGTAGTTATCAGTCCAGGTTGAGGAGTCCCCACCACCCGGAAGCGCGCTTCGTCGAGTTCTGACCGCAACTCAACAGCGCGATCTACCTCATAAAAAAACAACGCTGCATCTCCGAGGGTTTGCAACAAGACAACCACCACCGCTATCAGCAGAGCTAACGATAGAAGCACTGCGCTAGGTCGTTTCCGACCAGTTCCGGGACCGCCAGCCGGTCGAGTCGGCGTCGGAGTCAGGTCACCGGTTGGACCTCCGGTCGGATTAGCGGAATCAGGCACCGTCGGGGCCTTGATCATCGAGCCAGCGACGGTGGGCGTCGGGCACCCTGACACTGAGGTGGCGGCCACGACGAACTAGGCGCCACGCGTAGACGCCCAGAACTCCCAACGTGATACCCCAGCCAGTGATCAAGTATCCCAAGTGGGTCAAGACTGATCCCCTTTCGCAACCTGACTATCGGGCATCGGATCGCCAACTGCACGATAGGCCTCCGTATCGGAGGTTTCGGCCCGCCGCTCGATGATGGCGGCGGCCACCGAGTAGTCCAGCGCCGCACGTTCCAACCAGCCCACACGAAAGCGGTGGAGCAACAGCCAAGCCAAGACCATGCCTAGCACTAGGAAGCCCAACATCAAGGTGAAAAGCGTGAGGTCCTCAATCTTGAGGTCACCAAGGGTGGACTGCTGGTGAAGAGTTCGATTTTCCCACCACTCCACCGACCGGTTCACCAGCGGGATGTCGAGCACAGCGACTAAAGCCACAACGGCAGCGCGCCGCGACAGCGCACGGGGATCCCCCGTGGTCCTGCGCAGCGCCAGGTACCCAGCGAACATTAGGAACAAAACCAGCGTGGTCATCAGGCGAACGTCACCCCACTCCCACCAGGTGTTCCACACCGGGCGACCCCAAATAGAGCCAGTAAGTAAGACCAGTCCGCAAAAGATGGTGCCTACCTCGGCCGCAGCGTGGGCTGTTACGTCCCACCACGGGGTGCGCCTTACAAGAACACCGACGCTGGCCACCGCACACAGCCCGTAAGCCAAGTAGGTCATTACAGCCAGAGGCACATGAATGTACAGCATCCGTACGGCGTCAAACTGTCCGAACTCCTCTCCGGAGGTCGGGTGGATCCGGACATCAGCATCGGTGACGATAAAGGCCAGTACACCTAAGACGACCACACCGATAAGCGTGACCACACCAAGCAGGCGCGATCCGCGCGAACCGGTCGTTTCACGCCTCTTTCCCAAAGGTATGAAGATTGGGTTAGCAGGTTCTATAGCCATAGGGATCCCGATCAGTCCTCAACCAGCGCGCCATAGGCCAACGCGCCGACCACAATGAGGATCAAGGCAACCACGGTCAGCAAGCCGGTCCACGCCCAGCCGTCGACGGCGGCGGCACCAAGAGCATCGTCGAATGCCCGAGTGGCCCCAATCAACACCGGCGCTAGCACCGGAAGCACGAGAATTGGCAGAAGTGTTGTCTGCCGCTCTCCTAATCCCGAGGACAGCGCGCCGTAGAGGGTACCGGCAGCCGCCACAGCAACCCCAGCCACTACCCCAGTTGCCGCCAGTAACAACCATTTCTCTACCTCAACCCCATAGAGCACCGTTAATCCTCCGACCAGCACGGCCTCGAGCACAAGCAGCTGAATCAGTAATGCAAAGCTCTGCCCGAGATACCTGCCTAACGGTGAAATGCCCGACATCCGCAGCAAAGTTTCCGTACCATCGACTGCCTCCAGCGAAGACGACCGTTGAACTGCTAACAGAGAGCTGAACAAGATGGTGACCCAGAAGAGGCCGGGGGCAAAGTTCCGAAGAGCTCGGTGATCAGCGTCTAGGGCGAAGCCAAACAGAACCAGGACCGTTACAGCAAACGGCAAGACCTGCTCGACCACCACCCGTGACCTTGCCTCGATACGAAGGTCACGAACAGCCACTAGTCGGGCATCGCTCAGCACAACTGAGAGTGCACTCATCAGGCATCATCTCCTTTTTGCACTTGCACTTCTCGGACCGCTCCACCGACAAGCGTTACCACCCGAGGTGAAAGCGCTGCGACCCGCTCAAGTTCATGGGAGGACACCACCACAGTGCCGCCGGCGGCCACCGCCTCGACTATCAGCGAGTCGACTAGATCTCGACCAGACTGATCTAGACCAGCATGTGGCTCATCGAGTAGCCAGAGTTCAGGGCGACGGACCAATAAAGCTGCTATGGACGTCCGGCGACGTTGCCCCGCCGACAAAGTATGAACCGGCTGGTCAAGAAGTCGCCCGGGTACCACAAGGCGAGACCGGGCATCGTCGATTCGACTGTCGGCGTCAATGCTGGAAAGACCGGCGGCACGCGCCCAGAAACGGAGGTTCTCTTTCACTGTGAGATCGTCGTAAAGCCCAGTGGCGTGCCCTAAGAGGGCCACCCTGCGACGAACTGACCGGCGGTCGGTGGAATCAGTCAAGTCGTGGCCAAGCACCCGAACCTCACCCGATTCAGGACGTAGCAACCCGGCGCAGAGATGAAGCAGCGTGGTTTTTCCGGCCCCATTGGGTCCTCTAAGGAGAACCGTCTCCCCGGCGTGAATCGTCAGGTCCACTCCTGACAAGGCCGGAAATCGGCCCAACAGTGCGATCGCGGCTCGCAACTCGACCACCGACACCCCATCACGGTATCGGGCCGTCGTACCCTGACCCCATGCTCAAAGTCTCCCGACACAGGCCAGCCCGACATATGGCCATCTTGATCTTGGGTTTACTAGCGCTGACGACAGCCTGTGGAGGTGCCGACCAGTCAGTCCCGATGGACTCCGAAGGCGGGGGGCCGAGCGATAAATCCATTGGTGAGCAAGGCGATGAGATAACCGCAAGTACCACCTCTCTCATCGAAGTTCGGCCCACGTTGACCGATATCGACATCCCTGATTGGACCGGCGAAGTAGTCAACCTCCACGAACTGGCACCCGGCACTTGCTTCAACAGTTACGCATGGGTAAGTAATGACCGCCTGGTTGAGATCGATACCCGCGTGCCCTGCGAGGGTCCCCACCAAAACGAGATCTATCTACGGACCGCTCACCCAGCCCGGCCCGGCGCACCGTGGCCCGGCGACAGAGAGATGGAGGCCTACGCCCAAGCGGAGTGCTACGCGGCGTTCGTCGATTTCGTAGGAATAATTTTTGAACTATCAACACTTGAGCTGGGCTACCTAACACCGTCAAGGGCGGACTTCGAACATGACAGAGCTGTCTTTCGCAACATTCACTGCTTCGTGCACCGCTCTGACAACACTGACTTAATAGGTACAACGGCTGGCTCAAGGCTCTAGGAGGACCCGCCACCCTCCGCACAATGCATACGCCAGCGAGCCAGCACAAGCGACAAACCAGTCCAAGACTGCGGGATGGCACCTAAACCGACGCCGGTATCAGGGTTCCAGTACTCAGCCAGACCCGAAGCCCATGCCCCGGCCACTGTCGTCATAGCCAACACATCAGCGGCCACCTTGGAATGAGGAGTGACAGCCCGCACCATCAGGTGGGCTAATTGTGGCCACACGGGCCCACGCCAGTAGGTCTCAGGGTCGAAAGAGGACTCGGCCCGGTGCACCCCAGTGGGGCCAGCTGGACCTCCATGGGCCGTTAAGTCCAATAACTGAGCAACTACTCGGTCGGCTCGACTTGCGTCGCCCTCGACCAGCAGAGGCAGAAGGCTGTCTAGCGTCCGGACCCGTCCCGAGCCTTCAGCCATGGTGCCGGCATCCACCCAGGTGCCGAGTTGTTCATCCCACTGCTCGGCAAGGCCTCCAACCAACTCGTCGGAGGCCGCAGCAAGAGCAGCGTCGCCGGTAACGGAAACCAGTTCCCGAGCGTTAAAAGCCACTAGAGCGTTAAAACTTGCAGGTGCCACCTCAAACGCTGGGTTGGCTATTGCCTCCCCATCGGGTCCGGTCTCAATGGTCGAGACCAACCGATTTTTCAAGGTCCTCCAACGCTGTTGGTCGAAGCCACCAGTACAACAGTCGTCCCACCGAGGTGAGTCATCTGCTCCTGTCTCCCACGGGTGGCAAACCCGGATAAGCCCCGATGGGTCCCGACGACGTTCGTTCAACAGAAACCAGAGCCCAGCGACAGCCCGCTCAACCAATACCTCGTCAACAGGTATGCCAGCCCTCACTAATTCGGCCACTGCATGGCCATACATGGGAGGTTGGGTAATCGACGATCCTGTCCGTCGACCCCATAGGTCCTGATGGAACCCGGGATCTCTGACGTAATGCATGTGAGGAACGAATCCAGACGAGGTCTGCGCGGTTAAAGCCACGGCGAGTTCACTACAGGCCCTTTCGTCTTCGCCGAGGGTTAGCCAAACCAGAACGTGGAAGCATGAGTCCCATAACCACTGCCACGGGTAGACCACCGAGTTGGGTGCTGCATAGCCTTCGGGTACCCAATGGTCGTCCATCATCCGGCGAACGACGGCCTCAAGTTCACGATCGGTCGGAACCGGGAGAACTATGGCTCGCTGCATCATCATCTCCTTCCGTTTCGGACCCACCGATGGGGTCTCAGTGGTGGCTCGACAGTGGGCCAAAGTTCTGACCGTGTTCGGTTTCGACGTCGACTGGCTAGCCGGCCGAGTTGAACCCGGTTGGAACGACCCTCGTCCTGTTCGAATCGTAAACGGGCTAGGCATCGACGATGCAGAACCGCCAGATCCAGACTCACTGGCCGAAGCCCTAGCCGGCGCCGACCTGGTGGTAGTGGAGAACCTCTGCACCATTCCCCTGAATCCAGCAGCCTCGCGCCTAGTCGCCGAAACGCTAAGGGGTCGGCCGGCCATCCTCCACCACCACGACCCACCGTGGCAGCGGGATCGGTTTGCCCATGTGACTGCCCCACTACCCGACGATCCTTCCTGGCGGCACGTAACGATCAATGACCTGACCCGGCAGCAGATGGCTGAACGCGGTCTGACGGCGGTCACCATCCGCAACGGCTTCGACCCCCACCCACCGGATGGCGACCGCAACAACACCCGCAAGCGTTTAGGTCTCGAACTCGACGACCGATCACCCGACGGCCTGCTGGTGGTACATCCCGTGCGAGCTATTCCTCGCAAGGCGATCGATCAAGCGATCGCTCTGACCGAGTTTCTTGGGGGGGACCCGCCAGCCACATATTGGCTACCCGGCCCGGCTGAAGACGGCTTCGGAACTCAACTAACTAGGCTTTTGGCCACTGCCCAGTGCCCAGTAATCCGTCATCCAGCAAAGTCATTGGCTGATCTATACGCAGCCGCTGACGTGGTGGCCTTTCCCTCCACCTGGGAGGGCTTCGGCAACCCACCGGTAGAGGCTGCGCTGGCCCGACGGCCGGCCGTTGTTGGGACCTATCCAGTAGCCAATGAACTACGGGCTCTGGGTTTTCGTTGGTTCGATGCTGCCGACCCCCAACCACTGCGTGCATGGTTGACCACACCAGAAGACCACAGAGCCGAGCTCTTGGACCACAACCGTCAGGTGGCGATAACAGAACTATCCACTGAACGCATGTCTGCAGCGCTGGAATCACTCCTTGTCGAGGCAGGCTGGATGCCGTGAACGATCCGATTCTCGTGCAGCGAGCTCGCCTAGCTCGCCTAGCCCGCCTCGGGCAGCGTTTGGGCTATCTCACCTACCTAGTAGCTATCGCTGTGTTTGCAGTGGGGCTGACCACAGCATTTACTGATGTGATTGCCACCACACTCGTCGTGCTCCTGGTTACCGGGTCATTCGTACTGGCCCCAGCCATCGTGCTTCATTACGCCGTCCGCGCTACCAACGATGAGGAACAAGCCAACCACGTGGGTCACTGAAGTTAAAATCTGCAAATTTCCGGCCGTGTGGCCACCGGACCCCACGTTGTGCATACCGTCATGCTATGGAAAACGAAGCCGGGGTTGCTGATGTGGCCCAGAACACGACTACTTCAAACGGTGGGCGGACCTCGTCTGTTCGACTTCCAGCCGCCGAGCGACGACGTCAGATTCTTGATGTGGCCCTAAAGACGTTCGCCCGCTTTGGTTACCGCGACACCTCCATGAATGCCATCGCTAGGGAGGCTGGCGTTACCAAGCCCGTTCTTTACCAGCACTTCGCCTCCAAGCACGAGTTGTTCGAACTTCTGTTGACTGAGACCGGCGATCACCTGATGCAGGCCATCGAGGATGCATCTACCGAGGAGACGCCCCGTCTCCAAGTCGAAGCTGGGTTTCGGGCCTTTTTCCACTTCTTCCAAGATCGTCCGGCGGCTTTCTCTGTTCTCTACGGTTCAAGTCTTGCCATTGACCCAGAGTTTCGTCGTGACGCTCGCCGAGTACGCGACACATTTGCTGAACACCTCTCCGGCCTGGTCGACAATCGCGATCACGAAGAAGCCCTTGCCTTGGCGGCTGGAATCAATGGCCTATCTGAAGGAATGATCCGCCACTGGATGCACGCTGGGCAGAACCGTTCTGCCGATGAGATGGCCGCTCTTGCTGCCAGTCTGGCTTGGGGTGGAGTGAAATCACTTATCTGATCTCCTTGCTTCAGAAGTAAGACCGAAATCAGTCCAAGGAAATAGGTGAGATGTCAACCGGTTCAGCCGGGAGGTCCCCGTCCACGATTGGCCCAAGGTGCTCGCGTAGCAGCGCCGGCAGCACAGGCTCTTCAGAGGCCAACAGGTCCGCAAGTGTCCACCATCGTGCTCCGATGAAGGCGGCTGCCTCCAACGCCTCGAGGTGTGCGGGTCGGTAGTCACCTCCATCGCACCACGCAACGTGAATTTGCTCGTAGCTGTCGAAGAAGTAGCCCCCGAATGTGAACTGGACGTGCTGGGTCCAGATCACCGGACCCATCTCCACCCCAGCGATACCGGTCTCCTCATAGAGTTCACGGGCCGCGGCAGTTGCACTGTCTTCGCCCCAGTCAATTCCTCCCCCTGGGATCTCCCACCATGACGGCTTATACGGGTCCAGCGGATCCTCCGCATTCACCAGAAAGATCCGTCCCTCTCGATCCAATAGGACAACCCGGGCCGCCGGTCTCCGGAGCGGCACCTCAGTGGCACCCGGCGCAACGGCCAACCATGTCGAACTGATGACTATGCACCTGAAAACCGCGCTGAGCGGCCATGGCAACCAGATCAGCGACGCCTTGCTCGAACTCGTCAGGTACGTCGAAGTCATCGATGCGCCCACAGGCTTCACAAACCAAGTGATGATGGTGCCCGGTCAATGACTCGTGGAGTTCAAAGCGAACATGGTCGCCCCCAGAATCAACCCGGCGAACCACCGCCGAGTCGACCAACTCCCCAAGGTTCCGGTAGGCCGAACTTTGAGTCAGACCCCGACCCGATCTCACATCGTCTCCCACAACTTGGGTTGTATTCCCGGCATCAAGGATTTCCGGCAGTGTGAGTGGTCGACCGGCCACCTCCAAAATGTGAACCACCGCATACCGAGATCGGCTGTAGCGCATCCCAACCGCTCGAAGGCGGCGTCCCACTACCACGTGCAGATCCTCGACAGCGCGGTGGATCTCATTAGGCACGCCAGTTGGGGTATCGGACACGTTGGGATTCTAGGACTCTCGGGCTGCTCGAGAATCAATGGAAGCAACCGTGAGATGAGACGGAGTTTCTAAGCATGAGGGCATTTGGACTAGTACAGCAGATCAACCCGTCTCGCAATTTGTAGACCCGGTGTTCAAATTTCACAATCCCAGCATCAGGCCGAGATCCCGAGGTCCTAGTCGTCACTACCTCAGTTCCGAAACAAAGTGTGTCGCCAAGGAAGATTGGAGCGGGGAAGTTTGTCTCGTCAAACCCCAACTTGGCCACCGTGGTCCCCATCGTGGTGTCGCTGACACTTACACCAACCAGCAGCCCCAGAGTAAACAAACTGTTC
>CAWVUB010000087.1:0-9729 GCA_963933065.1 uncultured Acidimicrobiaceae bacterium | reverse complement strand
CTCCAGACCTTGTTCGGCGACTACGGCTAAGCGAGCCTCACGGTTCTGGTATGCCTCAGGCAGAGGCTCTCGGTCCTTTAGGTAGTCGAGCATGCTACGACCCTCCGGGTTACCCCGAAAGAATCCGTGCAACGCTCCAGGTCGCGCAATCGGATTCCAGGTGGGATTAACCACGGCGTGAGAAACCTTGCCACCGACCACGTGGTACCGACGACCACCCATCTCACACCACTCCACGACCCGGGGTCTCATGGCTGCCGGGACGTGGCGAATGAAAGCGTCCTCGGACTCGTAGTAGTGATTGTCGCAATCAAAGGGTCGGAAACTCGACTTCGTATCCACATCAGTCATGGGGTGGGAGAATACAGACCGACCAAGGGCGAAGCCGAACGGGGCGCCGCACTAGTGTCGGACCATGAGCCAGGGGCCTTACACCTTCGACACACTTCTAGTGACTATCGCCGACCATGTAGCCACCGTGGTCCTAAACCGACCAGACGCCCATAACGCCTTCACCGCCGAGATGCAACGCGACTGCCGAGAGTTGTGGAAGGCACTCCGAACCGACGACAACGTCCGCGTGATAGTCCTAACCGGAACCGGGGACAAAGCTTTCTGCACCGGAATTGACCGCAATGAACCGTTCACAGCCCTTGATGACTCTCCTGGGTTATACGGAACCTCCAACAACTTCATGTACGACGACCCTGGCGAGTGGCTAGGACCCAAATCCAACGACCTCTGGAAGCCGATAATCGGGGCCGTCAACGGCATGGCCTGCGGAGGAGCCTTCTACCTGCTGGGAGAGTGCGACATATTGATAGCCGCCGATCACGCAACCTTCTTTGACCCCCACGTCACCTATGGGATGCCGGCCGTGTACGAACCAATGAAAATGCTGGGTCTAATGCCGTTTGGAGAAGTTATGCGCATGGCGCTGACCGGCAGCAGTGAGCGAATCTCCGCTGCTACTGCGCGAGAAATTGGTCTCGTTTCTGAAGTAGTGCCGGGCATCGAACTTGCCGCGACTGCAGACCGTCTGGCTCGAATCATTGCCTCTAACCCACCGTGGGCCGTACAGGGCACACTGCGGGCCATCTGGGCTGCCCGGGAGCTCGGACCACTCGGTAGCAAAACTATGGCGGCGGCGATTCTCAGTGCGTCAACCGACAAATCTGCACTGGCCGACGGCGCAAAAGATTTCGCCTCCGATGGCCGTCCCGAGCCTCGAACTCGCTAGATCACAGTCTGCCGATCAGATCACCGGCAACTCGTCAGTCAAAAGCGCTTCGATTCGAGGCACCCACAATTCAGCCAACGACTCCCCCTCGTAGTCGGCCTCATAAGTTGCCTCGATGAGAACCGCCCGGTAAGCCTGCAGGGCAAGTACCACCTCACAATCCACCAAGAAGACTTCAAGAGAGTGTTCTTCTACACCGGCCGCAACCAGTTCAGCGTGATACTCGCGACACGAGTTTGCAAAGATCTGGCGGGCGTTGGGGCCCGGTGGAATGGATTCAGACAGAAGATAAGCCACATCGCCCGCCGGGCGACCTGAGCCCGACACTCCAAAGTCAATAAGCACCATGCTTGTGTCCGTAAAAAGAATGTTGTCAGTCCGACTATCCCCATGGCGAAGAGCCAGTGGTTCGTCGAGGTGGGCCACTAGCCGGTCGATGTTGTTGCTGAACCAGTCGGCGTGTCGCATAAACCGCACTGTGAACAGGTCGGGACGACGAGCCACAACCTCATCTCGCCAAGCGCGATAGAGGCCATTCATGACGTTGGGCATCTGAGTCACCATTGACCATTCGACAACCTCCGAATCGCTCAACATTGGGTGTCGCCAGAAGTGGGAATGGAGACGAGCCAAAGTTTGCAGTATGGCAGCAAGGTCCTCGGGCGGCGGAAGGGTTTGCGCGGTGGTCACCCGCGCGTCAGGTACGTACTCCAATACCAGTGCGTAACGACGGTGGGATGCCCGAACTAATTTTCTGGCGTGGCGACCAATGAACTTCACCACTGGTGCCGGTAGTCCATTAAGCATGCGTTCACGTCGCTTCCGAGACCGTCTCGACGGCCCGGGATCTCGCACGGCATGAATGAGGCGAGGCACGCGAACAGGCACTAGGTGGGCGAAGCGTTCATAGAAGTCAAACTCCCGGTCGTAGCCACCCTCAGCCTCAGACAGACCCCGGTTCCCTAGGTTCTCGCTGGGAAACTTCACCAGCACTGCAGCTGGGGCATCGTCTTCGACCACATCCCACTTGAGACCAACTCTCAAGGTCTGACCAGTAAAGCCGACCCCCGTTCCAGGACTGCCCACCTCGAAGCCAACTACTTGAGCCGCAGTGACCATGCCCGAAGACTGCACAACATCAGTGAGCCAACTGGCGGTGATTTCACCGGGTGTCTGGGGAATGTCGATAGGGAGGCGACTCAACACAACCGACGAGGCCTTACCTAGACCAGCTGGAGGCGCTTGGCCCCACCGCTGCCATCAACGTCTCTACCAGCGACCACGTATCCGATTGCTGCCGCAGTATGTCCCGTGGACGCCAAGGCATCCAGCGCATCATCAACCCGCTCTGGCGACACCCCAAACACAAGGCCACCGGAGGTCTGCGCGTCGGCCATCAGCAGTACGTCTAACTCGTCGAATCCACCCCGGTCCAGACCGCGATTAAGGCTCTCCCTGGTACCTCCTTCGACCCAAGCCAAGTTGCGACGACTTCCTCCTGGCACTGCTCCAGAGGCAGCCAGGTCGCGGGTCCCGGGTAGAAGGGGAACCGTTGCCACTTCGACGATGGCGTCCACACCTGATTCAACCGCCGCCCGGCCGAGGTGTCCCAACAGACCAAAGCCTGTGACATCGGTAGCACCGGACGCCCCACTGTCTAGTGCAATCGTTGCCGCTTCGGCGTTCAGTTTTGTCATCGAGGCCAGCGCGGCCTCCACTACTTCAATGGGGGCGTCGCCTCGCTTTATGGCCGTAGTTGCTATCCCTACACCCAGCGGTTTGGTTAGCACCAGTACATCACCGACCCTGAAAGCAGCATTAGTCAACAGACGGTTGGGGTCGGCCTCTCCGACCACTGCTAGTCCAAATTTCGGTTCTGGGTCGTCAACGGTGTGGCCTCCCGCTATCACGAATCCGCCTGCGTCAGCGATGTCCTGTGCTCCGAGCAGAACATCGGCCAGAAGGTCGGTCGACAACTCCTCACTGTTCCAACCCACAAGGTTGAGAGCCAGCAGCGGCCGCCCACCCATGGCATACACGTCAGAAACTGAATTGGCAGCCGCTACGCGGCCCCACATCCGAGCATCGTCGACAACTGGGGTGATGAAGTCAGCAGTCACCACCAGAGCGCGCTGATCATCAAGACGCCAAACTGCAGCGTCGTCACCGGTATCACAGCCGACCAGCAGGTCTGGATTGTTCACGGGGGCTAGACGGCGCACCACGTGCGCCAACTCGCCAGCGGCGAGCTTGCAACCTCAACCAGCACCGTGACTGAACTGAGTCAGCCGGCGAGTCTCCACCATCTCGTCACCCCCTCTCTTTCGTAGTCGGGCGGTTGGAATCTCGCCCACAGTAGGCCACTTACGCTCAGGTCGGCCCGATAACACCCCTGGAACGGAGTTTGCCCAGTTCGTCACTATCTAATCCAAGTTCGGCGGCCAACACGTCTTCGGTGTGCTCGCCCAACCATGGCACCCGAGTGTCATCGACTTTGGGGACTCTAGAAAGTTTGACCGGGTTACCTGGGACCAGCACAGGAGCCTGAGCATCACCTGGGGTCGTCTCTATCAGCATGTCGCGAAGCGCAAGGTGCGGATCTGACACAACCTGAGCCGGAGTCAACGACGGACCGCATGCCAATCCAGCGGTAGACAGCAGTGACACGACTTCCTTAGTCGTCCGACTGGCGGACCATCTCTCAATGGTTGGACGCAACAGACCCTCAAGATGGTCTTGCCACCCAGCCCGGGTTGCTAAGCGCGGGTCGTCGGCTAGTTCAGGGTGACCTATTTCTGCACACAGCACAGCGAAGTGGTGTTCACGCACACACTGCAACACGAAATACCCATCGGAAGCGGCAAAGGTATCCACGATGCCCACCCCGCTCCCCCACTCCCGTTCAACACCCATGGAATAAAAGTTGGCCACGATGTCAGTCATGGCGACCGTGGCATCGAGCATGGCCACGTCTACGTGCTGCCCAACCCCAGTTTGGTCGCGTTGCCGAAGCGCTGCGAGCACCCCAACAGTTCCAAATAGCGCCGAACTGATGTCACCGAGCGCCCCAACCGGATTGGCCGTGGGTGCCCGACCAGGAGCCCGCTTGAACTCGTAAATACCTGACATGGCTTCGACAATCGAGGCATAAGCGCCCATGTCGTGGTAGGGCGAAGCCGGGTCCTGCCCAAAGCCCGATACCGAGAGGTAGACAACTGCGGGATTAACCGCATAGATCGCGTCATAGCCAATGCCGAGGCGATCAGCTGTTCCGGCCCGGAAGTTTTCACCAAAAACGTCGAAGTTACGAGCCATCCGAAGCACCAGTTCAACGCCTTCGGCTTGCTTGAGGTCGATACCCACACTGCGCTTGTTGAGATTGTTGCGCAGAAAGGTGGCGCCCACTGATCGGCCGTCAGGATCGCTGATGGCCGGTAGTGACCCACGTCCACTCTCTCCGGTCGATGGATGCTCAATTTTGACCACGTCAGCACCTAGGCGAGCCATCAGCTGAGTAGCAAATGGCAAGGCAGCCATCTGCTCAACCGCCAGAATTCTCACCCCATCCAAGGGCCGCTGGACTTTCTCTGCCGTCGCATCCATGTCCTTTGGATTCCCAGACCGGTTGGACGGCGCCGAACTATCGGGGGTCACGAAGCAGAAACCGAATTAGCGAGGTCAGCCACAGCCGCTAGCAAACGGTCGACATCAGCATCGGTGGTGTACATGCTGATTCCGGCCCGGACAGCACCGGCCTCGGCATCCAGACCAAGTGGCGCCATGGCCTCCACTGCATAGTGATGACCTTCCCATACGGCAATCCGAGCTGCAGCCATGTGCTGGGCGACGGTGATCGGGGAACACCCGGCTACCTCGAACATCAAGGTCGGCGCCCGGTCAGTAGTGTCTTGTGGTCCGACCACTCGCACTCCTTTAACGGCCTGCAACCCATTCAAGAGCCGGGCAAACCGCTCAGCCTCGGATGTCGTAATGGCATCTAGTCCCACATCCAGTAGGAACCGGGCTGCCGCCCTGATCCCGACGAGCGCCTCCCAAGAGGGCGTGCCGTACTCCAGGCACCCTGGGCCATGGTCTGGCGCCGGACGCACCTTGTAGGAATCCAGAGCAGTAAGTAAATCAGGCTCCACCCACATGATCCCAGCGTGTGGCCCGTACCACTTGTACGACGACGTGGTGTAGACGTCACAGCCCATAGTCGTCACGTCCACAGCACGGTGTGGCGTCAGATGAACACCATCGACCACGACCCGGGCGTCTACTGCGTGGGCCGCCGAGGTGATAGCGGTTACATCGGGGATAGTTCCCATAATGTTGGATGCCCCGGTAACCGCAACCCAGCGGGTAGCCGGTCCGATCAGTGAAGTGACGGCGCTGACCTCCAGACGTCCATTGTCAGGATCAAACAAGGCCATGCGGACGATCGCTCCAGCATCAGCGGCCATCAACATCCAGGGCGAGACGTTTGAATCGTGGTCCAACGTGGTGCATATGATCTCGTCCCCGGGCGCAAGACCCCTACCGATGGCACGGGTGAGAGCCATCATGTTGGCCGTCGTGCTGGGGCCAAAAACCATCCCTGCCGGATCTGCACCAAGCAGATGCCCCATCACCGTGCTGGTCTCCTTGACAAGTGCATCGCAATCGTCGGCTGCAGCGAACACTCCATGAGAGTTGGCGTTGCTACCGCTGCGTTGCCAATCAGCAGCGGCGTCAATGGCTGCATCCACTACTTGGGTGCCGGCAGGGCCGTCGAATCGTGCCCACTGATCGTCAATGCCAGGAAATCGGTTGCGGATGTCGTGTAGATCGTCCATGTTGGGGCACGCTAGTGGGGTACCTATACCCGGAAGGAGCCGCGTGGAAACTTGGGAACTCGAAGCCCATGAACAGATACGCAATCTTGTCGCCTCTTATAACGTGCTCGGCGACCGGGGCAAATTTGATGAGGTCATGGATCTGTTCGCCCAAGATGCAGTGATGGATGTGGGGGATGGACTTCTCTACAGCGGTGTAGAGGAGATTCGGACCATCTTTACCAAATCCCGCGACTCGATCGCGACCAGTCAGATCAATAATCCTTTTCCCCTATTTCTTCAGCACCACACAGCAACACTCCTCATCACCGTCAATGGATCTGACCTGTCAAATGGAAGAGCCACCGGACAGGCCTACTTCACCGTCATGACCAGTTCTGGCGTTGACCACTGGGGCCGCTATCAGGACAGTTATCAGCCCGTGAATGGCCGCTGGCGCTATACCTCGCGGCGGGTTCGAGTTGACGGAACTACCCCCGGTGGATGGGCTGACCTACGTCTTCGCGACAACTCCGAGCTATGACGGAGACCGACACCGTTCTGGCACGGTTGGTAGCAGAAGCCGATATCCGACAACTGGTGGCGCGGTACGCTGTCGCCACCGATCAACGGGATCTTGATGCATTAGTAGCCCTTTTCGTTCCCGATGTCCGGGTGGGCCGCGACGCCTTAGGAGCGCCGGTGACTGGCCAATCGGCCCTTCGGGAGAACCTTGCCCACCAGCTCAGTGCCGTAGGCGTAACCATTCTCCACGTGGGTACCCATCAAATCGACTTGCACGGCCCAGACGAGGCCACCGGTCACGTCTACTGCCGGGCCGAAGTCCAAGATGACGATCGGTGGATTCACCAGTCCATCCGGTATGACGATCGGTATGGCCGAGTTGATGGCCGTTGGCTTTTCGTTAGGCGCCATCACCAGCTCTTCTACGGAGCCGAAGTGGGTGCTAACCCGTTGACCCTGCAGCCGGCCAACTGGCCGACTAACCACCAAGGCTGGGGAACACTGCCTGAGTCTGACTCAACTTGGCAGGCGTTCCAGAGTCAACAAAAGAGAGGTCCTGAGAAGGGCCAAGAGTCATGAGCAATCAGCACGACGTCGATCTTGACGCTGCGGAAAAAGTTGCCTACCAGATTTCTGACACGATTCTGGCCGGCTTTGTTGACTACATCGCCGGCTTTCGGAAGGTCTCTCGGAGGGCCGCCACACACTTCACCAACCGAGAATGGGGAGAACAGGCCGACGACGCCGACCAGCGGCTCCTTATGCACCGAGCCAAGGTCGTCGCCACTGTCGATCGGGTGCGACCTCTTGTCGATGGGGTAGCCGACCGCCGAGGCATCTGGAGGGCAGCGCGCGGTCATTACAAAGAACGCATCGCAGACCGCGGTGATTTTGGCTTAGCCGAAACGTTTTTCAATTCAGTGACCCGACGTGTTTTCACTACCATCGGTGTCGACAACGACGTCGAGCTTCGATGGTTTGGCGCCACCACAATTTCCCGTGGTGATAGCCAGGCGAAACTTTTCACTACAGCTAACCGGGTTAACGACACTGCAGCGATGGTTCGCGAGATTCTTTCTGCCGCGGCATTTGAGGCACCCTGGGCCGACCTTGACGGCGATTCTCGGCGGGCAGCAGCCCGCATCGACTCATTCCTACTCGAGGAATGGGACAGCCTGTCCGCTGACGGCATAGACATGCTTCGACCTGTTTTCTACCGCAACAAAGGGGCGTATCTCGTTGGGCGACTACGTCAACTCAACCGGGTAACCCCAATCGTGATCCCCGTTGTGCACGGAGACGATGGCCTTCAGGTGGACACGGTACTTGTCACCGAGTCCCATGCCAGTCGTCTCTTAAGCTTTACCCGATCGCACTTCTTTGTGGAGTGGCCGAACCCCTCTGATGTGGTCGGCTTCCTCAAGTCGCTCCTTCCCATGAAGTCCCTCGCCGAGCTCTATACGGCTATTGGTTTTTCACAGCACGGTAAAACCAGCCTCTACCGTTCGTTATACCGTCATCTAAATCACTCTCACGACAAGTTCGTTCGCACTCGGGGAACTCCAGGAATGGTTATGGCCGTTTTCACCCTCGTGTCGTTCAACGTGGTCTTCAAAATCATTAAGGACCGCTTCGACCCTCCGAAGAACACCACCAGAGCAGCTGTCAAACGTCGCTACGACCTTGTCTACAACCACGATCGGGTGGGCCGAATGGTTGAGGCCTGGGAATTTGAGAACCTGTCATTCGAGAAAGACCGATTTGACCCCGAACTCCTGAATGAACTGCTGGAGACAGCAACTGAGTCGGTCCAACTGGTGGGTGATCAGGTGGTGATTCGTCACGTCTACTCCGAGCGGCAGGTGTACCCACTGAATCTGTATCTGCGAGAAATGTCAACAGAAAAAGCGGTCGCAGCAGCCATCGACTGGGGCTGGGCCATTAAAGACCTAGCGGCTGCAAATGTTTTTCCCGGTGACCTGTTCACCAAAAACTTTGGTGTGACCCGCCACGGCAACGTCGTTTTCTACGACTACGACGAGTTGGTCCTGCTCGAGGACTGCCGTTTCCGACACATCCCCCAGACCGATGATCCCGCTGACGAAATGCGATCTCAACCATGGTTCTCTGTCGAACCAGGCGATGTATTCCCCGAACAGTTCCCAACCTTCATGGCATTTCCAAACGACGTATCCCCTGAGGTGCGGAAGCGTTTCGACGAGGCGCACTCCGACTTGTACTCAGCAGATTTTTGGAACGATGTCAAAGACCGGCTATCTCGACGTGACCTGCCAGAGTTCTACCCTTACTCCAAACACCTGCGATTTCGCCGCAAGCCGACCGAAGCCCTGGGTTAAGGTCCGTGGATGGCGCACCCCATAAGAATCGCTCCTTCGGTTCTCCCAGTTGACTTTGCCAATCTAGGTGAAGGGTGCCAGGCCCTCGAAAAGGCTGGCGTGGATCTGATCCACTGGGATGTCATGGATGGCGTGTTTGTGCCCAATCTCACGTTCGGGCCCGACATCATCGGATCAGTCCGGTCGCTTGTGGACTTGGAGTTCGAAGCCCACTTAATGGTCGTCGAACCTGACCGCTTGATTGAACGGTACATCGATGCAGGTTGCTCGACTGTGCTCGTCCATGCCGAGGCCTGCGACCACTTACACCGGACGTTGGGCCACATTGCCGAGTTGGGTGCAACACCAGGTGTTGCACTAAACCCACATACTCCAGTGGACGTCATCCGTCACGTACGTGATCTTCTCGGGGTGGTACTTGTAATGACCGTCAATCCAGGATTTGGTGGACAGACTTACATCCCACTTGAAGAAAAAGTTGTCGAGGTCGCTGGCCTGTTAGAGGACTACGACTGTGTCGTCGAGGTGGACGGTGGGATAGGACCAGAGACGGTAGCCAGCGTGGTAACTGCCGGGGCAAACCAACTGGTGTCGGGTAGCGCCCTATTCCGGGACCCTAAAGGCCTCCAACACGCTGTCTCCGATCTGCGAACTCGAGCCACTGCGGCGCAGTCCTGAGCAGTCGCGCCGCTACCCTGCGCCTCCATGAACACCCTCTTCACTTCGTCTGATTCTGATTTGACCATGACTGCGCCAGGACGCGCACCTATCCCTACGGCATCGGACACTGATG
>CAWVUB010000086.1:0-9877 GCA_963933065.1 uncultured Acidimicrobiaceae bacterium | reverse complement strand
CACCACGACTACCCCGGCCACCAATCCACGGGCAACAAGATCAGCCACCAAGGGCAGTTCAGCCTGGGTCGCAAGGGGCAACATGACCTGGCCGACCCGAAGACCCACAGGAAGTTTTGAAACACATTCGGCCGCGCTTGGAAGCAATGGGAGAGTCGTTGTTGCAGTCTTCGTGGTAGTTGTAGGTGCTCTAGTCGTCGACACTGTGGCGGGCAACACCGTGGTCGTTGACACTGCGGTAGTTGGCGCTGCGACTGGTGTAACTACCGTCGGCATCATGACCGCAGTGGTGGTCGATAGCACCGAGGCCACCTCTGAAGAGTCTCCACAACTTCCAGCCACCAGCGACAACCCCACCAATGCCACCACGGCCACCACGCCATTGGATGTCATGAGGTCCTGCATTGCTCCAGTGCATCACAGATCCCCGACGATTGCGCCGCGCCGTTGGCTAGTTCGCATCCACCCGCTCGTTCAGGGTTCGACCCGCCGCCTACCCTGTACACATGCGGCCGGTGCTACTGATGATCCTTGCCGTGGTTACCGTCGCCGGCGTTCTCTTTTTCGGACTTAGTGGTCAATCGAGCGAGCTAGACCTCACCCTCCCTCTTGCACCAACCACGCTCGTACCGATTGGCACCTCCACTGGGGTGCCGACCACAACTTCAGCCTCGACGACCGGTTACACCGAGTCCGATAGTGACACGCTGATCGCTGTCACCACCATTGTCGGAATGACACTCGATGACCGACCCCCCGAAACGCTAGGTACGTTGCCCCCAGTAGACGGTCTTGGAGTACCCACGTTGGATGCCGCATCGTCGGTCAGCACCGTGGGCATCGACCGGGTCATGTTCGGTATGACGATCCACGATGCCCAGCTGGCAGCCGGTAGTCGGTTCACTCCCGTCACGCCGACGGGCCATTGCTTCCTTGTCGTTCCTGAGGCTGGCCAAGCTGGCCTTACCTTCTGGGTGGTTGCTGGCACCGTAGAGCGGGTGGACGTCGATACCCGCACCATCACCACACGGTCCGGTGCCGGGATAGGTGACACTGAAGAGCGCGTACGTGAAATGTTTGGTGAACGCATTCGTACGACACCGCTTCCCGATGGTTCAGGAAACCTGCTGGCCTACATCCCCAAAGACGTACAGGACGCCACCTACCGAGTCATGTTCCTGTCCAACGGCCTTCAGATCATCCGAATGTGGGCTGGCCGCCTACCTTGGGCCGAAGAACTGGGCGGTTGCCCCAGCTGATCCAGTTTCTGCCCTTAAACCCAACTCAGTAGTCCTCAGGCAGATCGTGGACGTACTCACTGCAACTTACAAACACCGCGCCATAACCAACCCGCTCACCGACTCCAGAATCTAGATCTAGGCCACGTACCCACTCGATGGCTCCTGCGCTGATCGTGCCGTCATGGACAAACACTTCCAACGGGCTATCAAGTGACGCTTCATAACGGACCGACTCACCGATAGTGAGACCCACGTAGGGCTGGCCCAAGAACCCCTGAATCAAGGCCTCTACCCATTGACCATTATCCGGGTGTTTGCCAATTCCGATGGCGGTCACGTCACCTGCTCCCGGCGAATAGCAGGTGAACTCGAGATCAAACGAGAGTTCACCGAGTTGTATCCAACCATTGGTCACTAGTTCGGGCACGACGGTCATGGTCGACGTTGGAATCACCGATGGCTCCGCCTCCACCCGCTCACTCTTTGTTTCGTCACCACCACACGAGGCCCCGACCAGGAGGGCCGTCATGAACAGAATCGGAGTTCCGTACTTCACTAAGTCGTCTCCAGAAAAGGGGTAAGCAATTCAACCAGTCTGTCGTCATGGCACCACACCTCGATTCCAACAGGCACCATCCGCTCAATTACCACATCTCCCACGTCATGCACCACGAGAGCCATCTCTGTCGTCCGTCGGAAGGCCACCACCTCAGCGGTCTGCCAACAGGCATCTACCTGGGCCAGGGCCCCTACCAGTGGCTCGAACATCGTCATCCCAGTTAAAGCGGGCCGGATGCCTGGTGAAGACCACCGGCCAACCTCTTCCCACGCCCCCGGTCTATCTGCGGCAGACAGCCGAAGCCCGGCAGCTCTTAATCGTCGAACCAGATCACGGCCCCGGACCCCTTCAGCCCCGAGAATCAAAGCTTGCTGTCGTTGATCCTCGGCGACGTCATAGTGATCACCCTGAAACGCCATACGCCGAAGTTGGAGCCGTCGGGCGAACGCGTGTAACTCATCGACGCTCTCGTCGCTCACCAGGTGGGCCCATCGGGCACCCCGCCAGGGCCATAAAGCCTCATCGACCAGAACGGTCACACCAACGATGTTGCCCGACCAACGCCTTCTATGCCAACGAATCCTTAACTAACGGCACCGACACCACACCCGAGCCAACAAGGTGGGAGACTCGGCGGGTGACACAGATCTCCCGACGAGATGATCCCGATGTGGTGACACTGCGTCTCCCCGCGCACCAACCAATAGGTGACCTACCCCAGGTTGGACTGGTGTCCCTTCTCCGTATCCATCGCATCAAGTTGTCCGAAATCGGGAACCTTGCGTCATCGGTTCAAGAGACAGTCATGCAGATGGCGGAAGCCGGTTCTGATGTGGTCATCGACTACCGGGTATCCGATAACGAGGTCTCTGTCGACCTCACTGGTGATGGTCGCACTCTGCGGCTTAGTGCCCCGCGCTCGTAATCGTCCGACGCACGACAGCCCAGGTTGCCTCACCGACCGTTGAGGTAATGGCCCGCCAACTAACGCCCGTTGCGACCTCTAGTGCCGTAATCACAGCATCACAGGACAGGTGAATCGGCGTCTCTGCACCTCGGCTGTTCACCCAGACGACGCAGCCACCGACAGCCAGACAACGGTCAACCTCAGTAGCAAACAAGAACATGTTCTGCAGAATCAAAACATCAAGGGTTCCATCGGCTAGCGGCAACGCCGAACCGTCCGTACAGATGAGTGGCGGTGCGCCGTCCACGGCATGACTAAGCATTCCCCAGGAGAGATCAGCGGCCAGGAGTCGGTCATATCGACCTACTAGATCCCGTGCCGATATGCAGGTCCCAGCTCCCAACTCGAGCACCGTATGACCCTCCACGACACCCCTTTCAAGGGCATCCAACAACGGCGCATTACGCATTGGATGATCACGAGTAGCCGTCCACCCTGGGGCAAGCGAGTCAAACAGCGCGCGAACCTCAACTACCAACGAGTCATCCCAAATCCCGTCTTCGGCCACCAACTCGGTGACCGCGCGCATCCGGTGGTTGACCACGGTCCCACGAGTGCCCTCATCAACGCCACCGATGCCCGGCAGGTACTCGATTACGCCCATGTATCAGCCGTCCGACTCAGCGACCAGTCGATCCGAATCCACCCTCACCACGTTCAGATGGTGGCAGTTCGTCAACCAGGTTGAACTGGCACTCCTCAACACGCTGGATCACCAGTTGAGCAATGCGTTCACCACGCACTACCTCGAAACTCTCGGTTGGGTCGGTATTGATGAGAAGGACCTTCAACTCACCCCGATAACCCGAATCGATGAGTCCGGGAGTATTCAGGCAAGTCACGCCATGCTTCAGCGCTAGGCCACTCCTCGGTTGAACGAATCCGGCGTATCCAACCGGAATAGCGATAGCCGCCCCGGTGGGTACCAGCGCCCTACCACCCCCGGCCGCAAGGGTGATGTTTTCAGCGGCCACGAGGTCGGCGCCGGCATCACCCTCCCGCGCGTAGGACGGAAGGGGTAGATCATCAACCAGGCGGAGCAGGGGGATTTCAAGCACGGCGGCGACCTTAGCCTCCACCCCTCGGTTCACCGACCAGCCGGAAGCCCTAGGATCAACATCGTGTTGGCTTGGATGGACCTTGAGATGACCGGACTGGACCCGGACTCAGACGTGATTGTCGAAATCGCCACCTTAGTCACCGATGACAATCTCACCATCGTCGCCGAAGGGCCAAACATGGTGATCCACCAACCACCTGATGCGCTGGAACGCATGGGGGACTTCGTGCGAACCATGCACACCAAGAGCGGCCTGCTGGAAGCCATCACCGCTTCGACTAACACACTGGCCGAAGCCGGCGATGCCACCATGGCCTTCCTACGCGAACACATCGCTGAAGCTCGTACCGTGCCGCTTTGCGGTAACTCCATTGGAACTGACCGGCGCTTCCTGCTTCGCTGGCTGCCCGAGATCGAGGAGTTCCTGCATTACAGGTCGGTTGACGTCTCGACCATCAAGGAACTAGCCCGCCGATGGCACCCCACCGTTGTTTCATCGGCCCCCGAGAAGACCGGCGGACACCGGGCCATGGACGACATCCGAGAATCGGTGGCCGAACTCCGCCACTACCGGGAAGCGCTCTTTCTCGCACCTGAAAGCGAGTCGAGCCCCCAGCCGCTTAGGCCCTAGCGGCCGTCCCCTTCTAGGGTGACGCCGTGGCCGACTCCTCTTGTTCTCACGGCTCTGATCCACCCGCCAGGGCAATCCGACAAGAGCAGGAGGAACCCTCAAGCGAGGTAGCTGAACTGGCCGCTGGGTTGTTCCGTTTTCAACTCCCCATCACAATGCCGGGCCTAGGCCATGTCAACTGCTACGCGCTCGAAGACTCAAACGGTTTTACTTTGGTGGATCCGGGCCTACCCAGTTTGGAATCATGGAATGCCCTTGGCGATCGGTTAGCCAAGGTCGGCGCCAGTTACGAAAAAGTCCACACAGCCGTAGTTACCCACAGCCACCCTGATCATTTTGGTGGAGTGCACCGACTCCGTGACGACCACGGGACCAGAGTCCTCACCCATGCCGACTTTCGATCGGTTTGGAAGGACACAACACTTGATGAAGAAATGGACTCCGGGGAGTTAGACCTGGCCGACGACGAAGACCTCGAGCGGATCCGAGCCATGATGAGTCGCCCGACTCCATGGGGTAGTCAACGGACACCACCACCGGTTGCCGAACTCCGGAGGTGGTCCGAGATGGACGTGACTGGAGGGTCGAGGTCGTGGCGGGTCCCGGAGCCCTCGGCGACCGTGGTTGACGGTGAGGAGATCAAACTCGGAGGCCGGATTTGGCTGGCCCTCCATACCCCAGGCCATACCCATGACCACCTGTGTCTATACGACCCAGCCGACGGAATCCTGCTTTCCGGCGATCACGTGCTGCCCACAATCACTCCCCATATCAACGGAGTCGGCCCTATGGATGACCCGCTGGCCACGTTTTTCCGATCGCTTGAACGGATGAAAGAGCTCCCCGACGTGCGACATGTCCTTCCAGCTCACGGTCATCCGTTCAGCGACGTGACTGGCCGAGTAGACCACATTATTGGACACCATGTAGAACGTCTTGAGACCATCCAGGAAGCAGGCGACGACATCGGTTCGGGAACCGTGGAAGCCTTCATGCAGAGGTTGTTCAAGGAGCGCTCATGGGGTGACATGGCAGCCAGCGAAACCTACGCCCACCTTGAACACCTCCGAATAATGGGCAAAGCAAATCGAAATGAAATTGCAGGTCAGGCCGTGTATTCCACACATTAATTTAATCATTTGACTTTGGGGGTCGCTATCGACTCCGATGGAGATCACTTAGCCGGGACTATCGTGGATGCCGGAATGGGTGGTGTTCGCCACCCAACTACCAAAAACAAAGCCCAGAGAACCACCAGACAGACCAGATGAACAAGCACCATTCCCACCTTCAAGGCCATGCAGTCGGCGCACACCTGTCCTCGCCGCGCGTGCATCTGGGCCATGTAACTACCGAGCCAGGTGTCTCGTGGCACGTCGAATCCTCGACGTTTAAGAACACCTATCAGACCAATGGTTTCGCCAAGACCGACCAGCGGCCCCGGGGAGCGTTTAGCTAGATAGCTGAACACAGATCCAACCCCCGAGGCCGCCGGAGAAATCCGGCGGCCTTCACTGTTTTTCGGACCCAATTCTTGAGACCAAACCAACCACCATTCCTAAGCAACACAGAAAGCAACCAGACCATGGAACCATTACTGATCTACGAACAAGAGGCATGGCGTCAGCAAGCTGCCTGTGAGCGCCTCGGCGTCCCCACCGGTGTCTTCTTCAGCGACGACATCGGGGACATCACGCAGGCCAAAAACATCTGTGGTGACTGTCCAGTGCTTGAGTCGTGCCTAGGAGGAGCTATTCGGCGACGTGAGCCATGGGGGGTCTGGGGAGGTCAATTATTTCGTAACGGTCACATCTTGACCACCAAGCGCCGACGCGGTCGACCCTCCAAAGTGCCACGTCCCGAAGACCAGGTACCCATCGTGCCGATTCCAGTACGTATCCAGCAGGAACTGCTATCCGCTTGACCTAGCGGGAAGAACGCCAAATCACGGGTCGGGGTGACGCTCCGGCGAGCCCCGGCCCGTGTGGCAACCACCGTGCCTCAATTCCAGCACTAAGCCCACCAGACCGGTACCGTCGAGGATTGTGCTGCAACTACCCGACGGTGCCGTCTCCACCTATCAATCTGCCTGGATAGGAGCAGCGACTGTCATCGCCGCAGTCCTAATGTTCGGGACACTCCTCAGTTGTGCCGCCGATTCCAACGATGCGCCTGCAGACGTGACCTCAATGCCCTTCGAGTTGTGGGACGGCGACAAAACCACGCTGGATGACCTCATCAATGAGAATCAGCAACCGATAGTGGTGAACCTGTGGGCTACCTGGTGTACACCGTGCCTTGAGGAGATGCCAGTGCTCCAAGCTGCTCATGAGGCCAGATCCGATCAAATTCGGTTCGTTGGAATCAATATCAGCGACTCACCTACTCGCGCCGCTCAGCGGGCCACCGAACTTGGAATCACGTACCTGCAGGGGCGTGACCCAAATGGTGAATTCTCTAGTGCCCTGACCACCGTCGGCCTACCGGTCACTGCCTTCGTGGATAGACAGGGTGAACTTGTCGAAATCCACCACGGATCGCTGGACGCAGAGGAACTGGACGCCGCCATCCTCGAGCATCTAGAGCCGATCCAGTGACGGGCGTCTCCTTAACCCTGCCGTTCACTCTGGGCATCGTCACGGCTATTAACCCTTGTGGCTTTGCCATGCTTCCCACATGGCTTGGCTATTTCCTGGGCCGTGACTCTGCTGACGGTGAAGCCCGCCCCGAGCAGGTTCTACGCGGCCTATCAGTCAGTCTGACCCTAACCGCAGCCTTCGTAATGGTATTCGGCGCCCTAGGCCTAGCCGTCAACACCGTGGTCTCTGAGGAGGCTGTGGCCACAAGGACTCCTTGGGTCACCGTCGTTCTTGGAGTGGCATTCGTGCCCTACGGGCTACTCCAACTAACCGGTCGCCAAGTCCGAGTCCCGCATTTCAACCCGAGACGTGGACCATCTAATCGAGAAATATCTTCCGTCCTGGGCTTTGGTGCGTCATACGCCGTGGTGTCCGTCGGCTGCTCAGCCCCCATCTTTTTTCTTCACGTAGCCGACAGTTTCAGCCGAGACGGAATCGTCGATGGGATCGCCACCTACCTCGCATTTGCAGCCGGCATGGCCGCTGTGGTGACGTCACTTACCCTCTCGCTGGCCATGGCTAGAGGTGGCCTGGTCCGGCGCCTACGCCGACTGCTCCCCTATTTCAACCGCATCACATCCTTGGCTCTAACGCTGGGTGGCACCTACCTCATCGTGTACGGCGTCTACGAAATTCGAATCCTGCGTAACCCGAGAACACCGTCCAACCCCATTGTGGATGT
Organism: uncultured Acidimicrobiaceae bacterium; assembly: GCA_963933065.1. GTDB lineage: Bacteria > Actinomycetota > Acidimicrobiia > Acidimicrobiales > MedAcidi-G1 > UBA9410. The sequence continues at coordinate 2,098 of CAWVUB010000086.1, read as the reverse complement.
GGTGAGCGACCTCCAGTCGCACTTGACTAACTGGGCGGCCCACGTGGGCGGCCTGCGACTGGGCTTGGCCCTGTGGTTGCTAGTGGCGACTCTGGTTGCGTGGGGTCTTGGCCCTGCCCTGGCAGGTAAGGCACGACAGTGGATGTACACCGTGGTGGCTGGGGTGTGGGTAGCTACCGAAGGGATAATCCATCGCGGAGACCTACTGGTCGTGCCCGTTGCTCGTCTGATCGGCGACTGGCCGGCCCGTATCAGTCGCTGGTTTGACGATCCGGTCCGTTGGGCCACCCCACTTGAAGTACTAATCACGATGACTGTTCTACTAGTCGCTTTCGCCTCGATCCGCGGGACGATTAGCGACCGACGACGATGAAACAACCTACTCCGCCACCGACAATCGAAAATCGGACTCCGGGCCAGGTCGAACCGATCGAGGATCTAGCCAGCCTGCTAGCCCTAGCGGGGGTGACCGAAGAGATCGAACTGCGGTCAGGGACCGGCGTATGTGCCCTGCACGGTGGCGGGCTGGAACGTGCTACCGAGGTAGTGGCCCGCGAAGTCGCTGCACGAATCGGTGGCTCGTACTACGCCGTGGTACAACCCGACGGGTGTAGACGCCACCTTCCTTCGACCCGTTTTCTGTCCGGCGTGTCATCAAATCTGGACGCCTTTTTGGACCGGGTGGAAACCGTGCTCTCAATCCACGGCTACGGGCGTCACGACGACTTCTGGGCAATTCTGATCGGTGGTGCAGATCGTGCCGCTGCGCATCATGTGGCTGGACACCTGAGGGGAGTGCTTCCTGAGGAGTACCGGGTGGTTGATGACGTAGAGGCCATGCCGCAGACCCTCCGTGGCCTACACCCCAACAATCCAGTGAACCGGGTACCCGGAAGGGGCGTACAGATCGAACTACCACCCAGTATTCGTTGGAACCATGACTATCGAGACTGGTCAGACCATGGCGACACACCTCGGGCCGAACACCTTGATCTGCTGATCAACGGTTTGGTAACTGCGCTGGAGGACCCAGCTAGACCGGAATCCGTCTTCTAGGGTGAGCGGCGCTCTACCACCCAGGTCCCACCATCGAGGTAGTAGCACAGCCGGTCGTGCAGACGATCGGGGCGGCCCTGCCAAAACTCCACTCGGTGAGGGCGAATCCGGTATCCACCCCAGTGGCCGGGACGATCCACCTCACGACCCTTCCACCGCTGCTCAGCATCGTTGAAGGCAGTCTCCAGGGTGGCCCGGTCAGGCACCACGGTGCTCTGATCTGAAGCCCATGCTCCCAACTGGCTGCCCCTCGGTCTTGTGGCCCAGTACCTATCTGATTCCTCGTCCGAAAGCCGTTCGGCGACACCGACCACCCGCACCTGACGGCGTAGTTCAGTCCAGCTGAAAGTGAGCGATGCCCGACCAGAGTTGTCGAGGTCGACAGCCTTATCGCTGGTGTAGTTGGTGAACAGCACGAAGCCATCCGCATCGATGCGCTTGAGGAGCACGTTGCGGGCCGAAGGCCATCCGTCAGCTGAAACCGTGCTGAGTACCATTGCGTTGGGCTCCCAGTAGCCGGCCGCCTCGACCTCGCCAAACCATCTCTGAAACTGGGTGAACGGATCTTCCGCTAGGTCACCCGAATCCAAACCATTGGTCTCATAGGTCTCTCGCACCATGCTTAGATCCATACCGACAGTCAACCAGCCTCCAACCTGAACCATGTTCACCCGACATGAAGCTAACCGCCAATAGTCTCGGGCTTGTGACCACCAACCCGCTCTCCGCCAGAGATCTGGCTCTCGTGGCAGGGGGTGGAGCAATCGGGGCAGCGGTCCGTTGGGGCCTAATGGAGACCACTGCTGGCACGGACGGTGGGCTAGCCGGACCGGTACTGCTGGCCAACCTTGTGGGTTGCGGGCTTCTAGGCCTAATTCTTGGGCGGGGAGTTGGCAGATCAGCACGCTTACTGGTCGGAGCCGGTTTATGTGCCGGCCTGACAACCTTCTCGACGTTTGCCGTTGAGGTTGCCCATTTACTGAGGGATGCCGATCCATCTGGAGCCGCCAGCTACGCAGCTCTCTCGGTTGTAGGCGGTCTA
>CAWVUB010000085.1:0-10022 GCA_963933065.1 uncultured Acidimicrobiaceae bacterium | reverse complement strand
GGAGTCGGATGTTGAGGCCACAGTTCTTGCTTCTGAGGAGTCGGATGTTGAGGCCGTAGTTGATGAGCCGTCTGTTGCCGATGTGCCGACAGAAGAAGTGATCGGCAACGAGAGTGATTCTGAAGAGGAAAAGGGCTGATAATGGCTGAGATCGCCGCCAAGGATGTCAAGGCGCTACGCGATGCCACCGGTGCCGGGATGATGGATGCGAAGAAGGCCTTGATCGAGTCTGACGGCGACTTCGAGGCCGCCTCCCAGATGCTCCGAGAAAAAGGTTTAGCCAAAGCAGCCAGTCGGTCGGATCGCGACAACGTTGAAGGGGCTATTGGCCTTGTCGCCGATGACCGGCGTGCGGCCATCGTGCACCTCAAGTGTGAAACCGACTTCTCGGCGAAGTCGGATGGGTTTCTGGCACTTGTCGATGAACTAACTCGTGCGGTCTTGGTGGAGGGTGAAGGCGCTGTCGAGGCCCGCATGTCGGCCATTGATGACTTACGCCTCGCCATCAAAGAAAACATCGACGTAGGCCGGGTATCGCTTATCGAGGCTGGCGAGGGCAATGTGCTTGACACTTACCTGCATGTGCAGGACGGACGGGGCGTGAATGGCGTTGTGGTCGAGGGCTCCGGCGTTGATCAAGAGACGCTGCACCAGGTGGCCCTCCACATCGCTTTTGCCAAGCCAACTTGCTTGACCCGAGATGAAGTCTCGTTGGATCTTGTCGACAAAGAGCGAGCCGCGTTACTTGACATCACCAAGGCTGAGGGTAAACCCGAGCAAGCTTGGGACAAAATTGTTGAAGGTCGACTCGCAGGGTGGTTTAGGGAGACGGTACTCCTCGAACAAGGCCTACACGGAGACAAGACCTCGGTTGCTGACACCCTCGGCGGTGGCAGTATCGAGAGGTTCGCTCAGGCCTACTTGGGAGCCTGATCGCATGAGCGATGGCGACCGGAGTCCAGCTCGCTGGAATCGAGTAGTTCTAAAAGTTTCTGGTGAAGCCTTCGCCGGTGACGCTGGCTATGGCATCGATGGAGAAATCGTTGGTCAAGTTGCCGAGGAAATTGCTGCGGTTCGTAATGAGTTCGCAGTCGACATAGCTGTCGTAGTGGGTGGTGGCAACATCTGGCGTGGTATGTCTGGCGCTGGAGCCGGGATGGATCGGGCTCAGGCTGATTACATGGGCATGCTTGCAACTTCGATTAACGCGCTGGCCCTGCAGGACACGCTTGAACAGATGGGTCAGCCGACCCGCGTCCAGAGCGCCATCCATATGGCCCAGATTGCGGAACCGTACATTCGGCGTCGGGCTGTCCGTCACCTGCAGAAGGGTCGCGTAGTGATCTTTGCAGGTGGAACGGGTAACCCGTTCTTCACAACTGATACAGCAGCTGCGCTGAGGGCTGTTGAGATTGAAGCTGGAGTAGTTCTTAAGGGCACCCACTCAGGGACCGATGGTATTTATACGGCTGACCCAAAGTTGGATCCACAGGCCACAAGACTCAAGGAAATCTCCTATCTTGATGTGATCCAAAAGGGTCTCCGAGCCATGGATGCCACAGCGATCACGCTTTGCATGGACAATGATCTGCCAATCGTCATGTTTGACTTGATGGCCTCGGGTAACGTCCGGTCCATCCTCGCTGGCGAATCAGTGGGCACACTGGTCTCCTGACTAGTGAACCCGTTCGAATCTATGGAGGGGACTCGCTTGGACGAGTTGTCTGACGATGAGTGGGAGATAGTCCGGACGGACCGGGGGATGAAGTGAGCGACGAGATGATCCAGATGGTGCTTGATGAGGCTTCGTCAGGTATGTCCGATTCCGTCACCCATACTCGAAGAGAGTTCTCGACCATACGAACAGGTCGAGCTTCGTCGGCCATAGTTGAGAAAGTCATTGTTGTGGCCTACGGAGTCGAGATGCGAATGCAGGAACTCGCGAGTTTTTCCATCCCTGAGACGCGCCAGCTCCTGGTGACGCCTCACGATCCAGCCAATGTCCCAGCTATTGAGAAGGCCATTGTTCAGGCTGACTTGGGTCTAACCCCGGGCAACGATGGACGTAGCGTTCGCCTCTCGTTTCCTGAGTTGACCGAAGAACGACGCCGAGATCTGGTACGCATGGTTAATACCATGGCTGAAGATGGGAAAAATCGAATGCGGGGATTAAGACGGCACGCACGTAAGGACCTTGATGATCTCGAAGGGTCGGTATCAGAGGATGATTTGAAGTGGGCCGGTAATCGCCTAGACGAAATGATCCATGGATTCGAGGCAGAGATTGAGAGTGCCCGTCAAGTCAAGGAAAACGAATTGCTAGAGATTTGAGTCACTCTATGGATACCGATGATGTGACAAAGGGCCAGATGGGAGGACCGCAGTGAACACAGATCAAAGTGGTACCGGAGGAGGCGGTTTCGACGAGATTCGAATCCTTGGTCTCGATGCACCTGACGATGATGTCGAGCCGGGTCGGTCGGTGTTTGGCGGTGCAGGCTCGGGAGATGAGTTGCCACACTGGTCGGCGCCGCCTGCGGGTGACGTAGTCGGAGGATCGACAGGTGGGGATGATCCTTGGGCTGGACTCGACGATGGTCCTCGTTGGTCTGATGATGTCCCTGATGATCATGAGTCCCAGCAACCGGTGGGGGATGACTTGGAGGCCGCAGCCGTATTTTTTGACGATGGCCCGTTGGTTACCTCGGCGACTGCTGAGTTCGATCCACCACTGTTGCCACCTGATGAGCCGCTGCCAGACTTTGGAGTGCGGGAAAATGACGTTGGTGCCGGTGAGTCGGCGTCGGGTGGTTTAGCTCCTAATGGTCCGGTGGCCCCGGGTCCGGACCGAAATCTCGCTGCGGCAGCCGCCGGTGGACGAGACATGACAATGGCTGTTGTAACTGGTGTTGGACTTGGGGCGCTGGCCTTGGCCGCTTTCCGGATCGGTACCACTGCGACGATGGCGCTGGTGACCATTGTGCTCGTGCTGGCCGCAGCCGAATTTTTTATGGCCCTACGTCGAGCGGGCTACCAACCTGCAGCTTTGCTTGGTGTGGTCGCGGTCGGTGCTCTCAACCTCGCTGCTTACTGGCGCTTTGAGGCTGCCATACCTTTAGTTTTAGGACTTACCGTGCTGTTCAGTCTTTTCTGGTATCTGACTGGAATTGATCGACAGGCACCGTTGTTGAACGTGTCAGTAACCCTGTTTGGTGTCCTCTATGTCGGGTTACTGGGTTCCTTTGCCGGCCTTATGCTCACAGATCCGAACGGCATTGGCATGCTTCTGGCTGCAGTCCTGTGCACTGTGGGCTACGACACGGGTGGCCTAGTTGTCGGACGCCTATTTGGTCGGAGTCCGTTGTCTGCGGTTAGCCCCAATAAGACTACAGAGGGACTAATTGGGGGCATGGCAGTGAGTTTTGCTACGGCAGTCTTGGTGGTCGGGCAGATCACACCGTTCGGCCAAGACCCTGGCGACCTTGGCTCAGCCTTTGTGCTGGGCATCGTGGTCGCTTTGGCGGCACCGCTGGGTGACCTCTGTGAGTCGATGGTCAAACGAGACCTCGGACTTAAAGACATGGGAACCATTCTTCCTGGCCATGGCGGGCTCATGGACCGCTTTGATGCTCTCTTGTTTGTCTTGCCGGCCACGTATTACACGGCCCGCTTGATGGACTTGTTCGCTAGCTGAACCAGCCGGCTCCATGACCGCGATCTCGGTGGCTGTGCTCGGTTCGACGGGTTCTATCGGTACCCAAACCCTCGAAGTTGCAGCAGAGCATCCAAACGAATTTAACGTGGTGGCTCTCGGCGCAGCCCGCTCGGTGGATTTACTGGTTAAACAATCATGGGTTTTTCGACCTGAGGTGGTCGCTATTGCTGATACCTCGTTGGCCGCCGCTGTCGAAGCCGGCGTTCCTTCGGAAGTTACTGTGCTGGCCGGCCCTAATGCGTTGGCTGAGGCTGCCGTCATCGCCGATGTTGCCATAAACGGCGTGGTCGGTTTTGCTGGGCTACCGGTCACTCTTGCGGTCCTAACTGCTGGTCGTCGTCTCGGCCTAGCCAACAAGGAATCGCTGGTTGCCGCTGGGCCGGTCGTCCAAAGGGCGCGAGACACTCCAGGTGCTGAGTTGCTCCCAGTGGATAGCGAACACTGCGCTATCCACCAGTGTCTGCGAGCCAACGACGTTGCCAAACGGATGGAATGCATCGTGCTTACCGCCTCGGGAGGACCGTTTCGCAACTGGTCTCGGACTGACCTGAAGACTGTGACCGTAGAACAAGCACTCGCTCACCCAACCTGGGTGATGGGACCCAAGGTCACCATTGACTCCTCAACTCTTATGAACAAGGGCCTTGAAGTAATTGAGGCCCATGAACTTTTTGGTGCTGAATACGACCAAATCGAGGTAGTCGTTCATCCCCAGTCAATTGTCCACTCGATGGTGACGTTCTCCGATGGGGCTACCATCGCCCAACTCTCAAATCCGGACATGCGTTTGTGCATGGGCTACGCGTTGGCTTGGCCAGATCGCCTTGATGTGCCGTATGGAATGATCGACTGGACTCAAATCTCCCGGCTGGATTTCGAGCCCCCCGCACGAGATGCATTCGGTTGTCTGGACTTGGCCTTCGCTGCCGGCAGGGCAGGCCACACGGCACCCGCTTGGCTAAATGCGGCCAATGAGGTAGCCGTTGCCGCTTTTTTGGATGGTGAACTCTCATGGGTGGGGATCACTGAGGTTCTGGCTGACGCGTTGGATGCGTGGCCCGGAGATGAAGCTACAGATGTGGAAGCGGTGCTTGAAATTGACCGCCGGGCCAGAGAGGCTGCCACAGCCCTCGTGGCTGACCGAAACTAACTCAAGTGCCTATTTCTGAGTCCGCTGATCATCGGCTTCGTCTAGCCCTATTGCTAGGGGCTGTAGTTTCGTTTGCGCTGATTGGCGGATGGTCAGGCTTGGTGGTGGTTCTTTCTTTCGTGGCCATGCTGACTCTGCATGAACTGGGACACTTTGTGGTGGCCCGATGGTCGGGCATGCAGGTCACTGAGTTCTTTCTTGGGTTCGGGCCCCGCTTGTGGTCGGTTCAGCGAGGCGAATGCACCTACGGACTGAAAGCCATTCCAGCAGGTGCGTATGTTCGTATTACTGGCATGACCAGCCTCGACGAGGTAGATCCGGCTATCGAGCATCGGACCTACCGCGCCCAGTCCTACCCCCGCCGCCTAGCCGTGGCCTTGGCCGGCTCAGCCACGCACTTCTGTATGGCGTTGTTGTTGTTGTTTGTCTTGTACGCCATGGTTGGTACGCCCGACCCTGACAGATGGCTGGTTAGTGAGGTAGTCCCGGATTCCACTGCTGAGGCCATTGACCTACTTCCTGGGGACCGGATTGTGTCTGTTGCCGGTGTCGTTGTAGACGACTTTGATGTATTTGGTGCGGTGGTTCGTGGCCTACCGACTGAGACTGTCGAAGTGGTCGTTGAGCGGGCCGGGGTCCAAACGGTGAAGGGAGCCACTATTGGTGAACGGCTTGGTTCGGACGGAACGACCAATGGGTTTTTTGGCGTCGGGCGTGAACGTCCACTAGTCACAATGGGGCCGGCTACTGCTGTGGTTGAGGCCAGCACACGATTTGGTGACCTCGCCGTTATGTCGGTTGATGGGCTTACATCGTTCTTTACCCCCGACGGTCTAAAGCGGTTCTTTTCAGCCGCATTACCTGAGAGATCTTTGGATAGTTCTGAATCGATTCCGGACCCAGCGGGGGCTGTTGTCGTTCCAACCAATACTTCTGGGAGTTCTTCAGACGTTGAGATCTCCTCAACTGGTGCCTCTGAGGAGCGGTTGCTGTCGATTTATGGGGCTGCCCGACTGGGCGGCGCCATGTTGGCTGATGGATGGGCGACTTATCTCTGGTTCTTGGTGTTGGTCAACGTATTTATCGGAGTATTCAATCTCGTGCCGCTCTTGCCGTTAGACGGTGGGCATGTCGCTATTGCGACCTATGAGCGGCTCCGGTCCTTCGGTGGGCGGCGTCACCGCGCCGACGCCGCCAAGTTGGTGCCAGTGACTTGGGCGGTGGTATCGCTGCTGGTTGTCGTCGGGGCTGTTGCTTTGTATCGCGACATTGTTGATCTGCCGGACTTGGGTTGACAAGCCTGAACTGAACAGTCTCCTTCCAGATTCGGGTGGCCGATAGCCTCAGGGAATGGAAGTTCAGGCTGGGAGCGAGCGTCGTTCCACTCGCCGTCTGATGGTGGGTGATGTCCCGGTTGGTGGGGGAGCGCCGATAACCGTGCAGTCCATGACGGTGACGCGAACGGCTGATCACGAGGCCACCATCCAACAGATTTATGACTTAGCTATGGCTGGCGCAGACATCGTTCGGTGCACCTGCAACGAGCCGGCGGCTGCAGAGGGCCTAGCTAAGATTGTGCCAAGGTCGCCAGTGCCCATCGTGGCTGACATTCACCACCAGTACCGGATGGCGTTGGCAGCGTTGGAAGCCGGCGTGCATTGTCTCCGCCTCAACCCAGGCAATATTCGGCGACCCGAACACATCAGGACGGTGGCCGCCGAGGCACGGGATCGGGGTGTTCCCATCCGAATCGGAGTTAACGGGGGTTCTTTGCATCCAGATCTTTACAAAAAATATGGTGGGAAGGTCACTGCTGAGGCCATGGTTGAGTCGGCGCTGGACGAGATCCGCTACTTCGCTGACGTCGACTTTGACCTCATCAAGATCTCAGTCAAGGCTTCCAGCGTCCCGCTAATGGTTGAGGCCTACCGTCAGTTGTCAGAGGTCACTGATTTCCCGCTTCACCTCGGTGTGACTGAGGCGGGACTTCCTCCAGCCGGACTTATTAAGTCTTCGGCGGGAATCGGGGCGTTACTAGCCCAAGGAATCGGGGACACTATCCGTTACTCGCTTACCGCAGATCCTGTTGAGGAAGCTCGGGCTGGTCGAACTTTGCTGGAAGCGATGGGGCTTCGGGAGCGGAGCAATGTTGACTTAATCGCTTGCCCGAGTTGCGGTCGAGCTGAGATTGATGTGGTTGCGGTGGCTGAGGAAGCCATGGCGGCTTTCGCTGATCGACAGATCCCATTACAGATAGCAGTTATGGGGTGCGTGGTTAATGGGCCTGGAGAGGCCCGGGATGCGGATCTGGGTATCGCCGCAGGCAATAGGCGAGGCCACTTATTCATTAAGGGGCGTAACGCTGCGGTAGTCCGCGAGGATGAGATGGTCGATGCTCTCGTTCATTGGGCTCAGTTGATTCACGAAGAGGGAGCTGAGGCTGCTCTAGCCCGCGTCGACACGGAACGGGCTCGCAGGGAGGCCGAAAAAGACCGCGATCACTTACTAGCTGAACAGGGTGAAGACGCAAACGATTCTGGAACCCGGATTGAGTTAATCCGCCGGCACACCCGCTAGGGCCAGTTTCTGACTCAATCTAAGTCAGGTCCGTGGCCTCGCCCTAGGTGATGGGGCGGCCTGCCGGTATGATCTGCAACGCGTACATCGCCGGTTTCCGACGAGGCGTGGGCTCTGCCCACGCCTTTTGTTTTCGGTGTCAGTGGTTGCGCCTAACAGAACAAGTAACGCATCCACTCTTGGTGGATAAACAAAAGAGGAGGGCGAGATGGCAGTGATCGATCAAATCGACGCGCTAGCCGGCCCCCTCTGCGATCGAGTAGGCGTCGAATTGTTGGACGTTGAGTACGAGGGTGGCGTTGTGCGATTGGTGGTTGACCACCCCAACGGCGTCGGTATGGACGCCATTGCGAACGTGACTCGTGAAGTGTCGCGGGCCCTCGATCATGAAAACCCTATTTCTGGCACTTATACCCTCGAAGTGAGCAGCCCTGGCTTGGAACGGCCTCTTAAACGCCCAGGACACTTTGTGCAGGCTCTAGGCAGCGAAGTGACTGTGAAGACTGTGCCGGGGACCGAAGGGGAGCGGCGTGTGGCTGGAGTGTTGGCTTCTGCAGACGAACACGGCGTGGTTATTCGAGCAAATGACATGGCTGAGCGTGTGCTTCGCCATGACGAGATCTTGACGGCGCGCACCGTCTTCAAATGGACCCCTGAGCCGAAGTCGGTTCGCAAGGTGAACGATCGGAGCGACGAATCCGCTCCGGGAAGGAAGGTGGGGTCATGAACCCCGAAATGATGGAGGCCCTTCAGGCCTTGGCTAACGAGCGAGGCATCTCTATTGACGCTCTGTTTGCCGCGTTGGCTGACGCGTTGGAATCGGCCTACAAGCGCATGCCCGGAGCACACGAGTTTTCGTGGGTGACCATAGACCCGAGCACCATGGAGATCCGGGTGTTGGCTCAAGACCTAGACGAGGAGGGTGAGCCGGATGGCGACGAGTTCGACGTAACTCCCGACGACTTTGGTCGCATCGCCGCCCAGACTGCTCGGCAGGTTATGACCCAGCGGATCCGTGAGGCCGAGCGCGACCTCAAGTATGAAGAGTACGCAGGTCGCGAAGGCGACATTGTGACCGGAATGATCCAACAGACTGATGCGCGCTATACCTTGCTGGACTTAGGTCGGGTCGAAGCGCTTCTACCTCAGGCCGAGCAGGTTCCTTTCGAGAGGCCAGAGGCCAATGCTCGACTCAAGGCCTACATCGTTGAAGTCCGGAAGACTGCAAAAGGTCCTCAGATCGTGGTGAGCCGTACTCATCCCGGCCTTATTAAGCGTCTCTTCGAGCTTGAGGTGCCTGAGATCGCCGACGGTGTAGTGGAGATCCGGGCCTGCTCTCGGGAGCCGGGACACCGCACGAAGATCGCAGTGTGGTCAAACGACAGCAATGTCGACCCGGTCGGGGCCTGTGTGGGTGCGCGCGGGGCACGGGTTCGGATGGTTGTCAACGAGCTAAGGGGTGAGAAAATTGACATCGTCCCCTTTTCTGAGGACCCAGCTGACTTTGTGATGAAGGGGCTGTCACCGGCAAAGGTGAAAGAGGTCCAAATTGATGAGGAGACTGGCACCGCTACGGTGATCGTGCCTGACTATCAACTTTCCTTGGCTATTGGTAAGGAAGGTCAGAACGCTCGCCTTGCTGCTCGGATGACTGGCTGGAGAGTCGATATAAAAAGCGAGACACAGGTCGCTCAGGAGGCTGCATATGCGGACGTCGAGTGGGCCGAAGGTGAATGGATTGTGGACGACGACACTGGGGAGCAAGTCTGGAAACCTGCAGAGGGTGGGCCGGATGTGTCGGCTGGCCAATGGACTGAAGCGGCCACTGAGCCTGGCGAGGAAAAGGTATAGGTAACGGATTTGGGCCGGTCAACCGGCGCTGCACCCCTGAGGCGGTGTGTGGCGTGCCGAACCTCGGCGCCCATTGATGGTCTAGTGCGAATCGCCTGGCCAGTTGACGGTAAGGGGCCTTTTGTAGGGCGAAAGATTCCCGGACGAGGGGCTTGGCTACATCTCAAGCCGACGTGTTTTGGCTTATTGAGACCGGGTATTCTCAGCAGAGCCCTTCGACAAGACGTGAAGCCGGTCCAGTTCGCTAATCTGGTGGTTGCGCTGGAGATAATTTTGGTGAGGTCATTGGCCACGAGGCCTCCTGGAGACGGGTGATCTACCCCATCAACCGATAGCGTCAGATAGCGGTTCCCCGATGACGGGAGCCTTGTGTTGGCCTGCCGGGCTGCAGAAAAAATCTCCCAGAGAATTCCGAGAAAGAATAGGACGTCAACCCCTCGTGCCGAAGAACATCCGCGTCTACGAATTGGCGCGAGAGTTGGGAATGACCAACGCTGAGATTTTGGATCTCTGCGGGTCACTTGGCATTGGTGTGAAGAGCCATTCCTCCGGGATTGTTGAGCCTCAAGCCGACCGGGCTCGCCGCAAGGCAAAACGCGAGGGCCTCACCCGTGAGGTACAGCCGGAGCCGGAGCCTGAGCCGGAGTCGAAGCCGAAGCCTGAGCCGGAGCCGGAGCCTGAGCCGGAGCCGGAGCCTGAGCCGGAGCCGGAGCCTGAGCCGGAGCCTGA
>CAWVUB010000084.1:0-10063 GCA_963933065.1 uncultured Acidimicrobiaceae bacterium | reverse complement strand
GGATCGGAGGCAAGAAGCGGGCCCGGAAGTCAGGGAGATGACTCCAGCCAAAGGCACCGGTCATCCGAGGCACGGACTCAGCGTTAGCGATACCGAGAATACCATTGAGTCCCTCAGCAGCGCCCACCTGGTAACTGTCCTCAACGGTTCGGCGATAGGTGCCGGTCCCGCGAAAGTCAGGATGTACGGCTAGGTCTACGCCTAGGCCCAAACGCGCATCGGACTTGGTAGCGGTCTGAAATCTTTGGGGAATCAGGGCGTAATTGCCGGTTAGGCGATTGCCGTCATAGTCGCGGCCTACAGCAGCTACTCCTTCGGGGTTTTCGAGGTAATACCAGGTCAGGTAAGCGGAGTTCATGGGCGGCTTAGGGTTAAACACGAGATTTAGTAAATCTGCGGTATCGCCAAGTTTGGTTCCAGAACCACCTGCGGGCATGGAGTTAAACCTCCGTGGCGTGCTGAACGGGAGGACCAGAATTGGTGCGCGGCCTGTTCAGGGCTAAGGCAGTTGAAATAGTTACCAGGATTGCTCCGAGGGCCACGCGAAATCGCGCCCGACTGGTGCAGTCGATCTGTCGCTCCGTAGTCGGATCACCTACAGCGGGAAGTGGCTTCGTGTACACCAGGGCAATGGGTCGATCGTCGCCGAGCATTCCGACCACCGGTGTCTGACAGTTGATTTCTGGTGTGGATTCAAAGGAAAAAACTGCTCCCCCAGGTAGCGGTCGACTAAAAGGAGCGAATGCAATCCATAGGCCAACCAAGATGGCGAAGATCGCCCAGGTCCGCCGTCGAGATGGCCAGATTCGGGTCATGAGTCAATAATCCTACAGGCCCCGCTGAAGGTGGTCCGGAGTCGCCGGGCTAGTGAGCCCTACCCTCAGAGGTTATGCCCGATGCTTCGACCCTTATGAAGGGGCTTTTATTGGTAATCGTTGCAGCGGTTCTGGTCGCTTTTGTTCCGCTGCTCTTCGGAGACCAACCACTCAAGGTGGTGTCCATCGGAGACAGCGTGACCTATGACGCTGACCCTGGGATACGGGCTGCATTGGAAGCAACCGGGGCAGTGACGGTCAACACTCGTTCAATCGGCGGGGTTGGCCTGCTCCGGCCTGGGATCGATGACTACCTAAACGATGTGCTGGTCGGTGATCCGGACGTAGTGGTGGTAATGCTTGGAGGCTGGGATCTAGGCGAGATTGTGGCGGATCCTTCTGCATATGGGACACGCCTCAATGACGTGGCAAATCAATTAACAGCTGACGGAGCCCATTTGGTCTGGTTGTCAATGCCTCCCACACCGCCGGGAGAGAAAATTGAGGATGCCAGACGGCTGGCCAACCGGCTATTTGTTCAACTGGCCGAGCGGCGCTCTGACGTAGATCACATAGCCACAGGAATCATTCTTGGCGACCCAGCCGGGGCGTTCATCCGATTCCGCACGGGAGTTGATGGGCGCCTCGTGCAGATCCGAAAGGTTCGAAACGACCGTGATGATGGGCACCTTTGCTCAGGTGGGGCGGCGTTACTGGGACAGGCGGTTCTGGAAGTCGTAGGAAGCCGGTTTGCGTTACCAGAGGCGGTAAGCGGCTGGTGGCAGGATTCATGGACGGATGACCCCCGCTATGACGACCCACCGGGCGGTTGCGGGGCCGTTGTGGTTAGCTCATCTATCAACAAACCAGACTGAGAAAGTTTGCGCTGACTAGCACACCAACCAAACGCAGCGTCAAGAGCCACCGCGGCCAAAATCACAATCGAAGTTTCGGCCGCTGTTCTATAACGGGTGTTGCCAAAGGTGGTGGCTGCAGTCAATGTGGCGATGGGAATCCACGCGCTGAGAACGAGTAGTGGACCCCGCCGTCGACGCACCACTAGAAACCCTGCCATTGCGGCCGGTACCAACAGCGCGAATTGGAATAGTCCCAGGACTGAAACGGAGAAAGACCGACGATCGGCCAGCACATCTCGGCGAAGCTGCCCTATGGGCTCGTAGAGGCCCCACATCCGTCCGATTCGAGCTGGAACGACGGTGGTCAGTAGGTGCTTCCGGTGCTCAGTGATATAGGTGGTGGCCCGCTCTCGTACCACGGTGTCTCGCTCCACCTCATTCAGAAGACTCCCGTCGACGCCGTAGGGAATCGGAAGGCCACAGTCAAGATTCCAGTACCCAAGGTCAGAGCCAAAATAGGTAGCGTCGCAGTTGGACTGGACAAGCACGGTCCCCATCCCGTTGGAGAAAAAGACTGGACTGTCGAAGGCCGTACTGTTCCGGACGAACCACGGCAGGCATATCAGGAGAGATGTCAAGCCGCAGATGACATAGCGCAACAATCGTTCCCGCCACGGGAGCGCTACTCGAATAAGAACTACGGCAGTTACCACTGGGAGAAATAAAACCAGCTCAGCACGGGTAAGGGCCGCTACGCCACCCACTATTCCAAGGATTGCAGCCGACCTTCGGGTTGGCTGGTTCCAGAAGCGCACACCAACCAACATGGTGGCTACCGCGGATGCGATAGCAGGAGTCTCGGCCATTAGAAGTCCGTCGTTTACCCAGATGAAGGCATAGGAAGCCGTAATGGCTGCGGCCAACAGACCGAGCCGTTCGGAGTGGACCTCTCGTCCAAGAAGGCCCATAAACACAATCGCAGGGACACCCAACAAGGCGGATACAACCTGTTGCTCGAGAATGGAAGTGGCGCCCAAAAACGAAAAGATACCGAGCAGGATTGCCCAAATTGGTGGGTGGCCAGCTGTTCGTTCCAGGTGGCCTACCGGAGTCTCAATGACTGCTGTTCCACCGGTAGATAGGGGAACAGTGTCCGTTCCGCCGAAGAGATGACGGAACGGTTCTGGGAATCCCAAGCCATCTGCCCACAGATTGGCCGCCAGATGATAGCTCGAGGCATCACCACTGAGTGGGTTGTTGGCGGCTATCAGGATGAGATGCGCTAAGCGGACCACCATTCCAGCAACCGCAATTAGGGTGAGGCTGCCCCGAAAGGTGGTGGGCCAGAAGGGTTGGAATGGTTTCACTGGTTGCGTAGCCATCCATCAGCCCATTGGGCGGCGCGGCCCACGACAGGTGGTGCGACGGGATCGACCGCTGGGAGGGACGCCCCATTGGCGGCCAGGTGCAGCGCTAGTTCACCGAGAGTTCCAGCAACCGGGTCATTTAAGAGGCGCCGTACCTGTCGTTCCATACGAGATCTTCCGAGCCAAGCAACTCGACTTGCCAGCATTCCGATGTGCTCGTGGGGATGGAAAGATTCCTCGGTGTCAAACTCCCACGGGTGACAGTAGGCCCATAGTGCTTCATTCGACCCAGAGCGACTTAAACCGTAGCGGCGTACAAAGTTTGGCAGGAGACGTAGGTAGGTGCCGCCAAGATACGGAAGAGCAAACCCCGGCATCCGGGCCAGAGGGCAGGGGAACTCGACGGGACCGTCAATCCACTGAAAGGGTTCTTGGGGAAGGCCAGGCCATCCAAAGAGAGGGCTGGGGCCTGGTAAGACGCTGGAAGAATAGGTGAACCCGGCCTCGGCGATAATCGGCACGGCCCAGGCAGATGAAGGAACCAAGGACATCATCGGCGCTCGATAGCCTTCGACTTCCTGACCCGACAGGTCCTGCAACAGCAAGCGCCCCCGCTGGCAATCTGCGAGAAAAGTTTCGGGTGTCTGACTTGTTATAGGTACGTGGGACCATGAGTGCAAACCAATTTCGTGGCCTTCGCTGGCTATACGTTTAACTAACTCTGGGCGTTGTTTAGCCAGTTCACCCACCACGTAAACAGACGCCCGGACACCGTGTTCACTTAGGAGATCTAAGACCCAATTGGTCATATCGACCACCCGTTCGGGAAGAGCGGGGTCTGGCCGTAGGTCTTCAACGTCAAGTGTGATACTTACGGGTGGAAGAGAAGGGCTTGAATTGGAGGCCTCGGTGCTGCCCATCAACTGAGTGTAGGAGTCTCAGCAGTGGCCGTTCGTCGCTTTGGAAGCGCACTAATGGCTACTGCAGCTAGAAGGACGAGGGCTACCTCGGCTGGCACTCGGTAGCGGGTAGCACCCATGGTGAGGCCTGCAACCAGTGTGCCGAGAATCGGCAGAGTGGCCAGTGTTCTCATTGGCCCGTGGCGTCGGCGGATTTCGCGAGCACCCAATATGGCCAAACTCACGACACTGATGAACTGTGCGTACCCGAGCACCGAAAGTCGAAAGTTTCGGCCTTCGACCAGAATGTCCGCTCGTAATTGATCAATGGGAGCGTAGACCCCCCAGTAGCGACCAATCCGCTTGGGTACCACCTGGGTAACAAGTCGGGCTGGATTGTCGGTCAGGTAGTCGATGCCGCGTCGTCGATATTCGCTGTCCCGCACCGATTCATCGATTGCAGCATTGTCCGGTCCGGACGGTTGTGGGAGCCCACAATCGAAACTCCAAGCACCCTGCTTATCTCCGTAATATGTGGCCTCGCAGTTCGTCTGGGCTAGCAGGATTCCGACCCCGTTGCTCAGCAACACCGGTTCGTCGAACACGGTGAGGTTTCGGACAATCCAGGGTGCCATTACGGCCGACGCTACAACGCCTACTGCGGCGTAGTAGCGGAGTCGTCGCCCGAGCGATGCTGTTGGGTTAACCAGAATAGGTAGCGCTAGAACGGGCAAGGCCAGCAGCAATTCGGCTCGAGTGAGGGCAGCGAGACCACCGACTAGGCCAAGCAGGACAACGTTTCGGAGACTTGGGTATCGACTGATCCGGACAGCGAGGCCCAGCAGGACGGCGGTGATCGGCACTACCAACGACTCAGACATGATGAGCCCGTCGTTGAGCCAGAAACTGGCGTACCCCGCTGTTATCGCAGCGGCTATTGGTCCAACTCGGTTAAGACCGAGAAGGTTTCCAATTTCATGCCCCGCCCAGCCTGAGGCCACTACACCAATAGCTCCCGTCAGGGCTCCGACCAGTTGATGGGCGGCAACAGAGGTGAAGCCGACCGCTGAGAAAGCTCCCAGTACGAGCACCCACAATGGGGGATGACCAGCGGTTGGTTCAATGTGTCCGACGGGTAGGGCTGCACCGGCCGTAGTCACGGCTGACTCCGGATCAGAGGTGAAAAGGACCTCGTGGGCTCCGCCATAGATGTAGCGGTATGGCTCAGTGAATCCGAGACCGTCGGCCATGAGGTTGGCCGCTTCGTGGTAGTAGACGCCGTCGCCGCTGAGTGCTGCCCCAGGTACGACCAGCAGGACGTATGCCAAACGAAGGATCAGGCCGAGCACTGAAATCAAGAGAACCCAGCGAACCGGACCCCAGACCGGCCATCTACTCACCGAATTTCCTCGTGGTAGTCCTCCTCCACGTTGACCTGCCAGACGTCGTGCCAGACGTCGGGGTCAGTGGTCAATACATTTTCGACGGTGAGCATGGCTGTGAACATCGAGTGATCCTGGTTGTTGTAACGGTGCATCCCGTTACGGCCAACTGGATAGACGTTTGCAACGTGGGTGGCTAACCAGTTGCGAAGTGCATCGACATTGTCCTGATAGTGAGCGTCGTACATGGGGTAAGCCCGCGGCATCCGAACCACGTATCCAGCTTCCACGTGGGCTGGATTCAGTAGGCCGAGTTGGTTCATCTCGGCCTTCGCTAGTTCGACTAGGTCCACGTCGGCGGCTACCCAGAGGTCGTCGCCCTCAGTAACGAAGTATTCGAGCCCCAGACACGTCCGTCCATCCTTGACGAGATGGGGAGACCACTGGCCAAAGTTCTGGACTCGTCCGACCTTGACGTCTGGCGCGTGCACATAGATCCAGTTGTCAGGAAATCCGTCTTCCCGCGGCACTACGAGGGCCACCGTAAGAAAGTCCCGGTAGCCCAGGCCGTTGGCGGCTAGTTGGACTTCAGGAGGTGCAGGTGGGTCCATGGCCCGTATGAGGTGGGGGAGGGGCATCGAAGACACGATGTCGGTGGTTGGGAACACCACCGGTCCGTCCGGGCCCATGGCCTCCACCTCGAAGGCTCGCCCGTTGGCATGACCAATACGTCGCACCGGATGGGAAAGCAAGACCTGGGAGCCCTGCGTTCGGACTAACTCAGTGCAGCGCTCCCACATCATCCCGGGTCCGTAGCGAGGGTATTCGAACTCCTCAATGAGACTGGTGACGTCGGTTCGCTTCCTCTTCGGCATCATCGAGTTGGCTACCGCTCGAATTAGTGAGAGATTTTTAATTCGCTGGGCTGCCCAGTCGGCCTGCAACTCGGTTCCTGGTATTCCCCACACCTTCTCGGTGTACGTTTTGAAGAAGGTTCGGTAGAGGCGCCATCCAAAACGACTTGCGACCCACCCCTCAAAGGTTGTCTGGTCCTTCGGTGGTCGAATTCGCACCCACAGATAGGACAGGACGCAGCGCACGGCTTCTATAGGTCCCAAATTTCTTAGGGCGTTCATGGCTCGGAGTGGATAGTCGTAAAACTGACCCTGGTAAAAGATCCGACTCATCCGTGGCCGGAGCAAGAAGTCGTCGGGTTCGAGGATTTCGTGCCACAAGTCTGAAACAGCCCGGACTTTAGTGAAGAAGCGGTGGCCACCGATGTCGAACCGCCAGCCATCACGCATGGCGGTCCTGCTGATTCCACCGACTACGTCATCGGATTCAAGCACCGTCGAACTAACTCCAGCCTTACCGAACTGGTACGCAGCAGTCAGGCCGGCTGGACCGGCACCGATGACTACGGGGACGATGGCGGCGTTATCGGACAACAAGGTTTTGTTGTCGTTGGTGGGGGCGGGATCCGGGGAGGTGTTCATCGTTTAGTAGCTCAGGTTTGGTGTGCCTAGGAAGCACACATAGGTGGGTAAAGGCGATCGTACTGGCCACCCCGGGGGGTGGCGGTACGATCAGGATCGTGGGCACTGGCGATAATGGCCGCTCGGCGGTGACGCCTGGCCTTTTAATAGTTCTGGTCATCGCTGTGGCCAGTGGATTGGCTCTTCGCTTTATCGCGATGTCGCCGATGTGGCTTGATGAAGCAATCTCAGCTTCGTTGGCTGAGGAGGCAACGATTGGGTGGTCGGCCCTTGTCGACGCCCTGCGCCAAGACGGGCATCCACCGCTCTACTATGTGCTGCTCGCCGTATGGTCGGTGCCGTTTGGGACATCTGATGGAGCACTACGAGCCTTCTCAGGGATACTGGGCGTAGCGTCGCTCCCGTTGGTTTGGATGGTGGCGCGTAGACACCTTGACATCCGTGGAAGTCTCTTGGTCGTTGGAGTGTTGGCCTCCAGCCCATTTGCAGTTCGGTATGCCACTGAGGTGAGGATGTACTCCCTTTTGTTGGTCCTCCTTCTATTGCTCCACTTGGTTGTGGCTCGGGTTTGGGAGAGGCCTTCAGTAGGCCGTTCGGTCGCGTTGGCTGTCACCGTTTCTGCGCTTTTATTAACCCACTACTGGGCATTGTTTGCGGTAACCGTTCTAAGTGCAGGAGTCGTAGTCGCATGGCGGCGCGATCGGCGCCGAGGGTGGTACCTAGTCGGTGGTGTGCTCGCAGGATGGTTGGCTTTCGTCCCGTGGCTTCCGGTGTTCCTAGACCAACTCGCCCACACAGGAACGCCATGGTCTCCAGCGCCCCGGCCGACGGTTGTGGCTGCCCTAACTCTTGAGGCGTATGGCGGGGGTCGAGGATCAGAGGCTCTGCTTGTGGTGGTGGCCCTTTCCGTATTGGTGGCCGTCGGTCTAGGTAGTCGGGTTGAAGGTGGTCGTCCGGTTTTGGGTTGGACGAACCTTCGATGGCTTCAGGTCGTGACGACCTTTGGAGTGGGGACGATGGTGGTGGGAGCGGGTGTGAGTTTGGCGACAGATACCGCCTACCAGGGGCGGTATGGGGTATTTGCGGTGATTCCACTGGTTTTGGTATGTGGTGTGGGGCTGCAGAAGATGACAATGCGGGCATCAGTGGCCGCTCTGGCTGCACTGGTCCTACTGTCGGGGGTATCGGTGGCTCGAGAGTTGTCGCGTGACCGGACGCAGGTTGGTCAAATCACAGAAGTGGTAAGAGCAGAAGGCTCGGTCGGTGATGTGGTCCTCTTCTGTCCCGACCAGCTGGCACCTGTTGGCCACCGCCTCCTAGCCGACCGGTTTGTTACCTTGTCCTATCCGGGCTTAGACGACGGGCGGCGGGTCAACTGGATTGATTATGCAGAGCGCAATGGCGCTGTGGATGTCGAGATGATTGCTGATGCCGTCGTCGCCAGAGCCGTCGGAACTGCCAACGTCTGGATGGCTTGGATGGACGGCTATGAAACCTTCGATGGGCAATGCCCTCAACTCCGGCTGGCACTTGCTACCCGGCTGGGACAGCCGTACAAGGCCGTCTATGCGGACGCTGATGTGTTCTACGACTCTGCCAATCTTTCGAGGTTCCCGGGGCTCCCATGACTCGGCGTGTGAATTTCGAGGGCCTTTTGGTCGCTCTGCCTGCCTGGCTGGCTGCAAGAGTTTTGGTTGGTGTGGGCTGGCTGGTCGCCCGCCTTCTCAGCGATGGTGAGGGATCCCACGCTTTGAGTCGGGGCTTACTTGCGTGGGATGGGGACTGGTACCAGTCGTTGCTGATTCACGGCTATGACGGAGTGCCGTTAGAGGGAGTTCGCTTCTTCCCCGGCTACGTCCTCCTCGGTCGAATTGCTGACTTTGTTCTGCCAGGTGGTCCGGCAGTAGGACTGGTGGTAGTCGCCAATGGTGGGACCCTCGTGGCGATGGTTCTTCTGTATCGCTTGGTCGTCATTGAGTCAGCCGATCTAGGGCTGGCTCGACGCAGCGTCTGGGCTCTTGCGCTATTCCCACCAGCATTTGTATTGGTGTGGGCCTATGCGGAGGGTCCGTTTTTGGCCCTCGTAATCGGGTGCCTATTGCTCCTACGTCGGGAAAGGTGGTGGAGCGCAGCGTTGCTAGCCGCAGCGGCTGCAGTAGTTCGACCAACCGGTGCTCTTCTGATGGTTCCGGCCTTGTGTGCGGTAGTGAAACCGTCAAGCGAGGAACGGTCACGGTGTGGTCGTATTGCAGCAGTAGTCAGCGGTCCGATTGCGGCGGCCGGCTACGTGACCTGGGCTTCTCTTCATTTTGGTGAACCGTTTGCTCCCCTGACGGTACAAAGTCAGCTACGGGGAGATCCTGTTGATCCTGCTAGTCGACTTTGGGATGGCCTAGGCGAGTTGTTTGGTCCGGATGCATTGGGAGATGGCCTCCACATATTGGCCGTAGCCGCCTTGGTGGTCCTTCTCGTTGTTCTCTTACGAACGTGGCCGCTTCGATACGGCGCCTTCGCCTCTGCATGCCTTTTGGTGGCTCTGACAGCTGAGAACCTGAACAGCCTTGAGCGCTACAGCCTTAACGGTGTGCCCATAGTCCTAGGTGTAGCGACTATTGCGGGCCATCGGCGGTTCGGTGGGTGGGTGCCGGTGGCTTCTGGGTTTGCATTGGTGGCTCTATCGGCTGCCGCATGGTCCGGCAACTACGTGCCGTGATCTGCCTGGAGGTTGTGAGGAAACGCGGAAACGACTCCGAGTAGCCTTCCGGCGAACCGGTTAACTTCTCGGAGTCGCTCCGACGTTCCGTTCCCACCTGCAGGATCATTCCGTCAAACGATCCAGACTCGGAGCAACACCCCGTGGGGTGCCACTCTGATCCGACAGCGGAGGGTCCGTTGCCCTCCGTCCTCGGATCCAGTTTGACCACCGGTTTCCGACGAAACCCTGGTCTACCGTTTCGTTCACCACCCGACGGTGGTGAAGCGACCCGGTCGACCTGGCACTCCGGTTCCGAGTCCACTGCCGGTCCCATCTGGCGCCCGTCAGCGTCAGAGTTACCTGCAGTGGTCCGGTACCGGCGGGTGGCTCGCCCGGACGGTTCGACTCGTCACCCGAAGGTTCCTCATCGTTCCACCCGGCCTTGACACCCTGTGCCAGTGGCCGAACCGCCAGTTCCGTCCCCTAAAGGCCGGTCCTAGCGTGGTTGCGGTCCTCCCCGAACACAACTTGAGGGCGTTTCCAGGGTCCCGT
>CAWVUB010000083.1:0-10063 GCA_963933065.1 uncultured Acidimicrobiaceae bacterium | reverse complement strand
GCCGGCCAATGAACGCATTAGATAGCCCGGGCTGGCTCTCCGGCCGGGTGTGCCAAAGAGCGAAGGTAGGACCGCGGTGCAACCAATGGTTGCTATCCGTCGTCCAAAGTCAGCCACTCGGGGGGTGATTCCGGGCATCTCGGCCATGACGATGACCGCCGGTCCACTACCGGTCCGAAGGACGGTTCGACTCGTGCCCCCATGAGAGAACAGACCGATCTCGTACCCTGCCAGCGCTTCTAGTTCAATCTTTTTGCCCACAGGTCGAGGGTAGTCCGATAGACCCAGCAGAGACTGGGCCGCCGGTGGGGGCCTCCGGTAACGTCAGTGAATGGCCATACATGATCAAGGATTGCCTGCAAGAGCTCTAGCCGTAAAGATTTTGACCGTTTCGGATGGGGTGGTTCACGGTGTACGTGAGGACCGTTCAGGGTCTGCACTAGTTGTGTTTTGTGGTGATCGCGGATGGGACGTAGTGGACGTAGCGGTCACGGCGGACGGTGTCGATGAGGTGGCTTCGACCCTTGAGCGCTTGGCCGAAGGCTTTCACGGACTCATAGTGACAACCGGAGGAACGGGTTTTGGACCGCGGGACCTCACCCCGGAGGGCACACTGACCGTGCTCGACCGTCAGGCTCCTGGGTTGGCGGAGGCCATGCGGTTAGTTAATCCGTTGGGTCGCCTTTCGAGAGGAGTGGCTGGCACCCTCGGCAGGGCTCTGGTGGTAAACACCCCAGGCTCAGCGGCGGGCTGTGTGGAATGTTTAGAGGCTGTAGCAGACGTGGTGCCGCACGCGGTCCGTCTGATAGTGAATAATTTGGATGCACATCCGTCTGGTGAGAAACCAGCAGCCGATCAAGGATCCGGGATGGACGACCATGGATGAGTTGTCTTGTGGCGCCGTCGATGATGCAGTTGCAATGGATGCGTCCATCGCTGCGGCTGCCTGGGCGCGGTTCCGTACCTCGCCCAACCCCTGGGTGGGAGCGGTAGTCGTGCTTGACGGCAGAATAAGAGGTACCGGAGCGACTGAACCTCCTGGTGGTTTACATGCTGAACGGATGGCCATGGAGGCGGCTGCACTTACCTGTGGTGGTTCGATCGGTGGATCCACGTTGGTTACGACACTTGAACCTTGCCACCACACGGGCCGGACTGAGCCGTGCACTGAGGCGATCGTGGCGGCTGATGTGACACGGGTGGTAGTGGCCGTGGAGGATCCGGATTCTCAGGTAGCTGGACGAGGTATCGACTACCTCCGTGGCGCTGGCCTAGAGGTAATCGTTGGGGTGCGGTCCTTGGAGGTGACCGAACAGTTGGCGCCCTACCTCCACCATCGTCGAACAGGTCGGCCTTTGGTCATCTTGAAGATGGCTACCACTTTTGATGGTCGGACCGCTGCCCCTGACGGGTCGAGCAAGTGGATTACTGGGCCGGAAGCTCGAGCCGATGTCCATCGAATGCGGGCTGAGAGCGACGCTGTCTGTGTGGGCTCGGCCACTGTTTTTGCTGATGATCCTCGGTTGGATGTCCGTGATTGGCCGGATGCGGTTGCCATGGGAGCAACTAACCCCCGTCGGATTGTGCTGGGGGCTATTCCTAAAGATGCCCGGGTGCTCCCCGCAGACGAGCACCACGGTGACCTTGGCGAGTTGTTGGACCGCCTAGGCGATGAGGGGGTGCTGCAACTTCTAGTGGAAGGCGGCGCACAGGTTGCTGGGCGATTCCACCGGGAGGGACTGGTTGACCGGGTGGTGGCCTATGTGGCACCGACCTTGCTGGGGGGTGACGATGGGCGACCGTTTTTGGCTGGTGCCGGCGTTACCGCCATGACTGATGTTTGGCGCGGTTGCTTCACGAACGTGCAATTTCTGGGTGAGGACCTACGCCTTGAGATGGCACCTAAGGCCTGATTTGCATATATACGAGAAATCTCTAGCGGGGTAACTGGGCTTGACGGATAAGTTCGTGGTGTGCTGAAACTTGTTCTTCCTAAGGGATCCCTAGAAAAGCCGACCCTCGAACTGTTCGAGGGGGCCGATCTTGGGGTTCTTCGTAGTTCTTCGGTTGATTACCGTGCTTCCATTGACGACCCGCGGGTCGACGACGTTCGGATCCTTCGCCCCCAAGAGATCCCTGTCTATGTTGCCGACGGCTTATTCG
Source organism: uncultured Acidimicrobiaceae bacterium (assembly GCA_963933065.1). Taxonomy (GTDB): domain Bacteria; phylum Actinomycetota; class Acidimicrobiia; order Acidimicrobiales; family MedAcidi-G1; genus UBA9410. The sequence continues at coordinate 7,900 of CAWVUB010000083.1, read as the reverse complement.
ACCTGGGCATTACCGGTCGTGACTGGATTGAGGAGACGGGTAGCGATGTGGTGTCACTTGGCGAACTCCATTATTCGAAGGCCACGGCCCGTCCCGTGCGAATCGTGCTTGCTGTGCCTGGTGATTCACCAGTGGAGTCAGTGGCTGACCTTCCTGACGGAGTTCGGGTCTCCAGCGAGTACCCCGAGTTGACCCGTCGATATTTTGCTGAGCAGGGCGTCGAGGCCGATATCCGTCTTTCCTATGGTGCCACCGAGGCAAAGGTCCCTGACATCGTTGATGTAGTAGTTGACATCACGGAGACTGGCCGAGCACTCCGAGCCGCCGGGCTTAAGGTCATCGACACTCTGTTGACGAGTTACACCGAGTTGGTGGCTAATGCTGAGTCATACGCTGACCCAGTCAAGCGTCACGCCATGGAGCAACTTCACCGTCTACTCGAAGGCACACTGGAGGCTCGGGGCAAGGTCTTGGTCAAGATGAATGTGGCTGGCGACCAACTCGACGCCGTCATCGACCTGATCCCGTCGATGAAGTCACCGACTGTTAACGAACTTTATGGAGGTTCGGGTTTTGCGGTGGAGACTGTGGTGGCTAAGTCGGAGATTAATGTGCTCATCCCGGCTCTAAGGGACGGCGGCGCCACGGACATCATTGAACTTCCTTTGGCCAAGATTGTTCACTGAGCGTTGGTCAGCCTGAGGATCAGGCGGACGAGTTCGCCGGGTCGTCCTCGGTACCAGTCCTGAGCGCCTTTTCTACTGATACGTACGCCAGTCTGATCTGTTGGAGGGCATCGCGCATGGTCGCCTCAGCCTCACCTAGACGACCAGGTAGTTTCTCGACCACGGCCCCTAGGGCGTCGATGGCTACGGAGGCCTCGTTCATGTTGGGCGGCTGCTTGGAAAGGTGGATAGCCGCCAGTTCGTAGAAGCCCATCAGGTGGTTGGCTACGACTACAGCGGCCGGAGCTGAGGCGATTTGCTCGCGGACGGCGGCCATCTCTAGCGCCATCTCCTCGGCCTGTTGGCGTTCCTCCTCGGTCATGTTGGCTTCTGGTCTCACGTCAGGTGGGTTCACATCGGGTTCGACGGGATGCTCTCCGCCGGGGGTCCAGAGGCTGCTCATTATTGTTTCGCTCGTTTCTCTTTCGGTGGTAACCAACGTCGTTGGGTGTCGGGCCGGTGTGAGACAGGTATCCTACGGTGGACAACTAGATGGAAAGCGGGGTAATCCCCCACCAGGCATACGTCAAGTGTGCCGAGGTCCTCATCTCGTCTGATCGACGGTCCATACGACGCCCTCCAGGGCAGGAAAGATCGTGGAATCTGATGGGTGTCGGCTTTCCGACACCCATCGTTTTGGCTTTTCCGGAGCAACAACTCCGAGTCTCAGTCGGTTTCGATGGGGGTAACCAACCCATTCCATCACGAGGAGAGAGCCTGCGTGTCACACAGGAGCGACGACCGATAGCAACGCCGACTAATCAGGAACCACGAATCAACGATCTCATCCGGGCTCGACAGGTCAGGCTGGTGTCCGCAGATGGAGAGCAGATGGGTATCCAATCCCTCCCTGACGCTCTGGAAGCCGCACTAGAAGTAGGTCTCGATCTGGTGGAGGTGGCCGACAAAGCGGATCCGCCGGTATGCCGGATCATGGACTATGGGAAGTTCAAGTACGAACAGTCCCAGCGGGCCAAGGAATCGCGCAAGAAGGCGACCCACGTCTTAGTTAAGGAGATGAAGTATCGGCCTAAGATCGGCCCTGGCGATTTCGAAACTAAGACTCGCAAAGTCGAAAAGTTCCTAATCGCCGGCAGCAAAGTCAAGGTCACAATCATGTTCCGTGGCCGCGAGATGCAACACCCGGAGTTGGGGCGTCGGATCCTAGACAAAGTCGCCGAGGCGGTGACCCACGTGGGTCGGGTCGAGCTTTACCCGAAACAGGACGGACGCAACATGATCATGGTGTTGGTGCCCGGCCAAGCCACCCGAAAACAACGCGAGGCCGAAGCTGATCGACGTGTGGTTGTCGAAGAATCTGATGCTGAAGGGTCTGAGAACGAAAAACTCACCAGTGAAATGGACGAAGCGGCTGCTACCGATGTAGCCCAAGTCGAAAGCCAGCCAACCGAGCAGATGCCCGCCTAATCAACGGTGGATTACGAGATCAGAAAACGGAGTAATATTTATGCCGAAGATGAAGACCCACCGTGGCGCAGCCAAGCGGTTCAAAGTGACTGGAAGTGGTCGTCTCAAGCGTCGTAATGCCAATCTCAGTCACATACTTGAAAAAAAGGCTCCGAAGCGCAAGCGCCGGTTAGCTCGCCAGAGCGACGTGGATCCGGCGAATGCGCGAACCGTGCGCAAGCAACTCGGCATCTGACCGAGTCCAGACAGGACCTCGTTGTCCTGAACCGACCAAACAGTGATTGTCCTCGCCACCGCTGGCAGGGACCCGAACACAGGAGAACGTGATGGCCAGAGTAAAGCGAGCCGTCCATAGCAAGAAGAAGCACAAGGCAGTTCTCGAACAGGCCAAGGGCTATTACGGGGATAAGAGCCGTACCTTCCGGGCTGCCAACGAGCAGGTGATGCATTCTGGAAACTACGCTTTTCGTGACCGTAGGGCGCGTAAAGGTGAGTTTCGCCGGCTTTGGATCCAACGGATCAACGCAGCCTGCCGCCAGAACGGTACTAACTACAGTGCTTTTATTGCCGGTCTTAAGAGGGCTGGCATCGAAGTCGATCGCAAAATGCTGGCTGACCTAGCCGTAAACGATGGGGTTGCCTTCGCGTCTCTAGTCGAGATGGCTGGATCTGAAGCGGCCTGACTACTTCTTTGTAACCGACGGTCACGACCGTCGATCTTATGATTCATAGGTATTCAAGCAACAACGTGCGGGTGCGTGGGCTACGTCGCCTTGCTCGGGACCGTGGTTACCGTCATGAGCGACGAGCCTTCGTTGTCGAGGGCCCAGGGCTGGTGTCAGACGCACTTGACGCTGGTTTAGACGTGGGCATGGTGGTGGTGCCTGAGTCAGCGCTTGACGATGCTCGAGTTGGGTCACGGCTTGAGTCCCTCTTAGCGCGAGCTGATGTGACCGGTGCTGATGTGGGCACCGTTCCTGACAATATTTTCGACGGACTAAGCAGCACTGGCACCCCCCAGCCGGCATTGGCTGAGGTCGGCTTCGTTGACATGGATACTGATGTCATGCTGGCCGCAGTACAACCGGGATGTCCTCTGCTGGTCCTAGTGGAGTTGGCCGATCCAGGCAACGTGGGGACTCTTTTGCGCTCGGCTGAAGCATTCGGTGCCGCCGGCGTGCTCATCGTAGGTGGGGTTGATCTTTACAATCCCAAGGTGGTGCGGGCCGCTGCTGGTTCAGCCTTTCGGCTCCCGTTGGCTACCGTTGGCTATGAATCAATTTTAGAGATGCTGGGACGACTATCAGAGGCCGGGATTGACACATGGGCGACGGTCCCCGTAGGTGGAGCCAAGTTGGGTGACGTGGTGGCGACCGATCAACAAGTTGCCATCGTGCTGGGAAACGAACCTCATGGGCTTGACGCAACTGTTTTAGCAGCCTGTAACGGCACGGCGACCGTGGAAACGGCGGGTGGTGTGGATTCACTTAACGTGGCGGTGGCGGGGTCAGTGGCGCTTTACGAGCTTCGACGCTCTCGAAATACCGACAACTCTTAAGAGATACTCAAAACGGTCGTCGGGGGCGAGAGGGTGGTGCCCTAACCTTCGGATGTCACCCCCAATGCGCCTCTGGCGGAATTCCCAGAAAGTTCTAAAAGTCTCACTAATGATCTCCAACCTGGACCAGCATCTCGACGAAGCCGCCAGAGCGGTCGGGTCTGTCCATGACCTCGATGCCCTAAGGGTGCTCGACGGTGAGCTCTTAGGTAAGACGTCAGTGGTAACCGAAGCCCGTCGGGCATTGGGAAGTTTGGATCCGGACCAGCGCAGGGACGCAGGTCGACGTCTTAACGAAGTGCGAAACGAACTCGAACGACTTGTCTCCGAGCGCCGGACAGCGCTTGAGGTTGTCGCACGGTCTGCCACTCTCGAGGCCGAGCGTCTTGACCTGACCGAACTAGATGGCAACAAACGTCTAGGTCACCGTCATGTGGTAACCCAGACCTGGGAACGACTCGAGGACGTTTTCGTCGGGATGGGGTACACGGTCGCTGAAGGTCCTGAGATCGAAGATGAGTGGCACAACTTCGGTGCCCTCAACTTCCCACCGGGCCATCCGGCTCGCGATATGTATGACACCCTTTACGTGGATCATGGTGCTCCGGGCAGCACCTTGCTGCGCACACATACCTCGCCTGTGCAGATCCGGGTTATGGAGGAGGGCGAGCCGCCCTTCTACTCGATAATGCCGGGCCGGGTGTTTCGCAGCGACACAGCGGATGCCACCCACATGCCGGTATTTCACCAGATTGAAGGTTTGGTGGTGGATCAGGGGATCACGTTCGGTGACCTAGCGGGGACGCTGGAGGCGTTTACGAGAGCTTACTTTGGCCACGACTTCACATCGCGCCTGCGCCCCTCCTACTTCCCGTTCACCGAGCCGTCTGCTGAGTTTGATATCCAGCGACCGGACGGGACCTGGCTGGAGTTGGGTGGTTGTGGCATGGTTCATCCCAGCGTGTTGGCGGCCGGTGGCTTAGATCCTGAGGAGTGGTCTGGATTCGCTTTCGGGTTCGGCCTTGATCGCTTAGCCCTGATGCGCCATGGCATCGACGACCTAAGAGAGTTGTTTCGTAACGACCTCAGATTTTTGGGGCAGTTCTAATGGTTGGGAATTTTTGGAGGAATCCTCGATGAAGGTGTTGTTGTCGTGGCTGCAGGAGTTCGCCCCGCTGTGCGGTGATCCCGTCGAAATCGGAGACCAACTCAGTGGTCTCGGTCTAGCTGTAGAGGAGATGACGGTCGTTGGTGGAGGCCTAGACGGTGTCGTGGTGGCCCGCGTGGTAAACCTGCGGCCCCATCCTGATGCTGATCGGATCCAGTTGGTCGACGTCGACGACGGCAGCGGGAGTGCACTCCAGATCTGTTGTGGAGCGTTCAACATGTCGGTGGGTGATCTAGTGCCACTGGCGACATTGGGTACGACGATGGTCAACGGCATGGAGATCGCCCGTCGGAAGATGCGCGGTGAGTGGTCCAACGGGATGCTTTGTGCTGCAAGTGAGATCGGCTTAGGCGAAGACGAAGACGGAATCATGTTGTTGGAAGGTTCGATGGAGCCCGGCACTTCACTAGCCGAGGCCCTCGAGCTTCATCCAGACGTGTTGTATGACCTCGAGGTCAATCCCAACCGACCAGACGCTATGTCCGTAGTCGGGGTTGCTCGCGATCTGGCAGCCCGTCAAGGTGTCAAATTCACCATGCCCGAGCCGTCGGGTGCCGATATGGGCGATGACGTCGTGAGCCGGATGGCTGTAGAGGTTCTAGATATTGACTTGTGTGGCAGGTTTGTGGGCCGTGTGGTCGACGGGATACAGGTTGGCCCATCGCCGCGTTGGTTAGCCAACCGTCTCACCGCATTGGGTATGCGCCCGATCAACAACGTGGTCGACGCTTCCAACTACGTGATGCTTGAGTTGGGTCAGCCCAATCACACGTATGACCTTGCCGCCGTCGAGGGTGCGGCGTTACGAGTCCGGCGGGCGCTAGAAGGCGAAACTATCAAGACCCTGGATGGGGTGGTTCGGACTTTGACGACCGCCGACGGGGTAATCGCTGATGGAGCCGACACGGTTATCGGAATAGCCGGGATCATGGGCGGCGCCTCCACGGAGGTTTCTGATGGCACGACATCGATCTTGTTGGAGATGGCTTGGTGGGACCCAATGGCCATTGCCACGTCCTCGCGGCGACTTGGCCTGCGGAGCGAAGCCTCGGCCCGCTTCGAGCGGGGAACTGATCCAGAGGTGGCCGAACTAGCAATGCGTCGCTTTGCCGAACTATTGGTTGATTCCGGAGCGACTCTGGCTCCGGGAATTATCGACGTACGGGGAAATCTGCCTGACCGTCCACCGGTGAGGGTTCGGATTGAAAGGGTGAACGCTCTCCTGGGGACTCGTTTGACTCGAGATGAGGTCTCTGGACTGCTCGGTCCGATCGGATTCGTCAGCCAGTTGGCGTTTGACGACTCGCCCTCTTCGGACCTTGAGGTTACGGTGCCGAGTTTCCGGCCCGATAGCGCTACTGAGATTGATGTGGTGGAGGAGATTGCCAGAATCCATGGGTACGACCGCATCATCCCAACGCTGCCAAGTTCAACCATCACCGGGGCTCTAACCCCCTATCAGCAAGATCGGCGTCGCGTCCGTGACGCCATGGTCGGCATTGGTCTTGATGAAGTTATGCCGGTGCCATTTTTGGCCCCCGGTGATTTAGAGAGCGCCGGCCTCCCTGCTGACGGCATCACGGTGACTAATCCGCTGGTGGCCGAGGAGTCGGTTATGCGAGCATCGCTGCGACCCGGCATTCTGAAAACTTTGGCTTACAACGCCTCTCATCGCCTACAAGGCTTGGGGTTGTTTGAAATCGGCCATGTATACCGTCGCCCGGATGTCGAGCAGCCGTTGCCCGATGAGCGCGAGCACCTTGCGGTGGCTCTGGGCGGTCGAGATGCCGGAGAAGCGGTGGCTGTGTGGTCGGCACTGGCTGATGCTCTCGATACTCGCCGCTACAACTTGGTGGCTGATGAGCCACCTGGCCTGCATGCCACCCGGACGGCCCGCATCGAGGTGGCCGACTCTCCGGTGGGACACGTGGGAGAGATAGACCCCAGTGCTCTTGCTGCCTACGGAATCACTGAACGTGTGGGCTGGCTGGAGGTTGACCTTGAGACGTTGCTGGCTATTCCCCACGGGGAGCGCTCGTACAAACGAGTGAGTCGCTATCCGTCCTCTGACATTGACTTGGCATTTGAAGTTGAGGAGGGTACGCCGGCAGGTGTCGTAGGAACCTGTCTTCGGGAAGCGGCGGGTGACCTGTTGGCTGACCTTTCTTTGTTTGATGTATTCCGGGGGCCACCGGTGTCTGAGGGTCGGCGAAGTTTGGCTTTCACCCTTCGATTTCAGGCAGATGATCGGACGTTGACAGACGCAGAGGTAGCCGAAGTGCGGAAGATCTGCATAGATGCGGTTCAATCGATGCTTCCAGCGACGCTGCGCGGTTAGGGGCGGGTTCCGCCCCCCAGATACGGTCATCGGTATGCGTATATGGCAGATCCGTGAACTGGGTGATCCAATCGATCAGTTGATTCTGGGGGAGGTGCCTGACCCCGAACTGAGACCCGGGCATGTGCTAATTGATGTTGAGGCAGTTGGTCTGGCCTTTCCTGATGTGCTGCAGTGCCGGGGTGAGTATCAGGTAAAGCCCCCGCTGCCCTACTGCCCGGGGAGTGAGACGGCTGGCCGGGTGGCGGCGGTGGGAGACGGTGTGGATTCGGCGCTCGTTGGTCGCCGTGTGGTCGCTCTGGGTGGAGGTCTGGCTCAGCGGGTGGTCCTACCAGAGAGTTCAGTGTTTGAGTTGCCTGAAGCGCTTCTCTCGACCAAGGCGGTTGCGGTGCCAATGAACTACGGAACCACCTGGTTCGCCCTGCATGACAGGGCCCACTTGGCGCCTGGTGAGACATTACTAGTCACCGGGGCGGCGGGTGGAGTGGGATCAGCGGCTATCCAACTGGGGCGAGCAGCCGGGGCGCGTGTAATCGCGGTAGCCGGTGGTGCTGAGAAGGTCGCCGCATGTACCGCCCTTGGTGCAGACGAGGTCATTGACCACCGCGAGGTTGGCGATCTCGTCGGACGGGTCCGGGAGCTGACCGGTGGTGCCGGAGTTGACGTGGCCTACGACCCGGTGG
>CAWVUB010000082.1:0-10127 GCA_963933065.1 uncultured Acidimicrobiaceae bacterium | reverse complement strand
TCTACGAGGACCTCCCCGGGTGGGGGGTCGACCTGTCGGAGGTAACCGAGCGATCACAACTTCCCAGACAGGCCGAGGACTATCTGGCCTTCGTTGAGGACCAGGTTGGCGTTCCTATCGACATGGTGGGTGTCGGGCCGGGACGCCACCAGGTCCTCCGATTCGCCACCTGAGTTCGCCAAACACGAAAGCAGGAGGGCTTAATGCGGGTCTGTGTTGTCGGTTCTGGAGGGCGTGAGCATGCGCTAGCCCACGTCTTGAACCGCCACCACGATGTAGTGGTCACCCCCGGGAACCCGGGTATCCCAGGATCTGTGGATATGCCACCCGTTGAAATCGAGGCAGACCTCTACGTGATTGGTCCTGAGGCTCCACTGGTTAAGGGACTAGCAGATCAACTTAGGGCGGCCGGACGACTGGTCTTTGGGCCTGGTGCTGACGGTGCGCGCCTAGAAGGTTCCAAGGCTTGGATGAAAGGGGTTCTTGTCGAGGCTGGCGTTTCGACTGCTGCCCACGGGACGTTCACTGACGAGGCCGCAGCGCTGGCGTTTTTGGACACCATGAGCGAATTGTTTGTGGTTAAGACTGATGGTCTAGCGGCCGGCAAGGGGGTGGTGGTCACCACCGAGCGTGAGGAGGCCGTTGACGCCGTGCGTTCGTACCTATCTGGTGAGGCTTTTGGGGATGCTGGTAGAACCGTGGTGATCGAAGAGGGTCTAACTGGGCCTGAACTGTCGGTATTGGCTGTGTGCGACGGACGCAACGCTGTTGCTCTTGCTCCAGCCCAAGACTTCAAGCGAGTTAGTGATGGTGACGTTGGCCCTAACACGGGAGGAATGGGTGCGTACTCACCGGTCTCGTTGGCTACCGATGAGACTGTGGACGATCTCATGGACGTCGCGATTCGTCCGACTCTGGCCACTTTGCGAGCACGGGGTATCGATTACCGGGGTGTCCTCTATTGTGGGTTGATGTTTACCCCGGCTGGTCCTCGGGTCCTTGAGTACAACGTGCGCTTTGGTGATCCCGAGACTCAGGTGGTGCTGCCACGCCTTACTAGTGACTTGGGCGACCTACTGGCCGCAGCTGCGGCCGGGGATCTGGCCGATCGAGCTACAGGTGCACCGTCGGTCGACGATGGAGCGGCTGTGGCAGTGGTCTGTGCGGCTGAGGGGTATCCGATGAACCCCCGGGCTGGTGACCTGATCAAGGGCCTAGAAGACGCATCAGCCGTCGATGGGGTGACCGTGTTCGCTGCTGGGGTTAGAGAACACGATGGGCGACTCGTCACGGCTGGTGGTCGGGTACTGACCGTTACGGGGCAGGGGGCGACTGTGGATGAGGCTCGTAGTCGGGCCTATGAGGCGGCATCTCGGCTTTCTTGGTCAGGAATTCATTACCGGTTAGACATTGCTGCGGACCCGACTGGCTTATTGAAGTCAGAATTGACAATGGATCAGTGAAAGGGTCTGGCATCACCGATCTGGGGAAACAAGCTTCAGGGAATAGGAGTATGAAGATGGGCTACAGGATTGCAGTACTCATGGGCTCACCGAACGACAGCGACAAGATGGCGCCGGCCGCGGCGACCCTCGAGCGTTACGGCATTGAGGCTGATGTTCGGGTCATGTCCGCTCATCGAAGCCCAGAACTGGTGTCCGAGTTCGTGTCGGGAGCCCGTGCTGCTGGCTATCAGGCAATTATCTGTGGAGCCGGGATGGCAGCCCACCTAGCCGGCGCCGCCGCAGCCCATACCACCCTCCCGGTAGTTGGCGTACCTCTCTCAGGTGGGGCCATTAACGGGTGGGATTCTCTTCTGGCTACCGTTCAGATGCCTAAGGGGATACCGGTGGCCACTGTGGCGGTGGATGGATCGATGAACGCTGCCTTGCTAGTCGTCCAGATGCTGGCTATGTCTGATCCTGACTTGGTGCTCCAACTCGAAGAACACCGCGCCGAGATGGTCCCAAAGTAGCTACAGCCCTGAATCCGACAATTCGAATCCGATAACTCAAACCTAGAAATCTGAGATCAGACTCCATGGAAAACGTCCTTGCTTCCCGTTATGCCAGCCGCTCAATGGTCGACTTATGGAAACCGGAAGCCAAAGTGATCATGGAGCGTGAACTCTGGATTGCTGTGCTAGAGGGCCAGCAGCAGTTAGGCGTGTCTATCGCTGACGGGGTAATTGATGATTACCGGGCTGTTTTGGACCAAGTTGATCTCGACTCGATTCGTCAACGCGAGCGGGTTACCCGTCATGATGTCAAGGCTCGTATCGAGGAGTTCTGTGCACTGGCTGGCCATGAGGATGTGCACAAGGGTATGACCTCGCGAGACTTAACTGAAAATGTTGAACAACTCCAGATTCGTCGCAGTCTCGAGGTGGTCCGCGACCGGATGGTGGCTGCTCTTGCCCGTTTAGCTCGTTTGGCTGCTGAACACGACGGGCTGTTTATGGTCGGCCGCAGCCACAACGTGGCGGCTCAGGTCACCACATTGGGTAAGCGTTTTGCTACGGCAGCCGAGGAACTACTCGTCGCTTATCGGCGGGTAGTTGACCTTCAGGTCGCGTACCCGTTGCGTGGTCTTAAGGGCCCAGTTGGGACCCAGCAGGATCAACTCGACATATTTGACGGTGACTCGTCTCGTCTGGCACGTCTTGAGTCGTTGGTTGCCGATCACCTGGGCTTCGAGAAGGTGTTGGATTCGGTGGGGCAGATATACCCGCGTTCGTTGGACTTTGATGTGGTGTCAGCCCTCGTTCAAGTTTCGGGTGGTCCAGCCAATCTGGCTCGCACAATTCGCCTTATGGCCGGCAACGAACTGGCTACCGAGGGTTTTCTCCCAGGACAAGTTGGTTCCACGGCTATGCCCCACAAGATGAACGCTCGATCGTGTGAGCGGGTGGGTGGCTTAGCGCTGGTTTTGCGGGGCCACTTAGCCATGGTTGGTGGTCTGGTCGGCGACCAGTGGAATGAGGGTGACGTAAGCTGTTCGGTGGTGCGGCGGATCGCCCTACCTGATGCTTTCTTTGCTATTGACGGACTATTCCAGACCTTCCTTACCGTCCTAGACGAGTTTGGGGCCTACCCGGCTGTTATTGAGCGTGAGCTCGGTCAGTACCTACCATTTTTAGCCACCACCAGAGTGCTGGTAGCCGCCATCCAGGCTGGAATGGGTCGCGAGGAAGCTCATGAAGTTATTAAGAGTCACGCTGTTAGTGCAGCCCTCTTACGTCGAGAGGAGGGAATATCCGAAACTGATCTGTTAGACCGTCTGGCTGATGATCCCCGCCTGCCCTTGGACCACTCGGCTCTAGAAAATCTGCTGGACGACCCCTCAGCCTTTGCCGGCAATACCTCTGCTCAGATAACTGCAGTGGTTGAGCGGGTGGCGGAGTTGGTGGCCGCCCACCCACAAGCCGCCACATACGATCCCGAATCAATTCTTTAGGTCCTCGGAGAGGCTGAAACCAACATGTCCCTTCAGATCTCACTTCCACACCTGCACTCTGGGAAAGTGCGCGACATCTACGACGCTGGTGACAACCAACTTCTGATGGTCACTTCAGACCGTATTTCCGCGTTTGACGTCGTAATGTCTGAGTCCATTATCGACAAGGGTCGCGTACTCACTGCAATGACCGCCTTCTGGTTCGAGCGCTTCGATGACCTAGTGAACGGCCACCTGGTGTCGACAGATCCTGCGGACCTCGTTGGTGTGTTGGGAGAGGTTTCCCCGCAGTTGCTGGCCGACCTAGCCGGACGCACCATGCTGTGTCATCGAGCTGAGATGTTGCCCATTGAGTGCATCGTCCGGGGCTATATAACTGGATCAGCATGGAAGGAGTACCGGATCTCAGGGACCATGCACGGCACTCCAATGTCCGAGGGGCTGCTAGAAGCCAGCAAATTTCCCGAACCGGTGTTTACGCCATCAACTAAAGCTGCCGAGGGACACGACATCAACATCTCTTACGCTGAGGCCGCGAATCTAGTGGGTGCCGAGGTGGCTGAAGCTGTTCGAGACACATCCGTTGCTTGCTATCAAAGAGGCGCTGAGTGGGCCGCTGAACGGGGAGTCATTATTGCTGACACCAAGTTTGAGTTTGGCATGGTCGAAGGTCAACTGGTACTTGCTGATGAGGTATTGACACCAGATTCCTCAAGATTCTGGCCTGCTGAGTCGTGGGCTCCAGGGGCCACTCCGCCGTCGTTTGATAAGCAGCCGGTTCGCGATCATCTCGAGGGTCTGGACTGGAATAAACAGGAACCACCGCCTTTGTTGCCTGATGAAGTGGTGTTGGCCACTTCATCTCGGTATGTGGAAGTTTATGAACGGATCACTGGTCGGTCTTTTGCTGAATGGCCGGGGGCCAGGGGATGACGGGATTCGAGAGGCCGAGGAGACATCCATGATTTATGACGTGATGGTAGAGGTTCGGCTGCGGGACGGTATTGCCGATCCGGCGGGTGCCACAATTGAGCGGGCACTTCCTTCTTTGGGTTACGACGGTGTGGCGGGCGTAACTGTGGGAAAGACGGTGCGCTTCACCATTGAGGCGTCTGATGAGGTTGAGGCGAAAGTTCGGTCGGAGGAACTGTGCGTCTCGTTCCTTACTAACCCTGTTATCGAGGACGCCACGCTCAGTGTCACTCTGGCAGACGGAATTTCCGGAGTGGGCGCCTAAATGCCGACCACTGTGGGGGTCGTGGTGTTTCCCGGCACTAATTGTGAGATGGATGCTGTAACCGCCGTGGAACACATCGGTGGCACTGGCCGCTTGCTGTGGCACGCCGATGACGATTTGGCTGGGGTGGACGCGGTGATAGTCCCTGGGGGTTTCGCTCATGGCGACTACCTGAGGCCTGGGGCAATTGCCCGCTTCTCACCGATGATGGCTGCCGTGGCTGGTTTCGCTGCAGACGGTGGACCTGTAGTTGGTATCTGTAACGGATTCCAGATTCTGACTGAAGCCGGCTTGCTGCCTGGGGCTTTACAAAAAAATCAAGGTCTCAAATTTATCTGTAAACCTACGGTGCTTAGAGTCGAGTCAACTGATTCTGTTATCACTAGACAGACCACCGTTGGGGCCAAACTATTAGTGCCTATCAACCATTTTGAGGGCAACTACACATGTGACTCCGAGACACTGGCCCGTCTTCGTGATGAGGATCGAATTGTTCTGCGCTACGTAGAGAACCCCAACGGATCGGTTGACGATATTGCTGCGGTATGTAGCGAGGGGCGCAACGTCGTCGGACTTATGCCCCACCCAGAGCGGGCTTGTGACGAACTGCTGGGAAGCGCAGACGGTGCCGTCTTGGTTAGGTCCCTACTCGACGCTGTTTGAGCGTCAGGCAGTTGTCCTTTAGCTGTTACGCCGGATGCCGGCCGCCTTAAGGGTGGCTGACGATATGCCAATCTCTCGCCAAGCCCCGTGAGTGATACCTCGCCGGCCACCGTAAGAGGCGGCGTGCTTCACGAACCCTGCTTCCAGCGTTGCGATATCGACATTACTTACAGCCGCCAGAGCCTCCTGCTCGGTCTCAAGGTCCATTCGCTGCTGGATCAGATCCAACCGCTTGGTAACAGTGGCTTCAGCCATCTGCGCGTCGACGGCAACTAGTTGCTTGGCCACACTTTCAGGAGTTCTTTTGCGTCCGCGACGGGGGGCACTCTGCTCAAGGGCCTTCAGGTATTCGCGTACCCCGGATACCTCGGCCTTTTCGCTCTCACTCATCTTTGAACGTGCCACTTTATTTACCTACCTTTTATCGGTTCATTTCTACCGATCGTTTGTTTGAAAATAGTTAACTTTTATGTAAAAAAGGTATTGAATCTTTGAAGTTTCTAACGTATTACCAGTATTACCAGTATTACCAAGTTGAGGAGGTCATTTTATGATTGTCTTGGTGAATAGATAAATTAATTTGGTCTGTTGGTCAGACCAAATTAATTATAATAAATTTAATGGTTTAATTAGATGATCAAACTATTAATTATTTTGGTACAGATGAATGAAGAGAGTTCTGGGTAGTCGTTCAACTAGGCATTCGGTGCCGAGTACGGTGCCTGCCGTGCCCGAGGTATCTGAATCCCTCCACCGAGCCCTAGGCCTCACCGATGAAGAGGCAAGGCTGATTGACGGCATCTTGGGTCGCTCACCAAACGGTCTAGAACTAGCCATGTACTCAGTCATGTGGTCTGAGCACTGTTCTTATAAGAGCAGCCGTATCCATTTGAAACGTCTACCCACCGAGGCGCCGTGGGTGTTGGTGGGACCAGGTGAGAATGCGGGAGTGGTTGATGTTGGGGACGGCATAGCGGCGGCTATCCGGATTGAGTCCCACAACCATCCGTCGGCCATTGAGCCTTACCAGGGCGCAGCTACCGGGGTGGGTGGCATTCTTCGAGATATTTTTACTATGGGTGCCCGTCCAATTGCCTTAATGGACCCGCTGCGGTTCGGTCCACTCGACGATGCCCATAGTCGGTGGATCGCAGAAGGTGTGGTGTCTGGCGTGTCGGGCTACGGCAACGCTGTAGGGGTACCCACCGTCGGTGGTGAGGTCGTCTTTGATCGCACCTATCTTGGTAACCCATTGGTCAACGTGCTGTGCTTGGGCATTTTGCCCACTGAACGCCTCGTGCTTGGGCAAGCCTCTGGCGTGGGAAACCTGGCTGTGTTGCTGGGTTCGAGCACTGGTCGGGACGGTATCGGCGGGGTGAGTGTGCTGGCCTCGGCTGGTTTTTCTGCTGCGGATGATGGCGGTAAGCGTCCAAGTGTTCAGGTGGGCGATCCCTATGAGGAAAAGCGTCTGATTGAGGCCTGTCTCCAGTTGCTTGACGAGGGCCTAGTGGTCGGAATCCAAGACCTGGGTGGCGCTGGATTGACTTGTGCGACCAGTGAGACGGCGTCGCGTGGTCGAGTTGGTATGGACGTCGACGTTTCGGCCGTGCCACGACGCGAACCTGGTATGGAGCCTCATGAGGTTATGACCAGTGAGTCACAGGAGCGGATGCTGGCGATAGTGGAGCCCGACAACTTCGACCGAGTTGTTGCTATCAGCGAGCACTGGGAGGTGGCTGCAACGGTTGTCGGCCGGGTCACCGCAGGTGGTGTATTACGTATTCTGGACGGTTTTGACGGGGAGGTACTAGCCGAGGTGCCTGCTGCCTCACTGCACGAGGATGCGCCCCTCTATGACCGTCCCCGCTCAGCGCCGTCTGAGCCACGGGTTCGGCTTGCTGATGAGTTGGCACCACCAGATGATCCAGGAGCGGATCTGCTCGACTTGCTGGTTGACCCGGCGTGGGTTTATAGCCAGTACGACCATCAACTGTTCCTGAACACGGTGGTCGGTCCGGGTGACGATGCGACAGTGCTCAAGCTTAGACATCCTTCAACCGGCATTGAGACTGGCCGAGGATTGGCTGTGACCACCGATGGGAACCATCGCTGGTGCGCTGTGAATCCCCGTGGAGGCACAGCCCAGGTGGTTGCAGAGTCGGTGATGAATCTGGCGTGTGTCGGTGCCCGGCCTCTGGCGGTCGTGAATTGTCTTAATTTCGGCAACCCTGAGCATGAGGAGGTCATGTGGCAATTGTCTGAGGCTGTCGATGGTATGGCTGAGGCTTGTAAAGCCTTTGGGGTTCCAGTTGTTGGTGGAAATGTCAGTCTCTACAACGAGTCAGCAGGTATCGATATTGACCCCACACCAGTTATTGGCCTGCTTGGTGTGGTTGACGTCTTAAATCGTCGACCCCCTGGGGCCACCCTGGTTGAGGGTCACCGACTGGTCCTGTTGGGGCCCGCCGAGGTATCGCTTGGTGGCTCACTCTGGGGCTCAGTGCGCGAAGCTCCCGGGGGTGTCTTGGCGCCGTTGGACACCGCCCTCCATCTCCGGTTGACTGATCTGGTTCGCAATTTGGTCGTCTCTGGCATGGTTGATGGTGTCCATGACCTATCGGATGGTGGCCTAGGTGTAGCGGTAGCTGAGATGGTTGCTCGCTCCGGTGTGGGCGCCCACATAGCTCGGGTGCCTGATCATCGAGCTCTGTTTGGTGAAGGACCCAGCCGGGTTGTCCTCTGTGTGAACCCGGAACTTCTCACCGAGGTTCTGGCCGCTGCTGAGGCGAAGGGTGTTCCTTCAACTCGTATTGGTTTAGCCACCGGTGATCGCTTGATCGTGAAGGGTCTACTAGAGGTCACCGTTGACGAGGTACAACATGCCCATAGCGACCGCCTGCCCGAAGCCATGGGTTTTGGAAGTAAAAACCGATGACCAAACAGGCTGATGATGAGGGGAGCCATTTGGCGGGTGGTTCGGAAGATGACACCCCGCGGGAGGCGTGTGGCGTCTTTGGCGTCTACGCGCCTGGGCAGCCTGTCGCTCACCTGACTTATCTCGGCCTCTATGCCCTCCAGCACCGTGGCCAGGAGTCGGCGGGCATGGCGGTTAGTGACGGTGTGGCTCTGACGGTGGTCAAAGATATGGGTTTGGTGTCCAACGCCTTCGATGACCGGACGCTGGCCGCTTTGACCGGTGATCTAGCTATTGGTCAGACCAGATACTCGACCACCGGTTCAAGTACGTGGCACAACGCCCAACCGGTTTACCGCGGGGTGGACGACGTTGAGTTTGCCCTCGGCCACAACGGCAACCTAGTCAACACCGAGGACCTCGCCGCTGAGGCTGGGATGCTCCCTGGTGCGGTCACATCTGACACTGATCTTATGGCTGAACTGTTGGCTGCTGAGTTGGCTAGTTACGGTGACGTTTCCAAGGCTGAGGCCATGGACGCCGCTTTGGCAGTTGTACTACCGCGACTCCACGGGGCATTCTCGCTGGTCATTGTCGACCATGATCGGATCATCGGTGTCCGAGATCCGAATGGGTTCCGGCCACTTTGCCTTGGACGTCTAGAAGGTGGCTGGGTTTTGGCTTCTGAATCGCCAGCGCTCGATGTCGTAGGGGCCCACATGGTTCGTGAGTTGGACCCAGGCGAGGTGGTAGTCATCGACGGCACCGGCTGCCGGTCGTTTCGCCCATTCGACGATGATGCCGTGGACCCCCGGCTATGCCTTTTCGAATTTGTTTATTTCGCTCGGCCTGACAGCATCCTGTACGGCCGGAGCGTTCACCAAGCGCGGGTGCGTATGGGTGAAATGTTGGCCGACCAGGCCCCAGTGGATGCCGACCTCGTGATGGGGGTGCCGGAGTCCGGGATTCCGGCTGCTGAGGGTTATGCACGCGCCAGCGGTATCCCTTATGGCCAAGGTCTAGTTAAGAACCGGTATATCGGTCGTACGTTTATCGCTCCAACGCAGGCTTTGCGTTCCACCGCGGTGCGTATGAAGTTCAACCCGCTGCGTGACAACATTGTGGGCCAACGTTTGGTGGTGGTCGACGATTCGATCGTGCGGGGAACTACTACTCGGGCCATGGTGCGGATGTTGCGTGATTCTGGTGCATCTGAGATTCACATGCGAGTTTCATCACCGCCCTACCGGTGGCCCTGCTTTTACGGAATGGATACGGGAACTAGAGGCGAGTTGCTGGCCGCCAATCTCACCGTTGAAGAGATCCGGGAGTATCTCGAGGTGGACAGTCTCAGCTACATGACACTTGAGAACCTGCTGGAGTCCACCGGTGCAGTTGGTGCCGGGTTCTGCGACGCCTGTCTGACCGGCAACTATCCCATCGAGATCCCGGTGAACTTGTCCAAGGCAATGTTGGAAGAGGCTTCCGGTGCCCCTGCATCTACAAGTGCTATGCCCGTATATGGCCGCCACAATGATGACG
Source organism: uncultured Acidimicrobiaceae bacterium (assembly GCA_963933065.1). GTDB lineage: Bacteria > Actinomycetota > Acidimicrobiia > Acidimicrobiales > MedAcidi-G1 > UBA9410. The sequence goes on along the minus strand of CAWVUB010000082.1, from coordinate 315 downwards.
GACTCCAGGCTGAGGTTGCGGGCCGCTTGTTCGGAGGACACTGACGGTGAGTTTCTGATGGGAGAGAGGGAGAGCTATCGGGGAGCGGGCGTCGACATCGACGCTGGTGCTGATGCCGTCCGACGTATTGGCCCGCTAGTGCGCAGTACTTATCGTCCTGAGGTGATGGGTGATATCGGTGCCTTTGGTGGCCTTTTTGACATTGCTCGGGCGGGTTTTCGTGACCCGCTGCTCGTGTCTGCGACCGACGGTGTAGGGACCAAGGCCGAAATCGCTCGCCAGACTGGTCGGCTTGACACCATCGGACTTGATCTG
>CAWVUB010000081.1:0-10185 GCA_963933065.1 uncultured Acidimicrobiaceae bacterium | reverse complement strand
CCGGCAAGTACGGCTGCCTCCATCTCATTCAAACCATTGTCGTAACTCAGGGGACCGGCGCCCGATAGGCAGCACTTAATGCCGTTGTATTCCGAAGGATTGTGGCTAGCCGTCACCATCAGAGCGGGCGCCTGAAGGTAGCCCGAGGCAAATGAGACCAGGTCAGTGGAAGCTAGACCCACGTCGACTACGTCAAGACCAACCGAGGTAACCCCGCGAATCAAAGCTTCTCCGAGCGGCACACCGCTCGGACGCATGTCCCGGCCCAACACCACACGACTGACGTTCGGTTCCCGGCGTCTTACCAAGAGGCCAAAACTTTGGCCAATCGACTCTGCAACCTCATTGTTCCATTCGTCAGGCACTCGCCCACGAATGTCGTACGCCTTGAAAATCTGTTTCACGGGGTCGTTGGAAATTGCGTCGCTACAGTCCGAGAAGACCGGTGACGCCGGGTAGTCCCCTCGGCGTGCTCGTTGTCGGAGACTGATCAGATCGGCTACAAGCCGGACGCCGTCACGAACCGCTCGAACCGTGGATCGCTCAGAATTCTCCACCTCAACGGGCACCTCTATCAGACTCAATCGCCACCGCTCAACCAAGTGAAAGATCTCCACGTCGAATGAGAATCTTTCCAATACTGAGGCAGCGAACATTGGTCGCGCAATATCAGCCCGGAACGCCTTCAGTCCACACTGAGTATCCCGGTACTGTCCAAGCAGAAAAGCATGCGTAACCAAGTTAATGAGGCGGCCACCAACCTCACGAATACGACCCGCTCGAACCAGTGTCGTGGTATCAGTATGTCGCCGGCTACCAACCACTACGTCGTATCCCTGCTCCACCCGGGCCACGAGCTTTGCGGCCTGTGCTGGTCCGTAAGCAAGGTCGGCATCGGTAAACACCACCGTGCGGCCCGCTGCCACGGCGACTCCAGCCCTTACCGCAGACCCCTTACCTCTATTCCTATCCAGCCGGACCACTCGGTCGGCACCAGCCGCTCTGGCCACTGCTGCGGTGTCGTCCGTCGAGCCGTCATCCACCACCACTATCTCAATCCCACCGTTGGATCCAGTTCCAGCACTATCGGTGATTTCAACCAAGGCGGCGCCCAACTCGGTTCGAACCCGGGCGATTGACGTGGCAATCCGGTCAGACTCCTGGAAGGCAGGAATGACAACACTTACCCGGAAATCGCCGGGTGGCGTACCACGACCTGATGGATGGTCCTGTTCTCGGCGTATAACTCGGAACAGAAACGCTCGGTAGGCCACGGCTCGGACTAATCCAGCCACCAGCACAGCAAACACTTTGACCAAAAGGTCACCACCCCAGCCTCCAGCGTCACCAGTAACTACTCCACCAAGAACTGACCGGCCGACGGCAAGCACGAGTAGGTCAACTAGTCCAGCAAAAACCACCACCGTCACGAAAACACGACGGAGACGGATCCATCGGGCATACGGATCGTCGCGCAGCGTTACCGATCGATGGAGCACGCGGGCGATCGCCGCAGCCAGTCCAAGGGCGACTAAGTCGGCTGCCCAAAATGCCCAGCCGGCCCCGATCAGGGCGACGGCCACTCCTACATCGACTGTCGTTGCAATTACACCCACGGCAGCGAACCGACGGAGACGATCTCTCATGGCTGGTCGCCCACTACCTGGTCGTCTGAGGCCACAAGGACCTCCAGCTCGGTGTCTTTACCCAAATTGGTGATCCGACGGCCTACCCAACGGTTTAGCCGTCGCTCACCATCAGGGCCGACGGCCGCCAAATCAAATAGAGCCGTACCGGGCAATCCTGACCCCAACGGATGCCGAGCGAGTACAACCAGTGCCAGCAAGCCAACGAGGGTTAGGAACATGGACATGACATCCACCGGTGTTCGCCCGTAGGAGAGGCGAACCTCTTCAGAGTTCGGCACTACGACCATCAAATTCGGAGTTGCGCGCCATGGTCCTTCAGCGCCGTCTACCGTCCAATTCGGGAAGAACGAAGTCCTTACCAACACCGGAACACCCACACGGTCGACACGAAACGACACCGAATCGACACCACTTACTACGTCACTGACCTCAACGGTGGGGAGTGGCCGACGCTCCGATTCGGCTCCAGCCGGTACCCGTTGCCAAGAGGCCGGACCACCAATGGTTCGCACCGCTCCGGTTGACCCAGCCTGAAAAACCTCAATCGATGGTTCCAGCCAGTCGCCATGGTCAACATCGGTGAACACGGAAGGTTCCACTTCGAGGGCCACAACAGGTTCAGCACCCAGTACCTCAAAGATGGTCCAAGGCCCGCTGGTTGCCTTTTCAGTCAGGCTCAGATGCTGACGCGCCTCGTCCACGGCACGCTCCGAGAAAGCCGAGTACCATCGGACGCCAAGTTGTTGGAGGTGGTCAACGCCGGAATCCAAGTCGAATCCCCGGTATGGGAGGCCTCGCTGGGCACGCGAAGGTGCTACGGAGAGTTCTGACTGGACTAGGAAATGATATGGCGTGGTCGTCGATGCCTCGAAGTAGAGGCCTTCCATGGACCCAATGCAACCGTCCGTCCAGTGCGGCAACAGCATCAAGGCCATCGGGGTGCCGTACCGCACTAGGTCACTGTTGTACTCCCACATCAGGCGGCCACAGCCTGCACTAGCTGCCAGGTCTTCCATAGTTGAGGCCAACGCCCGTTGCTCTTCCCAACCACCTCCCGAAGGACCACCATCTCTAGCCTCGTAACCCTCGAAGTTCCACCGCACCCAAGACCGACCAAGGTTCAGTTCGGTGGACTCGACACCCATCCAGTGGTAGACGTTTCCTTTAGTTGACCCTCCAGGCAAGATCCGCAGCGGGATAGCCAACATGACCACCACGGCTACGAATACGACCAACGCCCCTCCCCCAGCGATCAGTCGGCCTTCCCGCCCGTCAGGCGACCGGCGAAAACCATCAACCAGGCGGCCCACTAGTCGCAACCCCTCTGACAGAGCAATGGCTGCTAACAGGTAAATACAGAGGTAGTAGGTGGGCAGGATTCGCCCGTTGTATAGGCGACCCTCCGGCAGATGCACGAAGGCCAGACCGAGGATGACCGCTGAGCCGGCCAGTACAAAACCGATGCGACGGCGGAAGAAGACTGAAAGCGCCAGACCGAAGACGGCGAGCACGATGACTGGCTGAAGCGGTGGATCATTTGTCAGAAAATCAGCAGCCAGGTCACCACGGTCCCAGAGATACGACCGGAATCGCGTGAGCTTGTGCCAGGCCATGTCGTTGAGGTGGTCCCGCTGCCACCAGAACGGTAGAACCCAAAACGCTGCACAGAGGCCAGCCACTATGCCTGTGGTCATCAGCCAGGCCAGCGCCTGCCGGCTTGGCCTCAGCGCGAAGGCGACGGCTGAGGCCACTAGGGCAAAGAAAGCAACCAGCAAATGGCAGAGGCCGATAAGAGCAAGCAGAGCGGCTGCGGAGGCCCGGCCTAGTCCAGTCTCTAAGCCCCGAACTAATAACCCGATGTAAACAAGACAGGCCGCCACGGCAAGGGCATAAGCGAACTCGCCGGCCATGGTCGACATCAGGTTGCCACCCATGATGTTGAACGACCGGTCAAACAGGAAAGGAAGAGTGGCTACCGACATCAGTGCCGGACCCGGAAATGGCAAACCAGCGAGGCGACCAGCGGCCCATCCGGCTAATGGCATCACCACGAGACCCGCAACAGTGACCCACTTAATGGCCATGCCATAATGCACCGGAACCACAAGTACGACTAAAGCAGCCAGGGTGGCCAGCCTCAGCGCCCATCCAGATGGACGGCGCCGCACTACCACTACTCCAACTGCAATCAGTATGGGCAGAACCACAGCGAGTGCTGGGGTTTTCAGTCCAACATTGACAGCCACCACCAGCAGCATCGGTACAACCATGTAGAAGTGGTAGGCGGGGAATCCGGCATACCAGTCGGGTGTCCACCCACTCAGGCGAAACCGGGGCAATAGTTCATCACGGAGAAATGCTGGCCCCCACACGTGTGCACCAAGGTCACCACCTGTAGGTGTTGATCGGGTAAATAGCACTCCGTCGGGATTCACGACCCAAAGCACAAACCACATGCCGCCAAGGACGATAAATAGGTTGACCCACCAAGTCAGGGGCATCCGACGGATCGCTGCAGCCAACGGACTAGCAGTGTCGTCAAACTCTTCTGAACGCTCAACTGGTGCACCGGATCCGGCGGTCGTGTCAGTCATCCGAGCAAAAGGATAAAAGTTGTCGTGGCATTGAAGCCAACGTGAGTCCAAACCGCCCGGCCTAGTCGATTATCCCGCTGGGCCAGCCATCCGCACACCAAACCGATCATGACCAATGCAGGGAGTTGTAGAAGTTGGAAGTGGGTAAGGCCAAACAGTAAGGCCGAAGCGACTAACGCCAGCCACCGAGACATACGGACCTCCATGGCTCTCAGTGCCAAGCCTCGAAAAAACAGTTCTTCGGCAATAGGCGCCAGCACTACGACCATCAGGATCAGAAGAGCAATGCCAAGCCCATTAGCCCGATCAACCAATTCACGAGCAGGCCCCGAGACGTCTAGTTCATCGGTGAGTAGCAAAATCGGGGCATAAAGTGCGGGGACAGCGGCTAGTTGAGCGACCACCCCAATAGCCAACCCCTGACAAGCGTCAAGCACGTGGCGTCCTGAACCAGATCCCACCCAACCAAAGTCAGCCCAGCGCACCCCCCGGAACACCACCAGCCAGGCCGGCACCCCAACCAGTCCTAAATACAGAGCCCCCTGAACAAGCGCACCCACCGCCAGACTCGGATCTTCGGCAGCCTCAGCACCCACGACAGCCGCTGCAACGCCCATGGCCAAGACAGTGGCCACCATGCCGACCACCAATCCAGCACCCACATGGCCAAAACCCCAGGCAGCCGGTGGGTACGGCGTTCCCACTACCTCACCATTCATCGGGCGTTCCATCAAACTCACCCTACCGACGGGTCAGCACAGGTAACCGACGGTCCGACGGCCTCGGAGCTCCCGTACGATGGAGCCATGGCGGATCGATCCGAGCAACCTCCTGGGTCCCAAAACCAACCCAAGCGTAATCAAGGGTGGCCCCGATGGGGTATCTGGTTGGTAATGGGACTGCTGGCTACCGCGTTCATCCTGCCTGGCCTCCTCCCTTCAGATACCCCTGACGAAGTCGCCTACGACTTATTCCTCGACCGTGTCGCCACGGGTGAGATAAGCGACGTGCTGGTTGATAACCAAACAGGCCGTATCGCTTTCACCAACGATGCTGGCACAGCGTTCGAGACCACCGGCCCACTTGAACTGTCCATCGACGACCGACGGCTGTTATCTGACAGCGGTACCGAAGTTCGATTCAAGACCCCACAACCCGGATTTCTCCAGACATGGCTGCCACTTCTACTACCGGTGGGCCTCATCATCCTCTTCTTCTGGTGGATCAACCGCCGCGCTCAGGGGCAGATGAGCGGAATGATGTCCATTGGACGGTCACGGGCCAAGACCTACAGCACTGAACAGCCAGGCACGACTTTCGATGACGTTGCTGGTTACGAAGGAGTCAAGCAAGAGATCCGCGAGGTGGTGGACTTTCTGCAGGCAACAGAAAAGTTTGCGGAGATCGGAGCCCGTGTCCCCAAGGGAATTCTGCTGGTTGGCCCACCGGGGACCGGTAAGACGCTCATTGCTCGAGCCGTCGCCGGCGAGGCTGAAGTGCCGTTCCTCTCGGTAACTGGCTCAGACTTTATGGAAATGTTTGTAGGCGTGGGTGCCAGCCGTGTGCGCGACCTGTTCGAGTCGGCCCGCAAGATGGGTAGAGCCATTATTTTTGTCGACGAGATTGACTCTGTCGGACGCAAACGAGGCGCAGGGTTGGGCGGTGGGCACGACGAACGCGAACAGACCCTCAACCAGATGCTGTCAGAGATGGACGGCTTCGAAGGGAGCGAAGGCATCGTGATCATGGCCGCGACCAACCGTCCCGACATCTTGGACCCAGCCCTATTACGCCCTGGTCGCTTTGACCGACAGGTGGTGGTCCCTCTCCCTGAGATTTCTGACCGGAGAAAGATTCTTGACGTGCATGTCAAGGGTAAACGGGTTAACGAAGACGTGGACTTGGATCTCGTGGCACGCGGTGCCCCGGGCATGAGCGGCGCTGACCTCTCTAATCTGGTCAACGAGGCAGCGCTGGTCGCTGTGCGGAATGGTAAAGAAAGCATCCAAGCCGAGCACTTCGAAGAGGCAAGAGATCGCATATATATGGGCTTGAAGCAAGAGTCGCTGGCCATGTCGGAAGAAGAAAAAGAGCTAACTGCCTACCACGAGGCCGGTCATGCCCTTTGCGCGACCGTTCTACCCACTGCCGATCCGCTCCACAAGGTCACAATCATCCCAACCGGGAGAGCGCTCGGCTACTCCATGCAATTGCCAGAGACAGAACGCCACACCAGCCGACAGGACTACCTTGAGGACCGACTCGTCATCATGATGGGAGGCCGGATGGCTGAAGAGCTTGTATTCAATGTGATCTCCAGCGGAGCTGGCAATGACCTCATGACAGCCACTGAGACCGCCCGGAAGATGGTTCGCGAGTGGGGTATGAGTAAAAGGCTTGGTCCTATGGCCTGGGGAGGCCAGAACCAGGTGTTTCTTGGAGATGACCTGATGCACAGTCGGGACTACAGCGACGAGACCGCACACCTAATTGATGAAGAAGTTCAAAGGATCCTGTTTGAACAGGAGGATCGCTGCCGCCAGCTTCTAACTGAAAATCGGCATGCTCTCGAGTTGGTCGCCCGCTCTCTACTTGAAAACGAAACGATCAACGGGGACGAGGTCAAACGCTTAGTGGCAAAGGCTACGAGCCCCGATGATTCGAGCGCTGCTAATGAACCGACAGCAGTGCTCGTTTCAGAGTCCAACAACGTCGAATAGGTCTTTCAGGCCATGGAACGCCTGATCCTGCTGATTGCCATTGCGGCTCTGGCTGCCGTAGCTGCCCAATTGATTCAGCGACGCCGACCCAGCACCCCAATCCGAACCGGCTGGACGGTGCCAGAACAACTTGATCGAGACGACTTCAACTGTCCCGATCTGCCATGGCTAGTCGCGGTGTTCACCTCAGCCACCTGTGAGTCTTGCTCATCGGTGCTAGCCACTGCAGCACCCTTAGAGAGTGCCGAGGTTGCCGTCCAAGAAGTTGAGGTCAGTGCCAATCAGGCCATCCACGACCGATATGCCATCGACGCTGTACCGATGGTCCTTATCGTCGACAGGGTCGGCGTAGTGCGCGGGCACCACGTCGGTCCGGTGAGCGCCACCCATCTCTGGGGCTCACTAGCCGAAATCCGAAACCCGGGCTCCACGCCCGACGGCTGCAGTGTCAGTTCCTAGCCCTTAACGGTTAAGAACAAGTCGCTGCTCGGTACCGGCCACGGCAACAGCAACGGAGGCCGTTGCCCCACTCTCTCCGATGCTCTGAACCGACACAATTACCGGTGCTGTGGCCTCAACGGCCAACACCACAGGTGGCCCCGCCTCTAGATCAAACGAGACCTGTGTTCCGGGTGCTAACTCCACGATTCGAGCTACATCGGCCGGAGCCATGCCAGCCAAAACCTTCACCTCGATAGTGACAATCCCTTCACTCGCTGGATTCATCACGGCCAGGACATCTTCCACTGCGCCGTAGCGGTCGACCAGGTCCACAACCCAACCACGGGCCGCCACCGCTACCGCCGGCCGGACCGCTAAGCCGGGAAGCCCGTCGACTGCTCGTCGGACCACCGACGCAGCAATCGGGTGATCATCGAGCGATCGAATCTCGACTCCAAACGCGTCGACCCCAGCGAGTCGACCATCATCTAGATCCACCACGTACCGCTGCCCAGCTCGCAGTTCCAACCTCCACGGCTCCACCATGGCGGTACCCACTGCGGTCCGGGCTACCACTTCGGCCTCTACGGTCTCCGTGTTCGCGTTGACAACTACCACCGTTGATCCAGTGGTCGAAGTCTCGCCCACCCCTACCCCGGGGACAAACGCTCGGGTCGCTAGTTCAGGAATCCCGGGAGCCAGATCGAGACCGCTGACGGCCAACGGGCCAGAGCCGTCTGAAATCTGAAGTCGAGCAACCACAACTCGTCCAGCTCGCGCATTGACCGTGGCCGACACCACTGAGGAATCAGCGATCCGTTCAGTCACGTCATATGCGACTATCGCCCGGCCAGGTACTACAACTCCTTGGGAGTCCAGAGCTTCACGACGGCCGATATCACCAACGAATCGAAGATCAAGTACTGCGGCAGCTCGAAACGGATTGTGCAGGAGCAACCACGCTCGGTTTCCTGGTCGAGCAGTGGTTAACCAAGGGGTCACCCAGGTGTCGGCAGCCCGGGTAGTGCACGGTCGTCGATCCACCCCAGTAGGTCCAGAAACCGTCTGAGACACCACGACAGCACCACCACTGACCTCAACGGTGACACCCGCAAATACCGCACCAGACACAAACTGTCCTGGAGAAACCTCGAGGCGGTCACCCGGGTCGATCTGGAAGGCCCGCTCGACGACTCGCCCGTTGTCGTCCACCACCGTGACCCGCCCCTTGGTCGTAGACGTCGAGATTCCGACCACTTCAACGGTCCGCTCACTGATCCCATCCAACTCGACGGTTGGTCCGAGACAGAACCAAAGGGCGGTGGAGTCGCGATCTAGCACAGCTGCCGCACGCGCTTCAAAGCGAGTTTCGGCACCAAACACATCAGTTGTGTCCGATGGCAGCGCAACTGCTGCACTTAATAAAACACTTAGAGCAATGATCGCTGGACCACGAACCGCATTCATTGGCCCCACCGCCGCGTTTTGCTATCTCGGACATCGGAACCTGAAGACTCTCGAGAGATAAAAGCTTCACGAGAGGTCCGTGCCCAACTAGTGAGCAGGACCAGCAGGCCGACCAGCGCCAACTGGGTTCCACGGCGCCCTGCCATCAATCCTTTATCGACTTCGAACGTAGCCACACTTCCCGTCGCCACACGAACTGCCGGCCGTCCAATCACTCCATGATCTTCACCGGGAGCCAAGACCATCACCGGCCGACCATCGACTCGAACCTGCCAGCGGTCGTCAGGCCCGACCATTGAGCGGAGAGCGCCATCGGCGGGCACCTCAACAATCCACTCCGTGAACGAACGGCGCGTCACTAAGGCCGGGACGACACGTCGATTTCTGTCCCGAACTACCGAGAACGGTGCCTCCACCGCGGTGTTTCGGTAGACGGTCATCGCTCGGTTCACTGCTTCCATTCGTTCCAGGTCGAGTTGACGGGCCAAGACCTCCGTCAAACGATCAGGTACAGGTCGATCAATCCCTGGCCCAGGCACCGGTGCTGAACGCTGGACAACCACCACCTGAGCCACACCCCAACGCCCCAACTCAAGGCCCAGCCGGTGAGTAGATCCGTCGAGCGCAGAATTTAGGGCATCGCGCAAGACCACCATCCCGGCCGTCTCACCCGGCGACCACTGATCGGCGAGATCTGGGCGCCCATCGGTCACCGCCATGACTAGGTCTCCAAACACGTTTTGACCTTGCCCAACCGAACTCTTTGGCGTCGAGAGTGGAATCCCTGCGGCAGGGAGAACTACCTGCTCGCCGATCCACAGAACTCGAGCATCGCCGCCTCGAACCGTGTCTCCGGCGACTAGCCGAGTATTCAAACTAGGCAATGCGGATACCAGATCGGAACGTGGTGCTCCCCAGTTTCCAGCGAACGAGCCAGCCAGCACTGGAAGCGCACCGATAGTCAGACTGGCCACCACAAGGCCTAGCAGGCCGTTACGGACCGCCCGGGTGTAGCGCGCTCCATGCACCTGTCGAGCCAAGTGTGCTAGATCAGCACCGATGCCAGCCACGCCAGCGGCCGATGCCCATGCCAGGCCGAGGGCCACTGGCACCAGGAATACTGCTGGGTCAACTGACCGCAGCATCGAACCCTCGCCACCAATCCAACTTTGATCGATAGCTAACAGTGCTGAAGCCCCAGCGGCCGTCACGAACCAGGCCCGAACCACCACCGAGAGATGTCGACCCTGAGCTGAAAACAGGCTGAGTAGCGGTAAAACAAATAGCGCCCATGTCAACGATGCCCGATCAGCA
>CAWVUB010000080.1:0-10587 GCA_963933065.1 uncultured Acidimicrobiaceae bacterium | reverse complement strand
CGACATCGAAGCATCCAATGGCGTCATCCACGTAATCGACCAGGTGCTGCTCCCCTAAGGCACCGGTAAACAGGTCTCCCCCCGGGGCATACCTCTACCCCCCTAGTACCAGGGTGAGGTCAGCCCCCGCTAGCCCCGGGGGGACCCCTCTACAAGAACTTGGCTACGCCAATAGCATTGTCGGCCAGCAGGAACGAAATATTCTATGAACATAGACAGCTCCTCAGAAACTGTGATCAATGTTTCGGATGCCGGCGCGCTGCCATTCGTTGACCTGCAACCAAGGGATTTTGGCGACCTGATCGCCACTACCCGACGAGTTGCCAGCAAGCACGGGTGGATCGTCTCAAGCCCCGCCGGACCGGTGGTGCTCGGCTACCAGCAAGCGCGCCAGATACTTCGTAATCCTGACTGGTTCTCTGTCCTTGCCGGCGTTTCAATGCTGGACCGCATGGAGTCCATTGCCGGAGATCTGGACAGCCTTTTGGCTAGAGCACAAAGATCGTTTCCTGAGGCACCTACTACGTTGAAGATGAGGCCCAACGTGCTCTCAGTCGAAGGGGAAGACCACCGGCGACTTAGGCGTTTGGTAAACAGTTCCTTTACTTCTGGTGGGGCCGATCGACTTAGGCCGTTCATGAAAGAACACGCCTCCAACCTCATAGATCAACTGGTTTCAGATCGCGGAGGAGAACTAGTCAATGGCCTTTGCAGGCCTTATCCAATTCCAATAATCTGTCGCTTGCTAGGCGCCAATGACGAAGACTGGGAACTCTTCGATTCTTGGGCTGACACCATATTCTCGGCCCTCGATGCTGATGCAGAAGCTGTCATTTCTCGATTAGGAGAGGTGACAACCGCCCAACGCGAACTGGACACGTACGTCAACCATCTGATTGATGAACGTTCCAAACAGCCCCAGGCCGGGCTGATAGACGACCTCATCAGCAATCACGAAAAGGACGATCGTCTAAACCGAGACGAACTGGTGGCGATGGTCGAAGCAGTTCTTCTAGCGGGGACCGACACGACCCGGAACCAGTTGGGCGCCATGCTTGCCGTGCTGGCCGATCACCCTGAGCAATACCAAGAACTTCGGGATGACCCGTCCCTCATCCCTGCCGCAGTCGAGGAAGCTCTGAGGTTTATCGGCGCCGTCCGTTCTACGGCTCGCCTCGCTTCTCGTGACCTGATAGTTGACGGCGTCCTATTCCCCGCAGGGACCACCGTCATTATTGGACTACACGCCGCTGGGCTCAGCGAGGGGGATGCAAGCGATAGTTACAGTTTCAAAATCACCAGAGAGCGGAGTTGTCCCCATCTCGCTTTCGGCAGCGGAGCCCATCATTGCCTAGGTGCTTTTCTTGCCCGCGCCGAGCTTCAAGAAGCACTAGCAGCCTTCGTTGAGAAGGTCCCCGCCTTCAAACTTGCATCACCTGTTTCCTGGAAGCCGCTTTCAATGGGTATATGGGGACCATCAAAACTGGAAATCGAGATCCACGAGGATCTGAGGCAGCACCAACTTCTCGCACCCACACTCGTTGAAACCGTCGAAGAACCAGACGACGCGAATATGTCCCTAGCCACCTCTGCCGCGCGAAACACGTGGATCCGCGCATCGGCGGCCAAGAGAAAGACTGTCCGAGCGACTATCCCAAAATTGATTCGGAAGCCAACGTTGCCGCCGATCCTGAGACTCGGAGCAACAATCTGGGCCTTTGGAAGTTGTCTCATGTTATGGAAGCTTCTTGACCACCGGGGGCCACAAACTGAGCGGCGCCCGGCCCTGTACAAACGTTTACGTAAAGCCGCTGAACGACTAGGACCAACCTACGTCAAGCTCGCCCAACTCATATCCGCTGCCGAAGGGGTGTTTCCTGAAGCGCTTGTAGAGGAGTGTGCAAAGTGTAGAGATCGAGTTAAGCCTGAATCTTGGCGAGCTGTAGAAAAGGTTCTCACCCACGAACTCGGTCCGATTGAGGAATCCTTCAAATCCATTACTGAGCGGCCACTCGCCGCCGCCTCAATCGCGCAGGTTCACACAGCCGAGCTCTTGGACGGAACGCAAGTAGTAGTCAAGGTCCAGCGACCCGGCATCCGAAGAACAGTGATGGCTGATCTGCGCGTCATGGCGTGGCTCGCACCCAAACTCATCGGTCGAATCCCAATTGCGGCCCTGTCGAACCCCCCGGCACTGGTCGAACTCTTTGGAGAAACAATTTGTGAGGAACTTGACTTCAAACTCGAAGTGGCAAATCTATTTGAAGTCGATCGCGCGCTTAGGTCCAACCCCCGCCACCAGTGGGAAGTGCCAACTCCTTATCTTGATCTGGTGACCGAAAAAGTGATCGTGATGAGCCGAATCGGCGGAAGACCACTAAGTGAAGTCCAGGACCTCGTCAACAGCCCGGGCCAGGTGGCGGCAGTATTTCGGCAGATGGTTGAAAGCCTCCTAGAAGGGGCGGTTATCCATGGGATCTTCCACGGCGACTTCCACGCGGGAAACGTCTTCCTCGGCCAAGGAAGCAATATAGGTCTCGTCGATTTCGGCATTACCGGGCGGCTCGACGGTCACAGGAGGACAGCTTTTCTCCGGTACGTGGTCGGGCTGATGACTGGTGATCTCGAAGCCCAAGTCATAGGAATTCGTGACTTGGGTGCTTTTCCACCAGACGCCGATGTACGTGATTTGATCAAAAACCTCCAACTCGACCGTGTCGACTTTGACCCACTCGATTTATCCGAAGAAGAGTTTGTCGAGCAATTTCAGGACCTCCTTAGAGAACTCCTGGGCAGTGGGGCTCGGATTCCCAAGGAGTTGATGCTGTTTGTAAAGAACTTCGCCTATCTCTCCTCAGTTGTTCAAATCCTTGACCCAGACATGGACCTGCTTGACGCCTTTGCCGATATCGCAGGCGGCTTCCTTGCCCGCAACGGGGTAAGGGTTGCGACAGAAATAGGATTCTCCGTGAGCCCGGATGATGCCTCTGATCACTCCATCAAGCAGGTGTTTGGGTTAAAGAAAGAAACTGCAACACTTACCTGGCGGCAGTTAGGTGAACGACGAGAATCAGTATTTGGAAGATTGCGACCTCTAACTCCGTTGGCAAATTCGGATTCAGACTTGATCGGGTCGGCAAATGAAACCCAATGACTTAACCATCAACGAGGCTGCTGAAAAACTTGGTGTTCATTACATGACGGCCTACCGCTACGTCCGCACTGGACTACTCCCTGGAGTCAAGGACGGCGGGACCTGGTTCGTAACTGCTGAAGATCTCGAAAAGTTCTCCAATAGGACAGTCGCTGCACCGGGCCGGGGCCAGCGAGACACAGAACGCCAGGTCGAACCTCTGGTCGCTGCGCTAACCAGAGGCGACGAGAGGGGGGCATGGAGGATTGTCGAATCACTTCAGATGGCAGGATGCGGCGTAGAAGAGCTTTGCACGAAACTCTTTGTGCCCACAATGGCCAAAATCGGCTCTGACTGGGCTGACGGAAGCCGCTCAATTGCTGACGAGCACCGTGCAACAGCAATTATCCCGATTCTGCTAGGTCGCCTCCGATCAGCCCCTCTACCACCGGGACGAAAGCGGGGTCTCGTGGTTGTTGGGTGCCCACCCAATGAAGACCATGGGATTCCAGCCTCAATTTTCTCTCTACTGCTGGCAGTCAGAAGGTTCGAAGTAGACAACCTCGGCAGCAACACGCCGCCAGAGACTTTTGCTGAAGTAGCACAGACGGCTAACAAACCTGTCGCAATCGTCTTCTCAGTCACAGTTCCCGAAAATCTCACAAACCTCTCAAAGTGTGTTTCAGCAGTCAGGTCTGTGCGACCAGGAATCCCTCTTTTGGCCGCCGGCTTCGCCACTGCCCATACGACGGCCGAAGACCTCGGGGTCGACGGTGTAATAACGAGTTTTGAAGATGGCCTTGAAACACTGGCCTCGCTCGTCAACTAAGCGCTGACCATGAAAGCGAAGAGACCGTGAGCGAACTAATGCACCAAAAGCCCGTATCCGACAAACCCATCGTCGTAACTGGCGCCACCGGTTACGTAGGGGGCCGACTCGTACCGCGACTCCTCGAGTCCGGCTTATCAGTCCGGTGCGTCGCTCGACAATCAGAGAAGCTTGCCGATCGCCCTTGGCGATCCCAGGTGGAAGTGGTCGAAGCCGACCTATCAAATCCAGCAGAGGTGGCGGGCGCACTTGAGGGTGCTCAAGCGGCGTACTACCTGGTTCACTCGATGAATACTTCCGGGGATTTTGAACATCTTGAATTGCAGATTGCCGAAGTCTTCTCTGAGGTTGCCGATATGGCTGGTTTGGAACAAGTGATCTACCTCGGAGGTCTTGGGCATGACTCCGACAAGCATTCGGCCCACTTAGCCAGCCGCCACCGGGTGGGAAAAGTGCTTGCGGGCGGCCGAACACCCGTTACGGAACTACGTGCTGCGGTCATCATTGGATCAGGCAGTGCCTCATTTGAGATGCTCCGCTCTCTCGTGGAGGTCCTTCCTTTAATGGTTGTGCCACGGTGGGTCACAAAAACTCGCTGTCAGCCCATAGCAATTGACGACGTCCTCGACCACCTAGTCGCTGTTCTTGGACATGAATCTGCGCTGGGTGAAGTTCTGGAGATTGGTGGACCGGAGAACCTGACTTATCGGCAGATGATGCACGTCTACGCTGACGTCGCAGGCCTACGCCGTCGGATCATCCTCCCGGTTCCCGTGCTTACTCCGCGTCTGTCGTCACACTGGGTCAACCTAGTTAGCCCACTCCCAATTCAGTTGGCTAGGTCATTGATCGATTCCCTAACGAGTGACGTCGTGGTTGGGGAACGGTCAATTGAGAGGATCGGCTACCGCCCCGCACATGGGCTTGAGGAAGCAATCGAAATGTCAGTGGCCAGAATTCGTGACTTGGAATTACCGACGAGGTGGACGGACGCCTCAGCAGAGAAAACATCAGGTGGCGCTGCCCTCCCGACCCCAGGAGACCCTTCGTGGTCCGGAGGTGTCGTCCTCAAGGACACCCGGCATCGAGCAACTACTGCAACACGGGAGAACGTGATGGCAGTAATTCGTTCCGTTGGTGGCGACAACGGATGGTTTGCCTTCAACCGGCTTTGGGCGCTACGCGGCTTCATCGACAAGCTCATCGGCGGAGTTGGTCTTCGGAGAGGTCGGCGTCACCCGACGGAGGTACGTGCAGGTGACGCCGTGGATTTCTTTACTGTGGTTGCCATTGACGAAAGCTCGATGCGCCTTCGCGCCGAAATGCTTCTTCCCGGCCACGCCTGGCTGGAATGGGAAGTTGAAGAAGGATCGACTGAAACCACGATTACCCAGAGAGCACTCTTTGCACCACGGGGCCTATTTGGGCGTCTCTACTGGTGGATTCTGGTCCCTGTGCATGTTCCTATATTTAGAAGAATGCTCTCAGGCATCGTCGCCGCAGCCGAAGAACAGGCCACAGTCGTTGACAGCCCACTCGCTTCATGAAGACTTCAAGTTCAATCCTCGCTACCTGTGTTGCCTTGGTCATTGGGTTTGTTGCCACTCTTGCAGGTAGCACCAACAACGTAGAGATCGCAGGTATGCCGATCTTCGCCTGGGCTGCGATTATCGCTTTCTTGACCCAGTGGACAGTTTTTTTACCCTCATGGTTTGCTCACTCTGAGCGCTTTTTCGACCTGACGGGGTCAATCACGTACTTGACCGTTGTTGCCTTTTCGTTATTCTCCGCAACATCGCTGGAGCCTTATTCGCTTCTCATCGCGGCAATGGTTTCCCTCTGGGCATTCCGTCTCGGCTGGTTCCTTTCAGCACGGGTAAGAGCAGCAGGTTCCGACTCTCGCTTCGACCTGATGAAGCACAGGTTCGCTTGGTTCTTCATGACGTGGACACTGCAGGGGCTCTGGGTCCTTCTGACCGCCGGAGCAGCTTTGGCAGCCATTGCAGTTGCTGGAGATAAGGATGTCGGAGCCGCTGCCCTTGCCGGAACTGCACTATGGGCCATTGGCTTCGGAATCGAAGTGACAGCAGACGAGCAGAAACGCAGATTCCGTTCCAAAAGGGAAAATCAGGGCCGATTCATAACCTCTGGCCTGTGGGCGAGGTCACGGCACCCCAACTATCTTGGCGAGATAGTTCTCTGGACAGGAGTAGCTATTGCAGCCCTCCCCGTATTGTCGGGCTGGAACCATCTAACACTGGTCTCACCTCTTTTTGTTTGGGCCCTTCTCACTCGAGTCAGCGGCATTCCACTTCTAGAAGCAGCAGGAGATCGACGCTGGGTGGGCGATCAGGGTTACGAGGATTACAAGGCACAAACACCGGTCCTGATGTTCAAGATTCGCTAGAGAATTCAGACCACCGTCACCGAGTTCGCTTCTACCCAAGAATCAAAGTCTTCCCATCTGGCGTCCAACCAGCCCACCAGCGCATCAGAACTGCGCCCACTAGGTACTTCAGCACGTGAGACGTGGGTAGCTGAGAACCGCAACGGAACGGGAAAAGGAACGTTTCGCCAGAGGTCCCCGACGTTTCTAAAGTCTGCAACACCCACGTGGTTAAGGAAGACCAGATCTGTCGCTGGGGCCGCACCGAGAACAGACAAAAGACCAGCTGTGCGGATTGGGAGAACGTGTCGAAGTCGGGAGGCAGATGCCTCCCGTTCAGGAGCCGTTCTACTGAGCACCTCAATTGCCCGATCTCGTTTTGCCGCCGAGAACCGTGTTCCTTCAGGGAAGATAACTAACGCTTCATCAGCCTCCAAGTCCGCTGCCAGGAGTCCAATGTTCTCCAACTCCTTCTGGTTGTTGGCTGAATCACGATCGACGAAGTAGTTGGGGATGCGGTGTCCCACAAGGTCTAGGCATGGATCCCAAAGAAGTTGTCGCTTCACCACGAACCGTGGCCGAACGCGGGAACTAGCAAGAATCGCAGCTACAAGGAGTGCATCACCCTGACTTCCATGTCGGGCGAGAACAATGAACGGTCCCTCACGCTCGAAGGCTCTGTTGTCTTCGATGTAGTACTCCATCCCGAGAAGGACACGTGCACCTCGGACGAGATTCGTGGACCACCATCGCTGCAGGCCACTATGTGCCTTCAGCGAAACCTGATGGCGCAATTTTCCAACCGGCGCATATATAACCCACAGAAGGCCTGCCACTAGGACTCCCACCGATTCGAGTCCGGCCCACCAGACGGCGTATACCGCGACCCTGACCGTCGACCAGCGTCGTCGACCAGTTATGTCGATTAGTCCTCCTACAACTAGAGCAGGTAGGAGAAGCGTGCTAAACAACAAAAAGCCCAGCAACACCGCTGGGACAGTGATGCTGCGACGTCGAAGACGCGCTCCCAGACTTGAATCGTTTGACGACGAAGTCCTAGGCATTGGGGAAATCTCCAGGCTCCGATCCGGCTTTCTTAGCCAAGGTTTGCACTCGCCAATAGACGAGTCGCCTCCAGCAGTATTACCCGTCGTTCGTCACCTCGATCCTTCGGTGGCCGATAACGATCCGCATAAGCGGAAATCGCGTCTCTGCACACCTTCAGGTCATCAGTGACCGTCGCTACGCCCTCGACAGTCAGCCACCGGCCACCATCCACTTGGCTGATCGTTGCAAGAAGCGGCCCTTCCTCAAGAAGTTTCACCTTGGTGCTTCCCGACCATGTAATGACACGTGCAATACCTTTCTCACTGGACCATGTGAAGCCGACAGGAGTGCTGTGTGGTCGGCCGTTGGATCGCACGAGCGTGAGTATGGCGAGGTGACGTTCGGCGACGAATTCAGAGAAACGGCCCCCCGGTTCTGTCAGTGAGAGTGTGGCCATGCGAAAGATCTCAGTTGGTCCGCATGGCCTGGTGGTGAGCAATCGCCTCGTGGTGATCAACGATCTGGTCGGGGTATCCGAACCTCTGCCTTAGCTCTGGCGATGGGTCATGGATCTCAGGGGAATTGACCTCGGCAAGTTCGGGAATCCAACGACGGACATAGGCGCCCTTGGGGTCGAAACGCTCAGATTGCCGGATCGGATTGAGGGTCCGGTGTGGATTGCTGTCGGTACCGGTGCCCGCCACCCACTGCCATCCCAACTGGTTGCTTGCCACATCCCCGTCTATTAGGTGCCGCATGAAGTGCTCCGCTCCTAGCCGCCAGTCGTGATTTAAATCCTTTACGAGAAACGAGGCGGTCACCATCCGGCAACGATTATGCATGAAGCCCTCATGTTCCAACTGGCGCATACCTGCGTCTACGAGCGGGAAGCCTGTCATCCCTGTCGCCCACGCCTGAAGGGATTCGGAGTCTTGATTCCATTGGTTTCCTCGTTCTCGGAAGTTGCTAAAAGACGCGTCAGGCCTATGTGCTAGGACCTGAAGGAAGAAATCTCTCCATGCCAGCTGCCGAAGGAACTCCTCGCCATCTGGTTGTTCTGAAACTGCCACTGCTACCTCGAGAGGGGACAGACAACCAAAGTGCAGGTATGCCGAGAACCTGGATGTCGCGTCTAATTCAGGGCGGTCCCGGACTAGCGCATAGTTTTCTATGCCGGTGTCAAGCCAGTCGGACAGTCGTTCTTGACCAGCCGTTTCCCCACCAGTCATGGAGCCTTTACTTGATTGCCCTGCAAGGGCTTCAAGAAACTGGATGTTCTCAACAACATTGATCTCATCAGGTGTTTGGGTGCAACCATCTTTTGTGTGCAGCGGTAACTCGACAGAGCGCCACTGGGTGCTGCACCAACGACGGAAGTAGGGGGTGAATACTTTGTAGCCACCACCACCTGCTGGTTGCAAAAGATCGGGTGGGACCACTGAAACACCTGGGTGTCGATGCACCCGGACGCCCCGAATGGCCGCTTCAGATTCGAGCCTTTGGAATCTCGACGTTGCGTAGGAGCTGTGGTCGTCAGAAACGTGAATATCTGATGCTCCAGCAGCTTCGGCTTCGGCCAACACCTCGGCCCCCCATTCACCCCTCCTGACTATAAGACTCGCTCCAAGCAGGCTGAGGGAACGATCTAGGTCCTGAAGTGCCTCCGACAAAAACCACAGGCGTTTAGAAGAAAGGTTTGGCCTCCCAAGTAACTGCTCGTCAAGGACGAACAGCATCGTTGGTTGACCCACGCCCTTCCAGGCTTGAGCCAAGGCCGGGTTGTCGCGCGTTCGGAGGTCCCGTGTAAAAACCATTATTGAATGTGTCGGGCCATCCGGTGACGACCTCGAGGTGGCATCGAGAGAACCGTAAGACTGAGAACTGGGCTGAGTGTCGATCAAAGGACCGTAAACGACGCGAAGCGCGGTTCATGAATCCAAGAGAGACGGTTGCCCATTTTCTCCGTGTTCCCCTCTAACAGTTCAGTTGACGTCCGCCGGATCCCTTGGTAGTTGAAACGCGTAGTGCTCCACACTGAACCGACCAGACTGCGTTTCAAGGCTTGTCAGTGCTACAAGCTCGAGTTGGCACGACGACAGTTGTCGACGATGGCTTCACATACCTCCGTCCAGCGCGACTCAGGCAGGTCGTGTCCCATGTCAGGTATTCCCAAGAACCGAGATCCCGGCACTGCCTTGGCTGTCATTAGACCACCGCTGGGCTTAACTAACGGGTCAACTAGGCCATGAATGACGAGCGTCGGTACCGTTACTGATGCGAGAAGCTTCGTGCGATCCCGGGTGCTGGAAATAGCAGCCATCTGCCGTTCCATCCCTTCAGGTTGAAAGCTTCGGGCCACATTAAGTTTGACGTGTTCCCGGTACTCCTCAGCATCAAAGTGGGGTCCAGAAATGAGCCGGAAGACCTCTACGTTGTCCTCGACAGCATTTTCTATGGTGGGCTTTGACCGCCAAGCGAACTTGGGGATTAGTGAAGCCGCTATTGACCCATTTCGTCGGTCACCAGTGTTCGACATAATCGAGCACACCGTCCGAACTCTTGTCGGGTGATTGATTGCTATCTCCTGCACAATCATCCCACCCATCGACATGCCGACAATGTGAGCGGATTCAATACCGAGGTGATCCAGAAGACCAACGGCATCGGCCGCCATGTCGACCATGGAGTAAGCCACTCCCTTAACCGGTTGCCTGGTGAGAATTGACCGAATGATTCTCGCTTGATTGGGTGGCTTCCAGGTGCCCTGCGATGACAAACCGCTATCACGGTTGTCAAAACGAATAACTTTAAATCCCTTCTCCACGAACAGGCCAACAAAGTCTTCGCGCCAGTCTGTTAATTGGCCTCCCAGACCCATGACAAACAGCAGTGGCTCGCCATCACCTTGGACGTCGTACTCGATAGTGATTCCGTTGACTTCAGCGGTGGGCATTCGATAACCGTAGTTGCGGTTGGGTTTTCTTGGCTAATGGTCACCATCTTCAAGCCATTTTCGTTCCTCTCCGGTGAGTTTCATTGCCACTGCCTCGAGGTTCGCTGCAACTTCCAGGCCGCCACGCGCCGCGCAGACAACATGGGTCCGAAATGGAGCGGTCACCACGTAAGTAATCGCAAGCTGCTCTGGGCTGCAATTTCGAGCGGAGGCGAGTTGCCTGCATCGTTCACGGCGGG
>CAWVUB010000079.1:0-10648 GCA_963933065.1 uncultured Acidimicrobiaceae bacterium | reverse complement strand
TTGCCGGTAACGGTTTCCTTCGCTGGCCCGTCCCATGACTATCTCCTAGACTCAAGTGCTGATTAGGCGAGCCAAGGGAGTTGTCTGTGAAACACTTAATAGAGGCTTGGAAACGCTATGCAGACTTCAGCGGAAGGTCATCGCGTTCTGCCTACTGGTGGCCCTTCTTTGCAACCCCGATCATCGTGATCATCCTTGGCGGTATTTCCGCCAGTGTGTTCGGAACTGCATCAGATGAAACAGGCCCCCTAGAGTCGATCTACATGCTTGCTTGGCTCTGTCCCGGCATCGCCCTGGGTATCAGGCGCCTACACGACATCGGCCGCAGTGGATGGTGGTCGCTGATCGCTCTGACCGGCATTGGAGTCATCGTGCTTATCTTCTGGGCTTGTCGATCTGGCGATACCGAGGTAAATGCTTGGGGCCCGCCGTCCGAGAGCACAAGGTCAGATAGAGGCAAACCACAATCCCGGCCCCCGGACTACGGTGCTCCTGCGCCAGACAGTCCTATCTCCTAGGGCTGGCCCCAACTAGAAATTCCGATCTGGCCGCAAATGCCAAGGTGATGAAAGGATTCCCTAACAGTGAAGCCATGCGAGCAACGCCAGGGGGAGAGAACTTAATGACAGACGTGACCGCTCCTCGAGCTTCATTTACCGATATGGCCGAGTCCACCCGCGACGACTGGTCGATCATCATGGGCCAACGTGTCGAGTTGGAGCAGAGCCTGCCCGATCGGATTATCGAGCAGTTCAGTCATCTTCGCAATGATTACGGCGGATTCCCAGTTGATCGCCTTGATCACAGTGTGCAGACCGCCACTCGAGCTGAACGAGACGGGCGAGATGATGAGTACGTCCTGTGTGCCCTGCTTCACGACATCGGTGACCCACTAACTCCCTATAACCATCCTGATGTGGCAGCGGCCATCCTTAAACCGTTCGCGTCTGAGGCCAATCACTGGATGGTCGAACATCATGGAATCTTCCAGGGGTACTACTTCTGGCATCATCTGGGAATGGACCGTGACGTACGGGATCGCTTCGTAGACCATGAGCACTATGACCACTGCGAAACGTTCTGCTCCGAGTACGACGCACCAGCATTCGACCCCGGTTACAGCTCAAACCCGTTTGAGCACTACCTGCCGCTGATCCGTGACGTCTTTGGCACCAATCCCTGGCGTTGAAACTCTTCAGGATCGACCGGGTCGCTAGGTCTTGAAAGCCTTCTATGGTCTGGATTCAGTTGGAGCCGGACATCTGGGCCCGAAGGATGGCTAGCATCAGCGCCGCATGATCCTCTCTGACCGCACCCTCCGCGCTGAGATCGCAGCAGGCCGCATTGTTATCGAGCCGTTTGATGACACCTGTGTGCAGCCGTCCTCGATTGACCTTCATCTGGACTACCGGTTTCTTGTATTTCGCAATCACACCATGGGTCATATCGATGTCAGGAAAGACCTGACCGAACTGACGGAACAGGTCGAAGCCGGCGAGGAAAACCCGTTCATCCTCCACCCTGGTGAATTCGTGCTTGGTTCGACATCGGAGCGGATAGTGGTTCCCGATGACCTAGTTGCCCGCCTTGAAGGGAAGTCAAGCCTCGGCAGGCTAGGTCTGCTCATTCATTCAACGGCTGGCTATGTCGATGCCGGGTGGGATGGCCAACTCACCCTCGAGTTGTCCAATGTGGCTAGTTTGCCCATCACTCTTTACCCGGGAATGAAGATCGGTCAGATCTCGTTCGTTCAGATGACCACGGCAGCCGACCGGCCATACGGTTCGAGTGAACTCGGATCGAAGTACCGGGGCCAGCAGGGCCCTAGGCCGAGTCGATACTGGGAGAACTTCGATAAGTGACCTCGGGTGCAGGGCTGTATAACCCTGACCCCAGTTGTTGTGGTTGACGTTCGGTGGGCCAGTGGTCAGGAGCCGGCTTCGAGGGCCTCAAGAAGGTGCAAGGCGATGTCGCCTACCTTCACCTCAGACTCATCAACACCTTCGCCTTTGACGCCGTCGTCGATCATGATGTAACAGAATGGGCAGGCTGTGGCGATACGTCCCGCGCCGGTGGCTAACAGTTCCTGCGAGCGCTCAACGTTGATGTTCTTGCCGATGTTTTCTTCCATCCACATCCGTCCGCCACCCGCACCGCAGCACATGCCCTCGGTCCCCTGACGTCCGGCTTCCACCAAGTCGATTCCGGCCAGGCTGCCGATGACGTTGCGCGGCGCTGAGTAAACGTCGTTATGACGGCCTAGGTAGCAGGAGTCGTGGTACACGACTCGCTCGTCGAGTCGGGCGTTGCTCATATCGAGCTTTCCCTCTGCGATCAACCATTCCAAGAGTTGGCTGTGATGGACAACCTCGTAGTGTCCACCCATCTGGGGGTATTCGTTGGCCAGCGTGTTAAAGCAGTGTGGACACTGAGTAACGATCTTCTTGACCCCCATGCCGTCCAGTGTTTCGATGTTCTGTGTTGCCAGCATCTGGAAGATGTATTCGTTGCCTGAACGACGGGCTGGATCGCCAGTGCACATTTCTGATGGGCCCAGAATTGAGAACGACACACCGGCCCGCTTCATAAGCTTGGCCATGGCGTGCGAAACCTTTTTGTTCTTGTCGTCGAACGACCCAGCACAACCCACCCAGTAGAGGTAGTCGGCTTCGAACGGGTCACCACCGTCAAGCACCTCAATTCCTTCTAGGTCACCTACCCAGTCAGCCCGTTCGCTCTGGGATAGGCCCCAAGGGTTGCCTGAGTTCTCCATCGACCTGTAGGCGCTCCCCAACTCGCTGGGGAAGTCGGACTCCATGAGCGACAGGTAACGCCGCATATCCAAGATCTTGTCAAGGATCTCGATATTGACTGGACAGACTTCGTCGCAGGCCCGGCACGATGTGCACGCCCAGAGTTCATCGTTGGTGATGCGGTCAAACATCCAGTTAGCGGGAACGGTGATATCGACGTCGGTCCCCAGGGGTGGCGATACCACCGGCTGTCCCGTGGCTGCCATGACCTCCCCAGTCTTGAGCACGATCTCGCGGGGGTCCAGCGGCTTCCCGGTGGCGTGTGCTGGGCAGACGCTGGTGCAACGGCCACACATGGTGCATGAGTCGGTATCAAGTAACTGCTTCCAGGTGAAGTCTTCGATTGTGGCTGCACCAAAACTCTCCAACTCCGTCTCCATAAGGTTAGCCATCGGCTTCATGGCCCCTTTAGGGCGGGACCGATCCTTGAGGTACATGTTCAAGGGGGACGTGAACATGTGCCGGATCATGGTTATCGGGAGTAGGGCTAGGAAGGCCATGAACGAAGCCACGTGGGCGATCCACCAACCCTGATGCCAGCCAGCCACGTCCTGGACCAGCCAGTCGGTGTCACCGATGGCCATAGCCAGTGGATAGCCAACCACCGACCAGGTCTCAGGTGCTGTGCCGTATCCGTTGGTCGCTGCGTCCTGCAAGGCAATGCGAAACGCTTCTGCGCCAAAGCCGGTGATGCCGATTGTCAGAAATACGAGGAGAACCGCGGCGTGTTCAGGCTTGGACTTTATTCGGATGCGGTAAGGCCGAAATCGCCGGGGCCCGTAACGCCGCAGCAGCGCCCAGATCACGCCAACAAGATAGAGCACACCCGCGATGTCGCCTACCGCTGTGTAGGCCCTGTAGACGTCTCCGTGCAGGAACTTCATTCCTTCTGGGACTTGGTGATTGATCTCAAGAACCGTGGTTACGGCTAACAAGATCAGGAACGGGAAGTAGATGAGGGCGTGCATGACGCCGGCTGCAGGTTCGCGAAGCAGGGTCTGCATGTAGACGCCGGAACGGAAATCGCTGAACCGTCGCTTGGCGTTGGCTGGCTTCGTGGAACGGTCGTCAGGTGCGCCCCGCTGCCAGTTCTGGACGCGATAGGAGAACAGGACGGCCCCGTAGACGATCAGTAGAGGTATGACCGAGTAGAAGGCCAGTTTTAGCGGGCCGGGGACATTGGCGAAGACTTCGCGGGTGATGGGCGAGTCGTCATGAAAACCGTTCACAACTGAAGCGACTCCCGACGCCGCAGTGAAGAGGGCGACGACGAGACCTAACCCGATTACCGCATGGTTTGGGCGGAATCCTCGGGTGGTCTGATCGTTTGGAGGGGTGGCGGTTTCGTTCACTTGGATCTGAGACTACCGGTCGGTAGTTGCCCCTAGTTACCTCCAGACGAGCATTCCGTTGGGTCAAGCGGCGTCAGGGACACGATCCTGATCCCGTCCCAAGTCAGTCAGCCTGGCGGGCGACGGCTTCGGCGGCGGCCTTTGCTGTCACTGGATCTAGCGAGCGCTCCAGAACGGCCATTGTTTCCCGCGGTCGGAGATCGTCGTCTAGTTCGTAGTGCAGTGGTGTTCCCGTTGGGATATTCAGGTCTGCAATGTCTTCGTCGGAGATTCGATCTAGTTCCTTGCAGAGGGCCCGGAGGCTGTTGCCGTGAGCGACCAGCAGCACCGTTTGCCCGGCTACTAGGTCGGCGGCAACGAAATCTTCCCAGTAGGAACGCACTCGGACTACAACGTCAGCCAGGCATTCAGCCAGTGGCGGCTCGATGTGGGCGTAGCGAATGTCGTTATTGGGATTGAACGGATTGTCCTCAGTGATTGGGGGTGGAGGGGTGGCGTAACCACGTCGCCATTCCTGGAGTTGTTTGGCTCCGTGGCGTTCCCGGGTATCAGCCTTGTCAAGACCCGTGAGGTCGCCATAGTGGCGTTCGTTCAGACGCCAGTCGCGGCGAACCGAAATCCAAGACCGTCCGAGTTCGGCCAGAGTTAGTTCGGCAGTGCGGATAGCCCGGACCTGTAGAGAGGTGTGCACCACATCAGGGAAGATGCCCGAGTCGGCCAGTAGCCGGGCGCCGCTCACCGCTTCGGCCTCCCCTTGTGGAGTCAACTCACAGTCGTACCAACCAGTGAACTGATTACTGGCATTCCATGTGCTTTGGCCATGGCGAAGCAAGATTAACGTAGGCATTGGGTCACAGTATCGGATGAGTTTTCAGCAAGGTGCGAAAATTATTGATCAGAAGTTGCTATAGAGCGACTCAACTTAATAGAGTGTCTCTATATAATAAAAGATGGTGCTTTAGTAGGCATTCTATAGCCTGCACCGTCGGTTCCGGGAATTTTCCCCCCAATCCGGTCCGACGGGGCCCATCCGCCTTGATCTTCTCCAGAGAACCCTCTGGTAGGACGCAACAGGAAAAACAGGAGCATTAATCATGGGTAAGGCTGTGGGTATCGATCTCGGAACCACCAACTCGGTTGTCAGCGTTCTTGAAGGTGGCGACCCTGTCGTCATCGCCAATGCTGAGGGCTCGCGTACCACCCCGTCGGTTGTGGCCTTCGCCAAAGATGGCGAGGTCCTTGTTGGCGAGGTTGCTAAGCGACAGGCCATCACTAACCCTGGCCGCACTATCCGCTCTGTTAAGCGCCACATGGGCACCAACTGGGCTCAAGATATCGACGACAAGGACTACACAGCCCAAGAAATATCGGCTCGAACACTCCAGAAGCTCAAGCGTGATGCCGAGGCCTACCTGGGTACCAGTGTTGACCAGGCTGTCATCACCGTACCCGCCTACTTTGACGACGCCCAGCGCACTGCCACCAAGGAGGCGGGCCAGATCGCCGGCCTCGAAGTTCTGCGAATCATCAACGAACCTACGGCTGCGGCGCTGGCCTACGGTCTCGACAAGGACGAATCAGATCAGACCATCCTCGTCTTCGACCTTGGTGGTGGGACGTTCGACGTGTCGGTCCTTGAGATTGGCGATGGGGTCTTTGAGGTGAAGGCCACCCACGGTGATACCAAGCTTGGTGGGGATGATTGGGACGAGGCAGTCATTGAATGGCTCGTGACCTCGTTTCGCAATGACCATGGCGTAGACCTAGGTGGCGATGCCATGGCCACCCAGCGGCTCAAAGAGGCTGCTGAAAAGGCCAAGATCGAGCTCTCTCAGGTCCAGCAGACCCAGATTAACTTGCCGTTTGTCACGGCAACAGACTCGGGTCCCTTGCACCTTGACTACACCCTCACCCGGGCGAAATTCCAGGAGCTCACCGCTGACCTCTTGGCACGATGCCGGTCACCGTTTGAACAGGCCGTCAAGGACGCCGGACTATCCAAGGGCGAGGTTGACCACGTAATCCTTGTTGGCGGCTCTACTCGGATGCCCGCCGTGGTCGAGCTCGCCCAGGAAATTGCCGGCCGCGAGCCTTCCAAGAACGTCAACCCAGACGAGGTGGTGGCCGTTGGCGCTGCTGTCCAAGCCGGAGTGCTGGTTGGTGAAGTTAAGGACGTACTCCTACTAGACGTCACCCCGCTCTCGCTCGGCATCGAGACCAAGGGTGGTGTTATGACCCGTCTTATCGAAAGAAATACGACTATCCCGATCCAGCGGTCCGAGGTGTTCACTACCGCTGAGGACGGCCAACCATCTGTTGAGATCCACGTCTTGCAGGGTGAACGCGAGATGTCACAGTTCAACAAGACCCTGGGAAAGTTTCAACTGGTTGACCTGCCGCCAGCACCTCGAGGTACTCCCCAGATCGAGGTCACATTTGATATCGATGCCAATGGCATTGTTCACGTATCGGCGAAGGATCGGGCGACTGATAATGAGCAGTCGATGACCATCACTGGCCAGTCTTCGCTCGATAAGGATGTCATAGACCAGATGGTGCATGACGCTGAGGCGCACGCTGATGAGGACAAGCAACGCAGAGAACAAGCCGAAGTGCGCAACACAGCCGACAACCTCGTTTACCAGACTGAAAAGTTGCTAGCTGATCAGGGTGATCAGTTGACTGAAGAAGAGACCACCAACGTCACTGAGAAACTCGAGGAGTTGAAAAAGGCTCTGGGTGATGAGGATATTGAGGCCATTGGTTCGGCCACAGAGGCTCTTATGGCGGCTAGCCAGGAGTTTGGTCAGCGCTTGTACGAGGCTGCGCAGGCTGAGTCGGCGGCGACCGAAGGTGAAGCCGGCGAGTCCGACGACGACGTGGTTGACGCGGAGATCGTCGACGAATCGTGAGCAACCCGACCCCTGGGGAACCGACCCCTGAGGTGCCCACCGAACCGTCGATCTCCGATCCCTCCACCGATGTCTCCGGGGCGCTGCTCGACGGTGCACCGTTGACGGTTGGTGATGACAACGAATTAATTTCCGAGGTTCTCGATCCGGAACACGACGAGAACTCCACGGAGAATGGCGGAGCCGAGGACCCCATCTTGGATGTGATGGCGGTGTTGGAGGCCGAGCGAGACGGGTACCTGCTGGACCTGCAGCGGGTAACAGCCGAGTTTGCTAACTATCGAAAGCAGGCTGATCGACGGACCATCGAAATCGGTGGTCGGGTCCGTGGCGACTTGGTGGAGAAACTACTGCCGGTGTTCGACGCCTGTGATCTTGCGCTCGAACACAGTGCACACGATGTAGCCCCCATCCGGACTTCATTAGTTCAGGTGTTGGAGTCAGATGGTCTCGAAGTTCTTGATCCGGTCGACCAACCGTTTGATCCCAATCGACACGAAGCTGTCCTCCATGAGCCAGCCGGCGACGGTGATGACACCGGGCAGGTGGTCATTGAGGTCCTTCGACGTGGCTACGCCTGGGGTGGTCGCGTGTTGCGGCCGGCCATGGTCCGGGTTCGGGGCTGAACCCAACTTGATCTAGACGAGGCGCCCGTTATGACCGCACAGCGTGAATGGTTTGAGAAGGACTACTACGCCGCGCTCGGCGTTCCAAAGAAGGCCACGGCTAAAGATATTACGAAGTGCTATCGGAAGCTAGCCCGCCAGTTGCACCCAGATGCCAACCCCGGTGACGATGCTGCTGAAACCCGATTCAAGGAGGTCTCGGCGGCCTATGACGTCTTGGGAGATGAATCCAAGAGGGCTGAGTACGACCAGGTTCGTCAGATGGGTCCGATGGCAGGTCCAGGTGCTGGCTCGGGTACTAGCGGCTTTGATCTAGGCGATCTATTCGGAGGGATGTTCGGTGGCGGTCAGGGGCGGAGTCGGCGCGGTACCGACTTGGAAACCCGACTCACTCTCTCGTTCATTGACGCGGTGAACGGTGTGACCACGTCGGTTCACCTAGTTAGCGATGCTGGTTGCGTCGCCTGTTCGGGCAGCGGTGCTCGACCGGGAACCCGACCGGTTCCCTGCGAGGCTTGCGGTGGGCGTGGTGTCCAGGCGGAAGATCAGGGGCCGTTTTCTTTCAGCCGGCCGTGTGATTCGTGTGCCGGGCGGGGCCGACGCATTGACGAGCCATGTGGATCATGCCAAGGGGGAGGCACCGAGCGTCGCCCTCGGGAGGTGAAGGTTCGCATTCCAGCTGGTGTTGACGACGGCCAACGTATTCGCTTGAAGGGTCGAGGTGAACCGGGGCGGGGCGGACCTGATGGTGACCTGTTTGTCGTAGTAGTTGTTGAGCCGCATACCCGGTTCGGGCGGAGCGGCCGGAACCTCACTGTGTCTGTCCCAGTGAGTTACCCCCAAGCGGTGCTGGGTGCCGAGATTGAGGTGCCACTGTTAGATGGTGGAACAGTGACGGTAAAGGTACCAGCGGGCACCCGAAGCGGACAGACCTTTCGGGTCAAGAAACGAGGTGTGCCGGTTCGTGGTGGGAACGGCGACCTTCTGGCCAGCATGGAGGTCCATGTACCCATCAATTTGACGGAGCCTGAACGTGAGGCAGTCGAAGCGCTAGCCCAAGTAATGACACTTGATTCTTCATCTGACAGACTCGTCGAAGAGACCCCATGAGTTCCCTGCCCCGCCCTAGACCCAATCAGGCTGTTTACGTCATCTCGGTAGCCGCCGAGTTGGCGGGTATGCACCCACAGACCCTGCGCATCTACGAGCGCCGCGGTCTAGTGGATCCAGCCCGCACGACCGGAGGAAATCGTCGCTATAGCGAGGCCGATATTGCTCTGCTAATGAGGATCGCCCAACTCACTGAGGAGGGACTGAACCTCGCTGGAGTAAAGCGTGTCTTGTCTCTTGAAGCCGAGGTGGTCCGTCTTGAGGCTGATCTGGTTACCACTCAGTCTGAAGGTGATCAGGCGGTGGCTGCCGTGCACCGTCAGTATCGTCGCGATTTGGTTCCGGTTAAGCAGAGTGTCACCATCTACCGGGGTCCTCGGACCCGCTGACCTGCGCTTTCTTAACAGTTCCTGAAATTGAACTGAACCTAGATAGAGGCGAGTACCACTTGTCTGAACCCATTTAGCGGTTGGTCCAGTCCACAGCGAAGCCCTTATCCCCACTGACTACCAGAGGTTGTCCACAGGTGGTTGGGGAAACTGGCGACCATGCATGTTTTGCGTGCAGAATCACCAAACAGACTGGTTTGTGTTGGCAACCAAAAGCACCGGAGCTCTGGAGTTCTTGGATGCTAGAATCTGTTTGTAAGGGACCCGATCTAGGAGAGGTGCCGTGCCCGCGACCGTTGTCGTTGGGACGCAGTGGGGCGACGAGGGCAAAGGCAAGTTCACCGATCTCCTTGCTGGTGACATGTCAATGGTCGTCCGTTACCAGGGCGGCCATAACGCTGGCCACACGCTGGTGGTTGATGGAGAGTCCTTCGCCCTGCAGCTTGTCCCCAGTGGAGTTCTCTATCCCCACGTCACGCCAGTCATTGGCAACGGCGTGGTGGTTGACCCGCGTGTCCTGCTAGCCGAGATGGACATGCTCGAATCTCGCGGCGTGTCGACTTCCAACTTGCGCCTTAGCGGTAACGCCCATCTAATTCTCCCGTATCACCAGGAACTTGACGCTCTCCACGAGCGCCACCTAGGTAAGAATAAGTTAGGTACTACCAAGCGTGGGATCGGGCCGGCGTACGCCGACCGTTCCATGCGTGTCGGCATCCGCGTCCAAGACCTTCTCGACGAGAAGATTTTCCGCGAGAAGCTGCGGGCCGCTCTGGAATACACCAACAAGGTCCTGACCCGCGTCTTCAACCGCCTGCCTGTCGACGCCGATGAGGTGGCTGAGGAGTACTTGGGTCAGTGCGCCCCTCGGCTGATCCCACATATCTGCGATGCTGTTGGACTCGTCCATGACGAGTTGGACGGAGGCGGCCGGATTCTCATGGAGGGCGCCCAGGCCACCTTTCTGGACGTCGATCACGGAACGTACCCTTTTGTGACCTCGTCAAATCCGATAGCCGGTGGAGCCTGCACCGGAGCTGGCATCGGACCGCGTGACATCGACCGGGTCGTCGGCATTGCTAAGGCTTACGTCACCCGTGTGGGTGCTGGCCCATTCCCCACTGAACTGTTCGACGAAATTGGCGACCATTTTGTGGACGTGGGCCACGAGTACGGCACCAACACCGGTCGCCGTCGCCGTCCTGGGTGGCTCGATGCCGTCATGCTTAGGTATGCGGCCCGTGTCAACTCGCTTTCCGAGCTGGCCATCACGAAGCTCGACGTACTCGACCAACTTGAGACCATCCGGGTCTGTGTGGCTTACGAGGCCGATGGAGAGCGCCACGACCAGCTGCCGTATCACCAGTCGGTCCTGCACCGGGCCACACCGATCTACGAGGACCTCCCCGGGTGGGGGGTCGACCTGTCGGAGGTAACCGAGCGATC
>CAWVUB010000078.1:0-10668 GCA_963933065.1 uncultured Acidimicrobiaceae bacterium | reverse complement strand
ACTACCGGAATTCGCCGGTCTGGCAACACCGACTGGCTAGGTGCTCCACGGCAGGTCTCCAGTTACTGGGCCTCTGATCAAGACAGTGGTGAGCCAGCTGGCCGCGTGTTTGGTGCAGGCAGTGCGCCGGTTCGTAGTCCGGGAGGGTCCTCGTCGGGGGCTCACGATCTGGGCCTACAGGCTGGAGACGATGTAATCCATCGAGCATGGGGTGATGGGATTGTCTTGGCCGTCCACGGAGTGGGCGAAAAGTCTGAAGCGGTGGTGCAGTTCGCTTCAAAAGGCGAAAAGCGCCTGCTGTTGGCTTGGGCACCACTTACACGCCCCGGCAACGGTTAGTAGGCCTGTCCCCGGAGGCCGTTACGCTGACTCAGTGACTGGCCCAAGAGGGTCGGTACTGGCCCGTGTAGCTCAGTCGGAAGAGCGATTCACTCGTAATGAATAGGTCCGGGGTTCGATTCCCCGCGCGGGCTCGTCCAGAATCCACCCCCTACCCGTCCATGCAGCAGCCCTATTAGGACCACCGCATGTGGCTGAGCGGCCAACCCCCTAGGATCAGACCCATGAACGTGCTCGCAGGTGTAATTTGGCACTACTGGTTGGCTGTACCGCTGGTTGGCGGCGGAGTCGCTCTTACGGTGGCGACTCTGGTTGGATACTTCCAGAAGGTCTCCTCAACTCGTTATCCCAAACGCTGAGTACGTCGCCCACTCCGGCGGCTATTGCGCCCGTCTCCACTTTTGTTGACTGGAACCTGGCCGAGAAGGTCGCTGTTCGGGTTGCCGATCGGGCTCCCTTCAGTGGTGAGCACCATCTTGAAGGACTGACCGCTGAGTTTGATGTCCATACTGCAAAGGCTGAAGACCTCGTGGCGGCTACCACCGGTTTACGCTCTCTATCTGGTAATGCTCGGGCCAGGGTGGTTGGTCGGGGCGACTGGATTCGGGCCAATATTGCCTCCCTGCAGCGTCTGCTACGCCCCCTCTTTGAGAACATAGACGAGAACTCTGACGCGGGTCAGGAACAAGAACCCTCAACTTTGACCGCTCGGTTGGGGGGAATGGAGTTGGGATTGGTCTTGGGCTGGATGTCTACTCGAGTACTTGGTCAGTATGACCTCCTGGTGCTGGAGGACGAGTCTGCTGAGGATCAGGACCTCGTGTACTACGTGGGTCCAAACTTGGTGGCCCTTGAACGGCGCTATGCCTTTCCCCGTGACGACTTCCGCCTCTGGCTTGCTCTCCACGAGGTGACTCACCGGGCGCAGTTCACTGGTGTGCCATGGATGCGTTCTCACTATCTAGGGCTGGTGCAGTCGCTGTTGGAAGGGGCGCAACCCGAGTCGTTTGATCTAGTGGGATCCTTCAAGGGATTAATTGAAAGTAAGAGCTCAGCGCGGCGATCGGGGTCAACTCCAGATTCGGGTGCTGCTGCCGGTTCCGGCGTGTTAGGTGCTATCTCTTCTCCAGCCCAGCAGGAGTCCTTGGACCAAATAGCCGGTCTGATGAGTCTTCTGGAGGGCCATGGGGATGTGACCATGGGTCGGGCTGGTGAGGGCATCGTTCGTGGCGCGGACCGGATGGCCAGCGTTATGGCCGATCGGCGGCGCAACTCCTCAGGTGCGACTCGGCTATTCCAGCGACTGGTAGGCCTAGAGGCCAAACTGGCTCAGTATTCACAGGGTGAGGCATTCATCGGAGCGGTCGAGGCCCACGGTGGCACGGCGTTGCTGGATCGGGTCTGGGAAGAACCATCTCACTTGCCTGATCTGAGTGAGATTCGGGAACCGGGCCGTTGGATCGAGCGGCTAGAAGTTTGAACCGGCCGGTGTACACAGTTGATGACCTGCTAGGTCGGTGTGTATTCCCAGTTGCCGGGACTGCCGTGGACTGTGCGGTTTCCGGTGGAGCGGACTCTACGGCGCTGCTGGTACTAGCAGTGGCTGCCGGCCTAGATGTCACCTGCTGGACGGTTAACCATGGGCTGCGGGCCTCGTCGGCGGCCGAGGCCCAACTCGTGGAAAGCACGGCGCGATCACTCGGTGTGCCAGTAGTTGTCGTCGAAGCTCTGGTGGTTGACGGTCCAGACCTCGAACAGCGGGCCCGTGACGCTCGACGGGCATTCTTGCCGGACAAGGTCTTAACTGGTCACACGGCGGATGACCAAGCTGAGACTGTGTTACTTAACTTGTTGCGAGGTGCCGGAGTTCCCGGGACGGCTGGGATCGGTGAGCCAGCCCGGCGACCGCTACTGGCACTGAGACGCACAGAGACCAGCGGCTTGTGTGAGGTGCTCGGCATGGAGGTGGTCGATGATCCCAGTAACGTTGATCCCCGCTTCACTCGCAACCGGATTCGCCACGAGGTGCTGCCGCTTCTGGCTGACGTAACTAGCCGGGACCCTGTGCCATTGCTAACCCGTCACGCGACCTTGGCCGGCGAAGCCACGCGGCTGCTGGTCGGTTTGGCTGCTGAGGTGGACCCGACCGACGTACATTCCGTGGCTGAGACACCCGACGACTTAGTCCGCATGGCTCTGCGTCAGTGGCTAATCAAGTGTGTCGCCGAATGCTCCGCTGACCGTCTTAGCGGCCCCCCTCCTGATTCGGCGTCGGTGAATCGGGTCCTCCAGGTGGTTCGCGGACGGGTGGTGGCCGCTGAGGTGGCCGGTGGTCACCGGGTACGTCGTTCAGCGGGTCGCCTAGTCTTCGAGCCCCGCTAGGGTCGCTGTCGTGGCTAGTCACTCTTCCGCAGTGCCCGATCCGCTGACTGTGGGTAGGTATACGGCGTCCTCGGTTTTGGTCTCGGCCGCCGATCTACAGGCCCGGGTGCAGGCCCTCGGAGAATTGATCACCGCCGACTACGCCGGCCGTGAACCGCTTCTTGTTGGAGTCCTCAAGGGAGCCTTCATGTTCATGAGCGACCTGGCCCGGGCCATCAATCTGCCGGTGGAGTTTGACTTCATGGCTGTCAGTTCCTACGGCAACTCAACCCACTCGTCAGGTGTGGTCCGGATTGTCAAGGATCTGGATTTGGACTTAGCTGGACGTGACGTGATCTTGGTGGAGGACATCATCGATAGTGGACTCACTTTGAACTATCTGCGACGCAATCTGCTGGCTCGCAACCCTGCGAGCCTCGAAGTTTGCGCCTTGTTGGTGCGCGAGAACCACAAGGTGGACGAATCGATACTGCGTTATGAGGGTTATCGGGTTCCTTCAGACTTTTTGGTGGGGTACGGCCTGGATGTGGACGAAAAGTTTCGGAACCTCCCAGATGTCCGCATTGTCGAAGTGGCTGTTACGGAGGAACCGGCAGCATGAGTTTCGAGATTGATCTGCCCCGTATTGAGGCTGCAGTAGCTGAGATTCTTGAGGCAATCGGCGAAGATCCTAACCGGGACGGCCTCCGAGAAACGCCGGCCAGGGTGGCACGAATGTACGCCGAGGTTTGTGCTGGTTTGCACGAGGACCCCGCCGATCACCTCATTAAGACTTTTGATGTAGACCACGACGAGATGGTGATGGTTCGTGACATCCCGATGTACTCGTTGTGTGAGCATCACCTGGTCCCTTTCATGGGCGTAGCCCATGTGGCTTATATACCCCGGCGAGGGGGGATGATAACTGGCCTTTCAAAGTTGGCTCGCCTCGTTGAGGGCTACTCTCGTCGCCCTCAAATCCAAGAGCGGCTGACCTCCCAAGTTGCGGGTGCCATCCAGCAAACACTGGATCCACAGGGGACGCTGGTCGTCATCGAGGCTGAGCACCTCTGTATGTCGATGCGTGGAGTGCAGAAACCAGGGGCAGTAACCATCACATCAGCTGTTCACGGTGTGTTTCGCGATGAGGTGTCCACTCGGCTGGAGGCCATGCAGTTCATCGATAGCAACCGCCGGCGCTGACCGTGGCTTCCGGTTTGTCCGGTACCCAATCCGGCTGTGATGGGGTCATGGGAGTTCTCAACGTCACACCTGATTCGTTCTCGGATGGTGGTCGTTATCTCGACCATGCCGGAGCAGTGGCTCGAGGGAAAGCCATGGTCGAGGAAGGTGCTCGCGTTCTCGACGTTGGTGGTGAGTCAACTCGTCCCGGTGCAGCACCGGTAGGTGAAGATGAGGAGTTGTCTCGGGTGGTTTCAGTGGTGGAAGAACTGGCTGCTTGTTCGGCGGTAATTGACCGATCCATTCGAATCTCCATCGATACTCGCCATGTCGCGGTCGCTATCGCCGCTGTCGCTGCGGGAGCCACCATTATCAATGACGTCAGTGCCGGTCTGTATGAGGTGGCTGCTGACCTCGGTGTGGGGTGGGTGGCCATGCACATGAAGGGCGATCCACGCACCATGCAAGATGAGCCGGTTTACAAGAGCGTGGTGGCGGAGGTTTATGATTTTTTGATAGAGCGAGCCACGATGGCTGTTGCCGCTGGTGTACCTGAGGTCTGGGTTGATCCGGGGATCGGATTCGGCAAGACCACGGCCCATAATTTGGCCTTGCTCCACGATCTCGACTTACTGGTGGGGTCAGGTTGGCCGCTAGTTCTTGGGGCGAGTCGTAAACGGTTCCTTGGAGAGTTGAGCGCCCGAAGCGACCGAATCGCGGGGGAGGCTGACTGGGTCACACCGCCGGATGATCGGGCTGAGGCGTCGGTAGCCATGGCCACATGGGCTTTTGCCCACGGTGTGAAAATTGTTCGTGCTCATGACGTGCGGGCCACTGTCATAGCGGCAAAGGTGGTCGGATGAGCACAATTTCGGGCACCATGTGTTCCATGGAGTTGAAGCAAGTGACTACTGGAGGATGGGCATGGTGATGCGCGGCAAGTGGGCACAGGGCATTGTGCCTCGCGGCTTCACCTGGATTGTTAAGGACCGCATCGCGGTTAGCGAACGGCCCGGTGGATGTGGGGAGGGTCACCGTCGGGTTCGGCGCCAAGAGGAGATCATCTGGATCCGGGAAAACGGTTTTAATACCGTGCTATCGCTTCTGGGCAGTGACCACAATCTCCACAATTACGATGATTTCGATCAATCTTGGGTCCACATACCCTTTGGTGGAGCAGGAGACGGCCGGGTCCGACTTGAGCAAGTCTGCCGGGCTATTGACGAGCATGGAGTTGAAGGACGGCGTCTGCTGGTGCACCGCGAGGAGCTCAACGACATGGTCTGTGGGGTAATGGGGGCTTGGCTCCTCTGGTCTGGATTAGTGCCGGCTGGCCCTCAGGCCATCTCGTTTGCTGAGCGTTTGATTGGGCGACCGATGGGTGCGGCGGGCCGTGAGGTAATCGGCTTAATTGCCTCACCTGACGTTGGGAGATCAAACCCGTCTAGCGAGGAGGGCTCAGGGTGAGTGACTGCATCGAGTTGCGAGGCCTTCGAGTACTTGCAATTTGCGGAGTGCTTCCTCAGGAGAAAGGTCAACCTCAACCCTTTGAGGTTGACCTTGATGTGCATGCTGGACTCCTGAAGGCGTCGACCAGTGACGACCTCGTCGACACCATCGACTATGGCGGCTTGACCAGTTTGGTTGCCGGTATAGCCCACGGCGAGTCGTTCGACTTGCTGGAGCGGTTCGCCGGCCGAATCGCTGAAGCGGTGCTCGTCATTAGTGGCGTAGACGCTGTCACTGTGGTGGTTCGCAAGTTGCGCCCACCGGTTCCGGAGGACCTTGCCACCAGCGGGGTACGGATCCACCGCACGGCATGACCCATCGGGCCCTACTGGCCTTGGGCTCCAACTTGGGTGACCGCTGGTCGCTACTACGGGGTGCGGTTGATGCCCTTCCTGATGTTGCAGCGGTATCCGACGTCTACGAGACCTCCCCAGTCGGCGGCCCTGATCAGGGTCCCTACCTCAACTGCGTTGTGCGTCTCGAGACCGGTCTCAGTGCCAGGTTGTTGCTTCAGGAGGCTCAACGGTGTGAGGTGGCAGCTGGAAGAGTGAGAATTGAGCACTGGGGACCGCGCACGCTAGACGTAGATGTGCTTTGGGTGGAGGGTGAACAAGTCGACGAACCTGATCTGGTTGTGCCCCATCCTCGGATGTTCCAAAGGGCTTTCGTCCTAATACCACTGCGAGACGTCGCACCCGATTTGGTGCCTAAATTTTCGACGGTCTTGCGCGAGAGTCAGGGCGAAATCGCATTGGTGGGCCCACTTTGGCCGGCCAACCCAACTGGGGCTGGTTAATCATGTCGTCCGTTCGGGTAATCGGTGGCGGAAGAGCCGGGTACTCGATACACAGCGCACTGGTCGCTGCAGGCTGGTCTTCGGCCGGGGTGCTTGGCCGAGAAGATAACTGGACCGATGCGGCCCGCAGCGTTGATTTGTTGGTATTGGCAACTCCTGACGAGGTACTGGCCGAGGTTTCAGCAGCGGTGGTTCCAGTAGATGAAACAGTTGTGGCGCACCTGTCGGGTGCCACTGGCCTGGACGTGCTGGTAAACCATCAAGCGAGAGCCTCAGTTCATCCACTGGTCACACTGCCCAACCCAGAGATTGGTGCGGAGCGCCTGCGGGGTGCATGGTTCGCTGTGGCTGGCGAACCTCCCGCCATCAATCTGATTCGGCAGGTAGTGGCTGATTTGCAAGGTCGAGCCGTAGTAGTGGCCGCAAGGAATCGGGCGGTGTACCACGCCACGGCTGCGGTGGCCTCCAACCATTTAGTGGCCCTGTTGGGCCAGGTGGAACGCCTTGCCGAAATAGCAGGAGTACCTATGGAGGCCTATCTGGACTTGGCTGCTGGCGCTCTAAATGACGTACGCGTCATGGGTTCGGTTGCTGCGTTGACTGGACCAGCGGCTCGAGGTGACGAGAGAACAATCGCCACTCACCTTGCCGTCTTACCCACCGCCGAGCGGGCTACCTACTCAGCGCTTGCTGCTGAGGCCCGGAGGCTCACCCGGGAGGGTGGAACGTGACGGGTGCAGCGACGAGTATTTCGGTGGTCCATACAGTGGCAGATCTGGCGACATACCTTGATCCGGTGCAGGCCGGTGGTCTTACTGTGGGCTTCGTCCCTACCATGGGGGCACTGCACGCTGGTCATGCCTCTCTCATTGACGCGTCGATTGCAAGTACCGACTTGACAGTGGTGTCGATATTTGTAAACCCGCTCCAATTTGCTCCTGGCGAAGACCTCGACGTGTACCCCCGTGACATGGACGGTGACGTTGCCCTGTGCGCCGCGCACGGAGCAGCGGTGGTGTTCGCGCCGACCATTGATGCTATTTACCCCAAGGGCTTACCTCTGGAAGGAATCAGTGCCGGACAGATTTCCCCTGGCCCGGTAGCCCAGCCTCTGGAGGGGCGAGAGCGGCCCACCCACTTTGTCGGCGTAGCCGAGGTGATAACACGCCTATTCGCGGCCGTGGGACCGTGCCGTGCGTTCTTTGGGGAGAAGGACTTCCAGCAACTTCAGGTGGTGCGTTACCTGGTGACTGACTTGAGTATGCCCATTGAGGTGGTGGGCTGCCCCACAGTGCGCGAGCCTGATGGGCTTGCTCGGTCGAGTCGAAATTTTCATCTGAACGATCGTGAACGCGCCGCCGCACCAGTGCTTTACCGGGCGCTCCAGGTTGCCGCCGCCGCGGTGGCTGAACCTGGATGGGAGCGGACGACTGTCGAGGCAACCATGTCCACCATGATCCAAGCCGAATCGGCTGGGCCCCTGGACTATGCAGCAGTAGTCGACCCCCTTACGCTTCGACCTCCGGAGAACTCCCGTCCGGGTGATGAGCTGCGACTACTCGTGGCCTGTCGCTTCGGAAAAGCTCGCCTCATCGACAATTTGGGCGCTGTGGCCGGATGAAACCTGAGAAGGTTTACTTGGCGGAAGTTGCGCTGCATGTTTTTCTGTTGATCGGCACTGAAGTTCTTGGCCTGCCGGCCGCTGTGCGCCGATTTGTCGCCGCCACCGGGCAGGCTTAACCCGTGAATTCTCAGGTTGATGAGCCGACAGTCCGAGCCTTGTTCTCTGAGCAACTCGTCGCGCATTTGGCTGATCAGCATGGTCCAGACCGTCGCCCGTTGGACCCGCCAGCTGGTGCAGTGGCTAAAGCTGTGGTGTTGGCTCTTCACGAGGATCTCAGTCCTGACGGCGACCTAAGCGCTGCCTTGGTACCCGTCGCTGGGACAGCCGAGGGGGTAATTGTCAGCCGGGCTAATGGCATATTGGCGGGCTCAGCTTGTGCCACTGAGGTCTTTGCGCAGGTATCTGAGGTTGTGAAGGTCTTCTGGTTGAGAGCCGATGGTGATTCTCTCAGCCCGGGTGATGTGGTGGCCACTGTGAGTGGGCCGTTGGCACCAGTGCTGACTGCCGAGCGGACGGCGCTGAACTTCTTGTCTCGACTTTCTGGCGTGGCCACCACGACCGCCCGTTGGGTCGAAACTGCAGCCGCCGTAGACCGGAACGTCCGTATCTGGGATACTCGTAAAACGACCCCAGGTCTCCGAGTTTTGGAGCGAGCCGCTGTCCGAGCCGGTGGGGGATGGAACCACCGCAACAACCTCAGCCACTGGATCATGCTTAAGGACAACCATCTCACCGGTACCGACATCGCATCTGCCGTGGCGTTATCGCGTTCGGTCTGGCCGGGGCGTACTGTGCATGTCGAATGCGAAACTCTTGATCAAGTCCGTGAATCGCTGGAGGCCGGCGCCGATGCGCTGCTACTGGACAACATGAACCCTGCATTAATCATTACTTGTGTTACTGAGGTGCACGTCCATGGAGAGGTTCATGGGACGCGCCCCCTTGTGGAGGCATCTGGTGGTATCACCCTGGATCAGGTGGCCAGGTTTGCGGCGACTGGAGTTGACTGTATTTCAGCCGGCGCCCTA
This sequence comes from uncultured Acidimicrobiaceae bacterium, assembly GCA_963933065.1. Taxonomy (GTDB): domain Bacteria; phylum Actinomycetota; class Acidimicrobiia; order Acidimicrobiales; family MedAcidi-G1; genus UBA9410. The sequence goes on along the minus strand of CAWVUB010000078.1, from coordinate 1,829 downwards.
ACTAATGGGGCTCTGTCGATCGACCTTGGTCTAGACCTATTGACCTCGGACTCTTCTTCGGGAGGGGGTGGATCCTGATGTTACTTACCATCGATGTCGGCAATACCCAGACGGTACTCGGCCTCTATCAGGAGGGCTCGGCGGTCAACGCTGCCGATGCCGGTTTAGTCGACAATTGGCGGATCCGAACTGACCACGATAGAACGCCAGATGAGCATGCAGTACTCATTGGTAGTCTGCTGCGCCCGTCAAACCGTGATCTTGAAAGCACAGTTACCGGAGTGGCTATATGCGCTGGCGTACCTCAGGTCCTGGCCAGTCTGCGGGCCATGATCGTCCGCTATGCGGATCTCGAGCCGGTGGTAATCGAACCCGGGGTAAAGACTGGCATGCCGATCCTCTATGACAATCCCAAGGAGGTCGGTGCCGACCGTATTGCTAATGCTGTGGGCGCATATGACCTATACGGTGGCCCAACGGTGGTGGTCGACTTTGGAACTGGCAACAACTTTGATGTGATTTCAGCTGAAGGGGAGTTTCTGGGTGGAGCCATTGCTCCTGGTGTGGAGGTGAGCCTTGACGCCTTGTTCGGCCGAGCCTCCGCGCTGCGGGCCGTTGATCTGGTAGAGCCTCGTAGCGTGATAGGAAAGAGCACTGTCGAGTCGCTGCAGTCGGGTGCCGTATACGGATTTGCAGCCCAGGTCGACGGAATGGTTGACCGTTTTCGCAATGAGTTGGGTGGTTGCACAGTGGTGGCCACCGGTGGCCTAGCGCACCTGATTGTCCCGTCTACATCGAGTGTTGAGCACGTTGAACCGTTCTTGACGCTGCACGGTCTACGCCTCGTTCACGAGCGCAATCGATGAGCGACTCACCATTGAGCGATCAAATCCCTTACCGGTTCGACCCGACGTCCACTGCGGCTGCCGTGGAGGACGATTTTGGCGGTCTCGCTGATGGCGAAGAGTCAGGTGTAGTAGTCACCGTGGCCGGTCGCTTGATGTTGCGGCGAGATCAGGGAAAAGTGGCGTTTGGTAATCTTCAAGACTCGACCGGACGCGTTCAACTGTTTGCGCTCCAGCGGTCTACTCCAAAATTTAAAGATTTCACTGGTCTGCACCTTGGCGACTGGATTGGAGTTACTGGAGAAGTGCTGAAGACTCGCCGTGGTGAGTTGAGCATTCGGGTCGATTCCTGGGTGCGCCTGGCTGAGGCCCGACGAGGGTTCCCTGATAAGTGGCACGGCATCACAGATGTCGATACCCGATTCCGTCAGCGCTATGTCGACTTATGGGTGACCGATGAATCTCGTGCCGCCTTTGTGGCCCGGAGTCAAATCCTGTCGGCTACCAGACGGTGGCTTGAGGAGAGAAGCTTTCTTGAGGTTGAGACACCGGTTTTTCATCCGATTCCTGGTGGGGCCATGGCGCGACCGTTCACTACCCATCACAACGCGCTGGACCTTGAGCTCTACCTGCGCATTGCTCCTGAGCTTTATCTCAAACGGTTGACCGTAGGTGGGTTTGAGCGGGTATTCGAGATTGCTCGGGTGTTTCGTAATGAGGGTTTGTCGACCCGACATAACCCCGAGTTCACGATGCTTGAGTTGTACCAGGCGTATGCCGATTACACGGACATCATGGAGTTGGTTGAACAGTTGGTGTCGCATCTGGCCATAGAGGTCTGTGGTACGACGACGCTGGAGTACGAAGGTCGGGAACTGGATCTGTCGACACCGTGGCAGCGAGCCACACTGTTGGAGCTCCTTGCCGAACATGGTGGTATAAGCGTCGACCTTGATACGCCCCGCACAGAACTGGTGCGACTGT
>CAWVUB010000077.1:0-10692 GCA_963933065.1 uncultured Acidimicrobiaceae bacterium | reverse complement strand
CCAGCGTCTCAAGCATCGTCACGTGCTCGGGGTTACGGGCCACCAAGTCGTCTAGACGACTCCGGGCGGCCAGCGAGGCCTCAGTTAGGGGTCCGTCATTGAGGTCCATGCCAGTCAATTCGACGAGTCCAGTTAGGAGCGCCTGAGCAGCCGGCGGGTAGGTGCTGCCCGACAGGTAGTGGGGTACCTGCGCCCAGATGCCGACAGCAGGAATCCCGACACGACTTGCTTCCATCTCGATAACCGCCTGAGCGCCGGCCGGTACTTCAATCGATGCCGTAAGAAAGTCAAGCTTTTCAGCCAACTCCGGACTGCCTGCGGTGCAGGAGAGACGGGTCGGCCGCGTATGGGGCACTGCCGCTGGATAGGCCCCAAGACCGACAACCATTTGGATACCGAGACGCTGAGAAATATCCACCACAGCGCTGGAGAAAGCCCGCCACTCGTGGTCGGGCTCTGGGCCATGCAGCACAAGCACATCACGGTCAGAAGTTGATTCCAGCAAGAACAACTCGATTACGGGCCAATCCATTCTCTGGCTAACCCCATCGACAAGATGCAAAGTGGGACGCCGAGCACGGTGGTCCAGAAGTCGGTCCGTGTTGAACCGTGCGATCCGGCGGCCTGGCTCACCATCTAGCAGGTGTTGACGAGCAATGAGCGCAGCTCCGGACGCGTCGATCCAGCCATCCATAGCGAGAAGAAGTACCGGCTCAGTCAGCAGGGGCTCCTCGATGACCTCGAGCAGGCCTAAGTCGGGTCCGTCAACCATGCTCAGTGAACCTTAGGTAGTTGAGAGGCTGATTCGTGGGCGACCTCAGCAAGCTCGATTACCCGCTGACCCAGGACTTCAACGAACCGTGGATCTTCCTGATTACCCATGACACCGGCCGCGTACCGGGTATACACACCCTCCACGATGCACGCAATGCGCCAGTAAGCGAAGGCCACGTAATAATCCAGTTGTGCCAAGTTTCGGTTGGAATATCGGCCGTAAGCCTCTTTTATCTGGTCTGAAGTAGGGAAGCCTTCAACCGATGTGGGAGGCGGCGTACCGCCAGTTGTGAGATCGTCGGTGTAGGCAATCATTCCAGCTACGTCAGCCAAGACATCGCCTAAGGTGCACAACTCCCAGTCCAGCACCGCAGCCACCTGGCCCTCGGGCGACATCATGCAATTGTCGAGGCGGTAGTCACCGTGGACGATTCCCGCTCCCTGTTGATTCGGTATCCGTGACGCCAAGATCTCGAAGGTTTCTAGCACCCCAGGAACAATTCGGGTTGTGGACTGCTCAAATTGAGTGCTCCAGCGCTTCAACTGGCGTTCGATGTAGCCACCCTGTCGTCCCAGGCCCGCCAGGCCGACCGCTTCAACGTCAATGTCGTGAAGTCGTGCTAGTACCTCGATTAGCGACTCACCCATGCGGTGACGCACAGCCACCGGGATTTTCTCAGCTGCATCTACATCTCGCACTACTACGCCAGGCACAAAGTCCATGACGTAGAAAGGAGCGCCGTTGATATCGGCGTCTTCACATAACCCGATAATGCCAGGCACTGGCACACCGCTGTCCTTGAGAGCGCTGATGATTCGATGTTCTCGCACCATGTCATGAGCGGTCGCAAGAACATGTCCCAACGGAGGCCGGCGTAATACCCAACGGCGGCCTCCTTTGTCTGGAGCAACTCCATCGGAAACGGTGTACGTGAGGTTGGACCTTCCTCCAGCGATGAGTTCGAATGCAAGCGAACCACTGTCGATCCCACCGACCTGATCATCAAACCACCGGGTCAGCTTGTTGGCGTCGATTCCAGCGAGGGAGGTCATTAAATAAGAAGGTAGTGGCGGCGCAGGGTGTGGCCCCCACCCTGCATGCCTCTACCCTCACGACATGGACGTAACCGACGCCACGTTTCAGACTGAAGTCATAGACCGTTCCAACCAGGTGGCGGTCGTTGTCGACCTGTGGGCTGAATGGTGTGAGCCGTGCAAATCCCTCGGACCGATCCTTGAGAAGGTCATCGCCGAACAGGGCGGGAAGGTCGTTCTGGTCAAGATCGACATTGATAGCAATCCGAATGTCGCCCAGGCATTTCAAGTGCAGTCGATACCGGCTGTGTTTGGTTTGGTCGACGGACAGGTCGCCGGGAGTTTCGTCGGAGCGCAGGGAGAAGACGCTGTCCGGACCTTTGTTACGGGCCTTCTACCTGGTGAAGAAGTTTCAGAGATGGACCGCCTGATAGCGGTTGGCGACGAGCCATCGCTCATAGCTGCGCTGGCTATTGAGAGCGACAACGTGGCAGCGGTGACCGCACTTGCTCTTCTGCTGGTTGAGCGCGCCGGAGATGGTGATCAAGATGCGGCCCTGAAGTTGCTAGAGCGAATCCCTGAATCAGCCGATACCCGACGTATCTCGGCGCTGGCACGGACTGAAGCGGTAGACGATGTTGAGGGAGCGCTCTCCGAGCTGCTGCCCACCGTTAAGGACGATGAAGAAGCCCGACAACGTTTTGTAGACCTCCTCGAGGTCCTCGGACCGGATGATGAGCGAACCGCTGGCTGGCGACGTCGCCTTACCTCCGCGCTCTTTTAGTTCATTGGCTGCCGTTGGCGGTCCTCCGTGAGTGTGTTGGGGAGAACTGGAGACGAAGACCACTGGACTGTTTGCCGGTGGCCCCGTATCGGGTAGTGCGGAGGAGCAGGCGGGTTGCACCGGGCCTCTGCGATCGGAACAGGCAGAGTAACGGCGACTCGGCGAAGCGTATTGTTCACCCCACAGATTGATTTGTGAGTTAACGAAGGTCGCTGACTAGTCGGGTGTACCGTCGGCGGCGTGATAGTTGAGTTGGGCCCCAAGCACCAGTATGACTGCACTCACCGGGCACTGGTCATGGGAATCCTGAACCGCACGCCAGATTCGTTTTGGGATCGTGGCCGGTTCTGGGATTTTGATGACTTTTTGCGCCTTGCAGAGGCCCATGTGGCTGATGGCGCCGACTTTCTTGACGTTGGAGGATCCAAGGCTGGCCCTGGGCCTGAAGTCACCGAAGCTGAAGAAATGGAACGGGTGGTTCCAGCAATCGAGGCCCTACACGCCCGGTTCGACATCCCGATAGCGGTAGATACGTTCCGCGGAGCGGTGGCAGACGCAGCGATGGCTGTTGGAGCATGCGTAGGCAACGACATCAGCGGCTTTGCCGATCCCACCTTTCTGAAGACATGCGCCAGCCATGAAGCCACAGTAATCGCTACCCACGTCCGGATAGGCCCGCGGATACCTGACCCAACGCCCACCTATACCGACGTAGTGCTAGAGGTTCGGAACTTTCTTGCTGAACGAATCCGCTGGGCTCAAGATGCAGGGATCCCCGGTAATCGAATCATCGTCGACGCTGGTTTAGACCTTGGGAAGACCCCAGCGATGTCAACTGAACTGTTGCGTCACTCACACGACCTCGCAACATTAGGCCACCCGATCCTCCTATCGGCTTCCAACAAAGGTTTCCTCGGGGATGTGACGGGCAGCGATCTCGACGACCGGAGTGAGGCATCCTGGGCTGCCCACGCTCTGGGAATCACTCTGGGTTGCCGCATCCTGCGCGCTCATGACGTCCGAGGTGCGCGACGGGTAGCTGACGTGATGGAGGCTGTCATGGTCGATGAGTGGGGTGGCCACGGGGTGGCGACTTGAACGCTGTTCCGGTAATCGTGTTGATTACCGGCGATGACGATGGTCTGATAACTGAAGCAGTTCGGGCTGCCGTCACAGCGGCACTCGGAGATGAGGACCGCTCGTTGGCCCTAGAGGAGTTGACGGAAGAGGACTACCGGATCGAGGACAGATTCGAGTTGGCACGACTCGTTGATGCCGCCCAGACTTCACCGTTTCTCACTGGTCGCCGGGTGGTGGTTGGCCGCCACCTAGGGAGGTTTGCAGACAAGGATTCGGTTGCTCCGCTTGTTCGATATCTTGGCGACCCCCTTGATACGACAGCGCTAATCGTCGTCTGGGAGAAGGGCCACGCGCCAGTCCAACAAAGGCTCAACCCGGTGCCCAAATCGCTGCTTGCGGCTGTAGCGGCAGCCAAAGGTGAAATCCAAAAGACGTCCGTGGGGCGCGGACGTGAAGCCGACCAGTGGCTGGATGACCGCATTGCTGCAGGACCAGTCGAACTGGATCGACCAGCTCGGGCGCTGGTGGTACGACGACTGGGTGAAGATCGGGCGGCAGTTGTGCCTCTTTTGGAGACCCTTGCGGCAGTGTTCGGCCAAGGGGCTGAACTCTCACCCACCGAGGTGGAACCTTTCATCGGCGCAGGCGGCAACGTGGCACCATGGGACCTGACCGACGCAGTTGATGCCGGCGACGTTCCCAAGGCCCTGGACTCGCTATTTCGGATGCTAAATGCCGGTGGTCGCCACCCGCTTGCGGTCACCGCAGTCCTTCAAGGCCATTACGGGAGGCTGCTTCGTCTCGATGGCTCAGGCATAAAGGACCAGGCCGGGGCAGCTGAAGCCCTAGGAGTCGCCGGGTTTCCAGCAAAGAAAGCCCTTGCCGCCAGCCGCCGCCTAGGGGGTGCTCGAATAGCTCGCGCAGTGAAGTTGCTCGCTGGTGCAGATCTGGACTTGCGGGGCCGCTCAGCGTGGCCACCGGAACTGGTGGTGGAGGTCCTAGTGGCCCGGTTAGCGAGCCTTTCACGGCCCTAAAGCCAAGCCGGTGCGGCCTGACAAAATTAGCTGGTTAGGGCATTCAGACGCTTTTGTAAGCGGGCTTTGCGGCGGGAGGCAGTATTGGGGTGCAGTACACCCTGAGTGGCGGCTTTGTCGATCCGCTTCATAGCTTCAGCAGCAGCTTCGTTCGCGTTCTCACCAGACTCTGCAGCCGCAAGGGCGTTGCGGATACGGGTTTTAAGTTCGGTACGGACAGCGCGATTACGCACTCGGGCCTTTTCGCTCTGCCGGTTCCGCTTGATTTGGCTCTTGATGTTCGCCACGGGAATGGTCCTTCAGTGTTCTTGTTCGACGGTATGAGGGGTCGCGCCGGGAATTATGGTCCACGGGTCGACGTGAGGAAAGGATTCTACCGTTGACGTCGCTGGATCGGCCTGCTTCGACAAGGAACGCCTACACCGTCGGCCAGATGTCACCACAGCGGCCAAGTCTCACCGAGGTACCGTCAGTGCCGTAATGGACCTTTCGCGACTGCGTAACACCTCGATCATTGCTCATATCGACCACGGTAAGTCCACTCTGGCTGATCGAATGCTGGAGTTATGTGGTGCTGTCGACCCACGAGAAATGCGCGCTCAATATCTTGATTCGATGGATCTCGAGCGCGAGAGGGGCATCACCATCAAACTCCAAAGCGTGCGGCTCGATTGGGGTGATGCCACCATAAATCTGATTGACACCCCTGGACATGTCGACTTTGGCTACGAGGTAAGTCGATCTTTGGCCGCCTGCGAAGGAGTGATCCTGGTCGTGGACGCGGCCCAGGGCATCGAAGCTCAGACGCTCGCCAACTGCTATTTAGCGCTAGAGAACAATTTAGAGATAGTGGCCGCCCTCAACAAAATTGACCTGCCGGCCGCTGATCCAGACCGGTATGCCGAGGAGATCGAGCAAGTGCTAGGAATTCCTGCTGAGGACGTCCTTCATATCAGTGCCAAAACTGGCGAAGGTGTGGCTGAGTTGTTGGATGCAGTGGTTGAACGGACTCCACCCCCAGTCGGTGATGCGGGCGCCCCTCTTCAGGCGCTGGTCTTTGATAGTCACTTCGACCAATACCGAGGTGTGGTGTCATCTATACGGGTAGTCAATGGGCGGCTCAGGACAGGAGATTCACTGCGGTTCATGCAGGCCAACGCTGTTCACGAGGCTGCCGAGATTGGTGTACGTAGACCCGACCTCGTAGCGGTACCGGAACTAGGTCCAGGGGAGGTGGGCTACTTGTTGGCCGGCATCAAGGACGTGGGAGAAGCCCGGTCTGGTGAGACGGTCACCAGCAGCCGCAACGGAGCTGTTGAGGCGCTCGACGGCTACCGGGAGCCCCAGCCCATGGTCTTCAGCGGTCTCTATCCAATAGATGGTGATGAGTTCAACGACCTAAGAGACGCTCTGGAAAAACTACAACTCAATGACTCCAGTTTCACCTACGAACCCGAGACCTCCGGAGCGCTCGGATTTGGTTTCCGGTGTGGTTTTCTAGGCCTCCTGCATATGGAAATTGTCCGTGAACGACTAGAGCGAGAATTTGGCTTAAGCCTCATTACCACCGCCCCATCAGTGGTGTATCGGGTGACCCGTACCAACGGTGAGGTACTTGAGATCGACAACCCGTGTGATTTGCCGCCCGGGGGCGAAATAGCCGACCTTGAAGAGCCGTTTTTGTTGGCGAACGTGATTACGCCCACCGACTTCACTGGTGCGCTGATGGAACTATGCCAAGAGCGTCGGGGCGAACTGGAAGGGATTACCTATCTGTCCCCGGAGCGCGTTGAGATCAAATATCACCTGCCCTTAGCCGAGGTGGTCATTGACTTTTTTGATCAAATGAAAAGTCGCACGCAGGGCTACGCCAGCCTTGATTATGAACCCGAGGGATACCGACGGTCTGATTTGGTACGCGTCGACGTCTTGCTCCATGGAGAGGTTGTAGATGCCTTTTCGGCCGTTGTCCATCGTGACGCAGCCGATGTCTATGGGCGCAAGATGACTGACAAATTGAAGGAACTCATACCGCGTCAGCAGTTCGAGGTTCCGATTCAGGCCGCCATCGGGGGACGCATCATTGCCCGTCAGACTGTCCGAGCATTCCGCAAGGATGTCACCGCAAAGCTCTACGGCGGCGATATCACTCGCAAGCGCAAGCTGTTGGAAAAGCAGAAGGAGGGCAAGAAAAAGATGAAGTCGATTGGACGTGTCGACGTGCCTCAAGAGGCCTTTATTTCTGCCCTCAAACTTGACGACTGATTTAGATGACAGGTTCGATCGCTCAATGGGCCGGTGCGACCCCCGCCGGTAGCATCGGGCGCGTGATGGAGGACCGAAAGGCGGCGATTCTGAGCGCGGTGGTTGAGGAGTACATCGACACCGCTCTACCCGTGGGATCTGCGCGTATTGCTGGATCCGGTGACGTTGGCGTTTCAGCGGCCACGGTTCGCAACGAACTGGCCAATCTTGAAGAACAGGGTTATCTAGTTCAGCCCCACACGTCGGCGGGTCGGGTGCCGACCGAGAAGGCATACCGATTTTTTGTTGATCGGATGGATGGACCCGGTCCGTTGGATCGCGCCGATCGGGAACAGGTTCAGGCATTCTTTCTCCGGTCGCATCGAGAGATGGAACAGATGCTGGCTGATACCAGCAATTTGTTATCGGAGCTCACGGGTAGCGCAGCAGTCGTCCTAGCGCCAGACCGTGATCACCATGAGGTCCGGTCGGTCCAGGTTGTGGGCTTGAACAGGGAGCTTGCCCTGCTGGTACTCGTGATGGCAAACGGCACCGTTGAGAAGCACACGTTGGAGTTGGCGGGACTGGCAACTAGCCCGTCGGAGGCCACTCTGGCCATCGCTGCTGCGCACCTGTCCGGAGCGTTGATCGGACACAGTCTGCCGAGTGTGCCAGAGGCACCGGTTACCGGCGATGAGAAGGTGGATTCAGTACTTCGTGCGGTTTGTGGTGTGCTCGAAGCGAGGACAGCCCCAGCTGATCGTGCTTTTGTGGGTGGAGCGTCCCGGGTGGCTGCTGCGTTCAGTGAGGTAGAGCGGGTCAGGCAGGTGCTAGACGTGCTGGAGCGACAGTTCATAGTTGTGACAATGATTCGTGACGTCATCGACCGGGGACTAAGCGTGGCCATTGGGAGCGAGACTGGCGTTGAGCCTTTGTCTGGCTGCTCATTAGTGGTGGCGCCCTACGAGATCGATGGTGAGGCTGCCGGATCAATCGGTGTGCTCGGCCCTACCCGCATGGACTACTCGCAGGCCTTAGCGACCGTGGCCGTAGTGGGACGGCGGCTTGGCGACCGTCTCACCGAAGGCTGAAAAGCAGACTGAAACCGATGGCCGAACGCGATCCATATGAAGTCTTGGGTGTATCCCGCGATGCTTCACCCGACGAGATCAAGAAGTCGTACCGTCGCTTAGCCAGAGAGCACCACCCTGACACCCATCAAGGTGAAGGAGCAGGGGCGGCAGAGGCTGAGTTCAAGGCGGTGGCAGCCGCCTATGAGGTGTTGTCAGATCCGGAACGGCGAGATCGTTTTGATCGCTTCGGCCACACCGGATCGGCTGGACCTGGTGATCCGTTCTCTGGCTTCGGTGACATCTTTGAATCATTTTTTGGTGGATCTGGCTCGCCCTTTGGAGGTGGCTTTACCGGTGGGGGGCGGCGTCGCTCTGGCCCGGTTTCCGGTGAAGACCTTGAGACAGTTCTTGAAGTGGGCTTTGAAGAAGCGGTGTTTGGTGCAGACGCGGAGGTCTCAGTGCGGACCGCTGTTGCCTGTTTGGACTGTGAAGCGACTGGAGCAACACCTGGTTCTGGGCCTGAGACCTGTACTCACTGTGGAGGCGCAGGACAAGTTCAGCGAGTTCGCCAGTCGTTGTTGGGCCAGATGGTTACCAGTTCGGCGTGTACGGCGTGTTCAGGCCGTGGGCAGGTGATGCAGGATCCATGCCGGACTTGCAACGGTGAAGGTCGAAGCGTTGAGGACCGGTCTTTCACTGTCCAGGTTCGAGCTGGTGTCGACGAGGGCACCACTCTTCGCCTTAGTGGTCGTGGCGCAGTCGGACCTCGGGGTGGCCCGGCCGGCGATTTGTACGTCCGGGTTCGAGTAGGTGTGCATCCAGTGTTTGAGCGTCATGGTGTGGATCTGTTACACAGACTGCACCTACCGGTCACCCAGGTGGCGCTCGGGGTTATCTTGGACTACGAAACTCTCGATGGTTTAGAGGAGCTGGTGATTCCTCGGGGTACAAGCACCGGCGATGTCTTCAGGTTTCGCGGAAGCGGTGTTCCTCACCTGCAGGGGCGGGGTCGCGGTGATCTATTGATCGAGGTGCACGTCGACACTCCAACCGAGCTGAGCGAGGAGGCCGATCGGCTTCTGAGAGCCCTGGCGGACGAGCGCGATGAGGTTGTAGCCGAGCCGGGTGAAGGCCTGATCTCAAAGATCCGTTCGGCCTTCCGGTAGTTGTCGATGGGCGAAATCACAGGAGAAGTGGTACTTCCTGACGGACGAGGCGGGCCGCATGCTTTCGTTGCTGACCTATCATCGCTCGTGATTGACGACGACGACCATCGTCATCTGACACGAGTGTTGCGGTTACGCGATGGGCAACCCATGACATTGGGAGACGGAGTGGGCCGCTGGTGTCCAGTCGTGTTCCGTAGTGAGGGGAATCCTGAGCAATCAGGTGAAGTGATTGTTGTGCCGAAACCCGAACCGAGTTTGGCAGTGGGTTTCTCCCTGATTAAGGGCGACCGTCCTGAATTGGTGATCCAAAAACTGACCGAGTTGGGCGTAGACCGTATCCTCCCACTGATGGCTGAGCGCTCAGTTGTCCACTGGAACGACGCCAAGGCGGTTCATCAAGTTGAGCGGTTTCGGAGAGTTGCCCGCTCTGCGGCCATGCAGTCCCGCAGGGTGTGGTTGCCGGCCGTTGATGAGTTGGCGCCTGTCGCGAGGATTGCCGGTGATGAAAGTTTGGGTGATGAACTAGCGGTTGCTGAGCCTGGCGGTGCACTCCTTGACAGCTCAGTGCGACTCGTGTTGGTCGGCCCGGAAGGTGGGTGGACCACTGAGGAGTTGGCTGATCGTCGCACAATCGGACTTGGACCAACGGTGCTGCGCTCTGAGACGGCAGCCATTGTGGCCGGAACTTTGCTGACGGCGCGACGCGATGGGCGGATTTGAAGTCGGTTAGACAAGTGTGTCGAACCAGAGATTGCAAACCACGCAGCGCGGTCGGTACCGTCACTTCCTGTGGCTAGTCCTTATTACCGCAAAGTTTCAACGAGGCTTATCTCGACAGCTTCTGACGACGGGTACAGCCTTCGCTTAGGAGAGCGGATTCGAGTCATCCGAAGGCAGAAGCGCCTCTCCCTCCAAGATGTAGAGGCCCGATCGGAATCGGAGTTCAAGGCTTCGGTTCTTGGGGCTTACGAACGTGGTGAGCGGGCCGTCTCGGTGCCACGCCTTCACCGCCTCGCAGAGTTCTACGATGTTCCCGTAGATCAACTACTGCCTATCGTCGAAGGCGAAGTTGTGGTTGATGGTCCCGACGACGATTCTCCAGTTTGGGTGCCCGGCCAAAAAGTTGTCATTGATCTAGTTGCCATGGTGGGAGCCGAAGGAGCCGAGGTTGAACTCATCCGTCGGTACCTCGGAATAATCCAAGTCAAACGACAGGACTTCAATGGGCGGGTTCTGACCATCCGACAAGACGACCTTCAGGCCCTCGCCGCCATCCTCGGAACCAGTGTTGACGACGCCGCCCCGCTACTAGCCGAAATGGGTCTCTTGCGACTTGGAGCCGGTCCATTAACCGACTCCTAAGCTCCGGTCACGCACCGGTAGCCTCCATCGAATCATGAGCGTCTTTTCGCGTGTCCTGCGTAGTGGCGAGGGAAGAAAGATTAAGGCCCTGGAGGCCATCGTTCCGGATATCAACGCGCTGAGTGACCTCACTGCAG
>CAWVUB010000076.1:0-10886 GCA_963933065.1 uncultured Acidimicrobiaceae bacterium | reverse complement strand
GTGGCCTACAACGACATCGACCTGTGCCTGAAAGCCCGGGCGGCCGGCCTGCGGGTGGTGCTGGCGCCTCATGCGGTGCTGCACCACCACGAGTCGGTGTCGAGGGGCTACGACGACGATCCGGTGCGCCGGGCCCGCCTGGGGCGCGAGGTCGCAGTCATGGTGGAACGCTGGGGCGACTTCCTGCACACCGACCCGGCGCACAGTCCGAACCTGGCATTGGACGGCGACGGGTTCACAACGGCCGCTGTCTCACGGGTGACTCCCCCGTGGCGGGCCTGAACGGCCCCGGCCGGGCGTCAGTCGACGTTGGTGAACGACAGGTAGGCGAGGCGCTTGGCCTTGACCTTCCCGTCAAGGAAATCCAAGATGAAACTGGAAGCCCCCATGCTCGTTTCATACTCGTTGAATAGAGAACAGGCATGTTTCATGGAAGGCCACGGTTCAGGACCAATCGTCGGATTCAGGGCGACTCGATTTGGTCAGAAACCGCCAACTTTTCCGGATCATGGAGTGAAAAGAGGAGGAAAAGAAGTATCAAAGTACCGATCATTGGAATGGAATTCTCGAGGGCCCATTGGAAGAGCCATATGTGTCTACCGGCAACTGAATCAACTACAGCTTCAACGATTGACATGGGCACTGGCCACGCGACTACCGAATAGGCAACCAAGAACAGTACCCATTTCCAGGTTCTGCCTATGCCACACAGGCGGGAGAACGCTATGGCAAACGGAGGAATGAGAAGGCAGAGGTAGTACGACTCGCCATGCGGTATCAATAACAATACTGAGGTGAGCAGAATGGACCATTGGATCGGCCAATCACTTGAACCTCTCCGACTCCAAAGCCAGAAGCAGAGTGCCGCCCCTGCAGAAATAATCACCACGATTGAAATGGCAATCCCGGTCGACTCATTCCCCGGCCCGCCTAATACCCGCATTATGAAGCCGGAGATAGCCTGATTTTGCGGGTGGCCAAAGAAGTTGATCTCACTATCAACATCCACAACTGTCCTCAGCAGGAGGTTGTTCTGCCACCCCAGCGTCAACTGAGCAACTATCGCTATTACGGCAAGTGTCATCAGCGACACAGCCCCTGCTCGCCGCCGGCGTGCGAGAAATAGGGCAGGAATGAGTACTGCCGGCAGAAACTTGACCCCGGCGGCTAATCCCACAAGCAATCCTGTCGCAGTGTCTCTACGACGGCCGAAGGTGACGAAGGCAGCGGAAATCAGCAGCAGCTCGATCAACTCAACATTTCGCTGCCCAACCGCCTCAAGCGCAGGTGCGAAGTTGAATACAACGAAAATAAGGCCCGCAAGCGCATAGTGATTGGGGAGTTCTCTTCTCAGATACCAGACCAGTAACAAGCCTGTGACCACAAACCCACCGGCTGCTATGAAGAGGAGAAACCGATACGCGGTGTCTCGATCGGGAAAAATAAACAATGGGATGGTGACCAGGTGAAGGATGGGCCCATAACTCCATGAGGTTCCCTCATGCCATTCGGTTACCAGCCCCGAGTAGAAACCATCTGTCTTACCGAACCATCCAGCCACCCTGGGCGCAGGCCATGAACCAAGGAAATCACTAGCGGAGTTCGGGATCCCGTATCGGACCAAAAAGACAACAAGGCGCGACGCCGAGAGGGCCACCGCACCGCACAAGACCAATCGGCCGTTCCGGGTTAGCCGACCGACCGCGCCAACCCGATCTTCGTACCCCATCACCCAGCTAACCGGCTTGGCAGCTTCGAGATCAGGCATCCGGTCGTGGAGATTCGAAACGCCGGGTCTGGGTCGCCCCAGATCCGCCGAGTTCCGCCAAAAAAGGCCCCACCGAAGTGATGGGTCAACCTAGCCGCCATGAGAACTCACTCTAGGTCTTACACACACGGACAACACTGCCTCCAAAGAAAAAGAAGGCCCGCATTCGGAGTGTGGCTAGACCTACAACTTTCCACTCTTCCCAGTCATCCGGACCGAGTTCGCGGGCCCCTCAGCAGCACCTTTATGCGACCTCTGATCTCATCCTCACAGTCGAAACCTAGACGAGACCACGGGTCAGTTCTCCGACTTGGCCATCCCTGTCTCTGCCAATTCAGGAAGACCTGGCTTAGCTACAAGGCTTTTCGCAAGTCTCCGATAAAGATTGCCAGCAAACGGCCAAGAGAAGAAGGTGTTGGTCGACATTGCACACTCCCAGGTACATCGACATTCGGTGTCACGGATCCAGGTCCTCAGAGCAGCCGCCTTGTCTGACTGGACGATTTCACGAAAGGTGCTTGAGGAGGTATCCGAAGTAGTCGACTTACCGCCAACTGGTCCAAGAACCACAGGGATTCCTTTATCTGTAGGCCTCATGAGTGGTTTGCCGGACCGCTGAGTCCCTTCGATGGCACCAAGGCTGCGTTCAAGATCGAGAATCTCACACGCTGCGACAGTTCCGTCTTCGTTGATTACATAACTCAATGTTCCTGCCGTACATGGCGTAACAAACTCATCTTCGCGTGCTACACGTATTATCAACTCTTTCTGGAGAAACTCTTTAATTGATAGCGCTCTACGCCCAAGAAATCCATAGAAATCAAGGTTTCCTATTTCCATATTAGACCTATAGACATCAATAGCTTTTTCATATCCTTCAATAACTTCAAGAGGAATCGGCGGATGATTTTCGCTATGGTATCTAAATAAATTAATCGAGATCGCATTCGGGCGGAACTGCTTTACAATTTGATCAATGAAGTTTGGAGCCACTTCAGCATTCTGTGGCATCACTGTCGTCACGACGTTCAGGTGGAGATTCGGATAGAGGGCTTTAAGAGGTCTAAGGCGCTCCATGGTCTGGATGACTCTCGCATAAGACCCCGCACCTCTGATCTCGTCGTGAAGACCTTCTGGGCCATCAAGAGAGAAGGCAATTATTAGGTTGCCGCGCTCCATCCGCTGAAGGGCCCGAAGTGTGATCTCGAAGGTACGGTCTATATACCAACCATTTGTTGGGAACGACAATACCTTTGGTCGACAATTCTTCTGCACCAGAGCGATTACCTCGTCCAGATCACTTCTTAGAAACGGCTCGCCACCAGCAAGTGCATGCCACAGAGTCGGACCTATTTCTCCCATAGTCCTATTCATTGTCTCTAGAGACATCTCTCCAGGGTTCGGAGCATCAAGGGTTTCCTTGTAAAAACAATGTTCACATCTCAGGTTGCAGCGCGCTGTCACGTAGTGGACGATTTGAACGGGCATTCCCGATCTGGATATAACTCGATATCCGATGCAAATCCAATCCGCTAACTCACGTATCGATCTAGTTAGTGCCCTCCACAACCAGACCAGCACTGCTGCAGAGGTAGCCGAGGCGACACTCCACCCGATGGCAGGCCACAGGACAAAACTTAAGAGCTTTGATCGAGCAGATGAACCACGCAACACTGTGGTCCACAGCAATGCCGGGGCCATGAACAGCAGAGCGACAACCGGGAGGCCATAGGTTGACGCTCCCGGCCACGCTATGACAGCAACACATCCGACCGGGAGGAGGCAGCCAGCGATCCAAGTCAGTCCAATCGTAGATCCCAGATTCATGTCAAACCCCTTGAACACAGACGCATACCGCCTGCGAGCCAAGAAGCCGGAGAACGCCTTGACCCAATAATCCTGAATCAACGACCGAACTGAGAATCGCTTGAGATGCACGGCCTCAAATCCCCCGTCAACCGTGACGGGAAACCCTAGACGGGTGCTGCGGGCGGAGAACTCGTCATCTTCGTACAGCATCAACGCTGGGCTGAAGCCTCCTATCTGCTCGAAGGTTTCACGGCGAATTAGCATGTGAGACGCTGATCCGAACGCATCTCTGTTATGTACGTTTCTGTTATGTGCGTTCCTTAGGAGTCGGTACCTGACTACCGAATTCTGTAGAGCAGCTATTGGGCCATTGACTCGCGGGTCGATCCGATACACCCCACAAACAACGTCATGCTCAGGGTTGGCAAGTTGATTGCGTATGAAGGTCCGGCTGGTTTCTGTCAACTTCACATCCGAATCCAGAAAGAGAATGAAATCAGTGCGCGTCATCTTCGCGCCGATATTTCGTGCCTCCCCTGGTGGAGTCCGCTGAGGCAACCGACACACATCGACCTTCTCGCTCAACTCCGGCAGTTCAGTTGGTGACGAGTCAACTACAACAACTTCAGCCTGGAGTTCTCTGACAGACTCCAAGACCACGTCTAAAGTTTGGCTCCGGTAAGAGGGAATCACGATGCTCAGCGTCGCTTGGGCCACAAACTCCTCCTCCACAGTGGTTCTCCTCACAGTTGGCAAACGCTATCTGAGCGTGAACACGGATAAGAGGTAATCCACACCCGATATTGGACGGTCCGTATGCTCGCAACGGTTCCTAATCATGTTTTGCCCAGGCTGTTATCCAAGATTGGCCTTTCGGACACCTTCATCCATTAGATCCTCCCTTACGATGCCGGACGTGAAGGAAGTGGTATTCCACGCTGACGACTTTGGCTGGTCCCCCGGGATCAACGAGGGCATTGTCGACTCTCATCGGCACGGGATTCTGACGAGCACTTCGGTGATCGCAACAATGCCCGGTCTGAACGACGCTGTCCGAAGAGTGGCCGAGACGCCTGATTTGGGATGTGGAGCCCATCTAAGCATCAATCTCGGCCGTCCGGTGTCGGCCCCAGAGTCAGTCGACCTGCTACTCGACCGAGACGGTTGCTTTCAGTACTCGTACTTTTACCACCTCAGGAAATCCAGGGGCAAAAGGTATCTGGACCAAGTACGTCGAGAAATCTCAGCGCAGTTAGCAAAGCTCGGAGATCTTGGTTTCAGACTCGACCATGCGAACTCCCAATCTCACACTCACATGATTCCCCCGATTCGCGACTTGTTCGAAGAGGTCCTCCAAGAGTTCTCTATTCAACACCTACGTCGCTCAGTGGAGCCGTGGTATGGACGTCCACGTATCCGCAACCCCCTGAACTTCGTCAAGTGTCTGACTCTAGAGACCCTCGATACCTTCGGATCAACGCCACCCGACATGGTTCAGTTCATCGGGATTAGACACAGCGGTCTCATGGACACGCAGACCTTGGTGGATTATCTGCGCCACCTAAAATCCGGGACATGGGAGATCGCCTCGCATCCGGGCACCGGCGAATTGGACGACGATTCTCTTTATCCGCCATCTGCGGCTCGGCACATGCGGTCCGCTAATCGACGCCTTGAGTGGGAGGCCTTAGTCTCAAACGAAGTGCGCACCGCTCTTGATAAGGCTGAGATCAAACCAATCAGGTTCTCCGACATCAGTTAGACGCTGAGACACTCGAGCCAGATGCTTTCGCAGAGTTCTGACTCATCAGAGACCCCTGCCGAGGCTTGCTCAATGCCGGTCTTCGGCCGACAACAAGCTCTGGATCACATACGGCGGCCGGTCCGCAACCTCGTTGTGTAATGAACCTATATATGCGCCAAGTAGACCGACCATCACAAAGAGGAGGCCCTGCATCGTCGAGAGGATCGCGACCATGGACGCCCAGCCCGGAGCGTCTCGGCCAGTGGACAATTCCAACACAATAGAAACAGCCGCATAACTCCCGACCACAATCGACCAGGCCGTGCCAAGCGTCGCCACAATTAAGAGCGGCCGATTTGAGAATCCGACGATCCCATCTCGTGCTAACCGAAGGAGTCGACCAAAGGTGTACGTAGTGGTTCCGTGACTCCTCTCGTTCGCCACATAGGACACGCATGACTGATCTAACCCAATCCAGGCAGTGGTACCTCGGAGAAAGGGACGCTTTCCCGCTGCTCCCAGAGTGGCCTCATGCGCCCTGCGACTCAATAGACGGAAATCCGAAGTGCCCTCATGGACAGGAAGACCACTGAGAAACCTGAATATCCAGTAGAACAGGCGACCCGAAATCCGACGACCTGAACCCTTCCCCGGTACGGCCTCAGGAATGGTGTTCACTACATCGAACCCATCTCGCCACGACTTGATCATTGCTGGAAGTGCGGTAGCCGGATGTTGGCCATCCGCATCCATCATGATGACTGCGTCTGCAGAAACGTTTGCCAGTCCAGCCAAAAGAGCAGCCTGATGGCCGAAGTTCCGACTTAGTTGAATAACCACCAGCCGAGATTCGGTCTGCCGAAGTGCAACCAACTGGTCAATCGTGTCATCAGAAGAACCATCGTCGACCACACAGACATAAGGCTTCACCTGACAAGACTCGAGCACAGTCAAGACCTCGGACACGAGACCGAGAACTGAGGGCCCTTCGTTGTGCGCCGGAAGAACAACGCATACTGACTCTGTAGTCATTCCCGATCACCTCATGACTGCTGGTCTCAGCGCCGATCAGGACAAGGCGCCCAGATCTCGACTGCGAGGCCCAACAAGAACGGGGACAAGGGCACTGAAAAACCAGTCAATGTTGGACGCTACTGCGCATGACCGAACTCCGCGCAGAGCCAAGTCAGGCTTGCCGCCCGGACCTCTTCGGCGCCTCCAACTCCAGTTCCCACTGGTCAACGAGACGGGCTCCGTTGGATTCTGATCGCTTTTCGATCACGTGTCGTACTGCGGATGGAAAGGGTGTTAACAGTTGGAATCTAGCGCAATCCGATTGTGTCCATGGTCCTCTGGGATTGCAGAGGCACACGCGACCATGGTCAACAGAAAGGAATCCAACGCGGTGGACGGCATAACGAGGGCGAGAAACTTAGCTAGAACTCCGGGATCGCCAATCTTTCAAAACATCTGCCAGAGTGGATTCAAGGTCAATCAGTGGAGTCCAGTCTGTGTGATTCCGGATGAGTGTTGGGTCGCCCCGGAGTTCTGGGAGATCCACAGGCCGGAATAGTTCCTTTCTGGGCTCCATCCTCATCGAATCACCAGACAGGGCAATTAGCCGATCGGCGACATGCCTGACAGAAACGCTTTGCCCAGAACATACGTTATATGCGAGGCCAGGACGTCCACGCTCGGCAAGTAAGCGATAAGCACGGACGACGTCTCGCACGTCTGTGAAATCGCGACGGACCGACATATCTCCCACGGGAATCGTGGTCGCTCCGGCCACTTCACTGGCAACGATTCGCGAAGCGAGGGCAGCGCAAACAGCGCGATCACTCTGACCAGGCCCAAAGTGGTTGAATGATCTCGCCCGTATGACCTTTTGACCAAACCCCAGATGTGCTTGTAGCGCAACTAAGTCGGCAAGGGCCTTGCTAATCCCGTAGGGCGAGACTGGTCGGAGAGGAGCGGACTCGCCAAGCGGAAGATCGTCTGGCAGGGCTAGCCCGTATATATCCGCGCTGGTCACCGTGACAACTCGTTCAACATCGGCCATCCGAGCCGCCGCCAGCAGATTGTAGGTGCCTTCGCCATTTGTCCGAAACGACTCAAGTGGGTCACGCCAGGAGGTTTCGACATCAGCCTGACCTGCCAGGTGGAAGATGGTGTCGGGTTGATGATCGTCAACGAACGCTGTTAGCGCACTGAGATCACAAACGTCGGGGCCGCCACTTGACCGGCTAGTGACAATCACCTCGTCGCCCTCTGCGACGAGGTGTTCAACGAGATGTACTCCTACGAATCCTGTTGAACCGGTGACCAAAGCCTTCAACTGGAGTCCTCCTCTCCACCACCTGACAACTAGGGAACCTAGACCAGATTCACAAGATCTTGGGCCTAGGGATCAGCGTCGGTTCGCGACAGCCGCTACGTTGCGAGAGCCATCCTGATGGGTTCGGCCCTTGGTAGCAAAATTGACCAGGTTGACTAACAGCAGGTGTCCACTCCCAGGGAAATCTCGAATGAAAAGGAGAGGTGCTTGACCTACCTCGGTAAAAGGGTCTTGTTGGTCGGCTTTGGGGTTCTAGCCCAAGAAATACTCAGATCTCTCGAACAATCAGAGGTTGTCGTCGTTGGTGTCCTGGACGATGGCTCTCCAATCGTTCCTGACCACCTTGATTTCCTCGGGCCGATCTCAGCACTACCTGACGTGCTCGAACAGGGTTCGTGTGACGCGGTCATAGTCGCTGCCTCACTCATTCCGTCGAAGACGATCGCTTGGCTCACTGAACAAACTCATCACTTTCATATACCAATCACGATTGCACCAGAACGTGTGGAGGCGTCGTCTCTGGACTCTGTCCACGACGAGATGATCCGGGAACCAAGAATCGACGACCTGTTCGCCCGATCGTCACTGAAGGTCGACTACGAACAAATCGACCGAGATGTGGCTGGCAGGAGGGTTCTCGTTACAGGAGCAGGAGGATCGATCGGCTCAGAGGTGGTGCGCCAACTCCACGAGTCCAGTGCCAAGCAAATCGGTTTACTCGATCGCGACGACTGCCTAACGCACGATCTGGCAGTCCAACTATCGGGAAGGATGCATGACACACGATTGCCGCTCATACACGCAGACATTCAACATGCCGGACAACTTCATCGCGCATTCCTTCAGTTCAAGCCTGACACCGTCATCCACGCCGCCGCCCTCAAGCATGTAACCACCCTTGAGGCGAATCCGGCTAACGCATTGACTATCAACGTTGGCGGCACTGCCAACGTTCTGAAAGCATGCGAGGATTTTGCAGTCGACCGCCTGGTCAACGTCTCAACCGACAAGGCTGCGACTCGGCTCAGTTGTCTTGGGATGTCAAAATACATCGGCGAACGGATGGTGGAAGGCGCTGGCCTCCCGGGCTATCGAAGCGTCCGATTCGGCAACGTGTTCGGATCGCGAGCAAGTGTCCTGCCTTCATTTCGACTTCAGGCCCGCCATCACGGTCAAGTCGTCGTCCGAGGAAGTGGAACAAGCCGCTTTTTCATGACCGTTGGAGAAGCAGCGTCTCTTATCCTTTCGACACTTGGTCAAATCGGAGGTTGTGGAACATACGTGCTAGATATGGGTAACCCTGTCTCTATACACCGCCTTGCAGAGGCAGTCATCGAAGAACTCGGCGGCTTGGCTTCGATCCATCACGCAGCACTGGGAGATGGTGAGTTCGAGTCTGAACGACTTTTCGCTGCTACAGAGGTTCCCGAGACCACCAGCATCGAAGGCGTCTTCAGGGTAAATACCGAGCCGCTTGACCGACGAGTTGTCGAATCGATGATGCAATCTCTCGAAGACGTTTACGCTCTCGACGACGAAACCGTCCGTCATCACCTTCGAGAAATTGCAAGCATCTAGTAGTCCGAAGACCAACCAGAGAATCCGGCAATGCCAGATTGTGAGCGTGTTGAGTGACTAGTTCCCTGACGATCATCGGACTCGGTTATGTAGGCCTACCTCTCGCCCTAGAGGCCTGCCAGTCGGGGCTCGCAGTCACCGGTCTCGATACCGATTCGTCCGTCGCTGCCGCGCTTATGAATGGCCAATCACACGTTGACGATATCGACTCCACCGATCTTGTCGAAATGCTGCAAGCCGGCTTCCACGCCACCAGCGACTCAACCTCCATTGGGGGCTCCGACGTTGTCGTCATCTGCGTTCCCACCCCCCTCAACGATGACGGCACACCCAACCTGAATGCAGTCAGGGCTGCGACCCGAGCGGTCTCAGAGAAACTGCGACCAGGCACTCTTGTCGTCCTCGAGTCGACCACCTACCCCGGGACGACCAACGACATCGTTCGACCAATCCTTGAGGCAGGCAGTGGTCTTGTCGCCGGTACTGATTTCCACCTGGCGTACTCGCCAGAGCGGATAGACCCCGGAAATCCTGATTGGGGCCTGCGTAATACCCCGAAGGTCGTTGGTGGACTGACACCGGCCTGCACTGAACAGGCCGTGCAGTTCTACAACCAGATCGTCGACACCGTGGTGCCCACGGTCGGAACTCGGGAAGCCGAGTTGTCGAAACTCCTTGAGAACACCTATCGACACGTAAACATCGCACTCATGAACGAAATGTCAGTCTTCTGCCACGAACTAGATGTCGACTTGTGGGCAGCTATCGAAGCCGCCAAGACCAAGCCGTTCGGGTACGAGGCCTTCTACCCGGGGCCCGGGGTAGGTGGCCACTGCATCCCGATCGACCCCAACTACC
Organism: uncultured Acidimicrobiaceae bacterium; assembly: GCA_963933065.1. Lineage (GTDB taxonomy): Bacteria > Actinomycetota > Acidimicrobiia > Acidimicrobiales > MedAcidi-G1 > UBA9410. Next base: position 791 of record CAWVUB010000076.1, on the reverse strand, counting down.
TGTCGTGGGTGGTGCGATCGGTCGGCTACCGGTTCCGATTCGTGGAGTTGGCAGAAGAGATCTCAGACCGCATGCCGGCCTATGTCGCCCAACGGGTCCAGGACTCGCTCAATGCCGACAAGAAGTCTGTGAATGGTTCAGTTGTGCTTCTGTTGGGTGTTACCTACAAGGCAAATATCAGAGATCAACGTGAGACACCAGCGCGACCTCTAGCAGCACATCTGTCCAGAATGGGAGCAGACGTCCGTTATTTCGATCCCTATGCAGAGACATTCTCCTTCAATGGCCTCGAACTGGTGAGCGAGGACGACCTTGAAACAGCACTTGCCAACGTCGACCTGGCTGTCCTCGTTCAGGCTCATGACGAAATAGTCGAGTCAGACGCTCTTAGTCGAGCCGCACGCATCCTGGATACACGAGGCGTGCTGTCGGGAGACAACGTCGAAAGACTGTGATCCAAGGCGACATTTCTGCTGGCGGGCTAGTTGGCAGAGCCCAGGCGTTGCAAGAAGGTGAACATCTCGGCTCGGGTCACCAGATCCTGCGGGCAGTACGACCACCTTGTACAGCCGGTCGTGGTGCCAGACGCCAGCAGCCAGTCGACGGCCGGGCCGGCGAAGTGATCAGTGGGCACGTCGCTGAAGTTGGCGGCCAGCGAACCTACGGGTGAACCCTCTAGCCGCCACAGGAACGCCGCCATCTCGGCTCGCGTCACCGTGCCGGCCGGGCAGTAGGTGGTGGTCGTGCAACCGTTAGTGATGCCGGTCTCGGCCAGCCAGTCCACCGCCGGG
>CAWVUB010000075.1:0-11160 GCA_963933065.1 uncultured Acidimicrobiaceae bacterium | reverse complement strand
AAAGGTTGACGGAGGTCCAGTGGAAGGACCCACACAAAGGATCATGTCTGCTGTCGATGCCTTGAAGAAATCGAGTTAAGGAATCTCGAAATCAACAATGACTGATTCACGATCGTTATTTACCGTTGCAGATCTGCTTTTGTCTCGAGTCACCCGATCCTCCAACAAGGTGGTCATCCGATCAGATCGGGGAAGTCTGACGTATGGGGAAATAGACGAGAGGTCACGAGTAGTCGCCGACAACCTGCATGCTTTAGGGGTTCGCAGAGGTGACAGCGTCGCGACCATGGTCCAAGAAACGCACCAGGCTGTGGCGGTTTGGTTCGCGTGTGCCCGCGCCGGGTTTGTTGAGGTGCCGCTGAGTGTGGAACTCAAAGGCGAGTTGTTGGTTGAGGCTGTCCAAGGTGCTAATTGCTCCATAGTGATTGCTGGTGATGACCCGGCAGTAATCCAACAGTTGGATTCGTTGGAGGAAAGGTTGCCGCGCAGATTCGAAGTCTCAAGCCTTGAGCACGCTGCGAGCATCGAGGAACGCTGTGATCAGCCTTTAGGGCCGGATGGAATCTCTCTGATTCTCTACACGAGCGGGACAACAGGGCGATCAAAGGGAGTCAGGCTCAGCGACCGGATGACCATGCGACTGGCTTGGTCGGTTGTCGACCACGTTGGCCTGACTGGGGACGACGTGCTCTTCACCGTGTTCCCACTCCACCACATAGCTGCCCGGTTTGTTTCAGTTGTAGCTGCGATGCTGATCGATGGCGAAGCCGTGATTCAAGAGAGGTTCTCCGCGAGCCGGTTCTGGGATATCTGCTCCGACCACGGAGTAACGGCAATCCACTATCTGGGGACGCTCCCGATGATGCTCTGGAACCAGGAACCAGTCTCTGGGCAGGAAGAGAACTCGGTACGAGTTGCCTACGGGGCCGGTATGCCGGAAGAGATCCAAGAGGGCTTTGGACAGAGATTTGGTATCGAGATATTCGAGCTCTATGGCTCAACGGAGCAGGGCGTGGTCGCAATGTCCCGCCGGGGTTCTTCGAAGACGGGAACCTGTGGGCGCCCAGTTGCCGATGTTGAACTACAGATTCATGATCCTGAGGGGAAACAGAGTCCAGCGAACGTCGTGGGAGAAATCGTCGTCCGGAACCGCGAGCCGGGGATCTTCTTTGACGGCTATCACGGTATGCCGGATGCGACAATCGAAGCCTGGCGGGATCTCTGGTTTCGGACCGGCGATGCTGGATTTATTGACGAGAATGGCTATCTAACCTTCACCGGCCGACTGACTGACTCGATTAGACGACGCGGGGAGAATGTCTCGGCTTGGGAAGTAGAAAGAGTCCTCACAGAACACAAAGACGTAGATGAGGCGGCAGTGTTCGGAGTGCCATCTGATCTAGGTGAAGAAGAAGTCATGGCAGTCATTGTTGGAGACAGCGCCGACCTTCAGGAACTCTGGCAGCACGCACTGGGAAAGCTTCCAGGCTTCGCTGTTCCTCGCTATATGAGGATCCAGGAGGACCTTCCGAAAACACCGACAGGAAGAGTTCAAAAACATCAGTTGACTGGCGTCGATGGAGAAACAAGCGAGTGGGAACACAGATTAACTCGGTAGCCGTTTTAGGTGCAGGTGCCCTCGGCTCGCTCTACGGCGCCTGGATGGCCCGCGCCGGTCTTGACGTCACGCTGGTCGCTCGTGAATCGCATGCCAGAGAAATAGAAGCCAACGGACTGCAGGTCTTCTCCGCTGGCGCCTCGCAGATGTCAGTGCCCATTCGTGCTGTATCGGATCCAGGCCTTGTCGGTGATGTGGATCTCTTGGTTCTTGCCTCTAAGTCTTTTGACACTCACGAACTTCTCGACAATTGGCCCGGACACCCGGCATTCGCATTTTCCTTGCAGAACGGAGTCGGCCAGGCAGCGGAGCTAGCGAAGCGCTATGGAGGCAGTGCTGTCGGCGCGGCTTCCATGGTCGGTGCGACAATGTCGAACCCTGGGGAAATATGGCACACCTTTGGTGGAGCTACTTATCTCGGTGACTTGCCAGCCAGTAATGAAAGCTCCGCAGAGAAGATAGGTGAGACTCTTTCGACGGGACTGGAAGTCGTGGTCGCGTCGGACATCAGATCTGTTCAGTGGTCGAAAGCCGTTCTTGCTGTTGCGGCTATGGGGGTTGTTGGCCTCACCCGTCAGGACTACCACAGGGTCTTTCTCCAGCCAGACAGTCGTGCGGTATTTCTTGAACTTGTCCGAGAAGCAGCATCGGTGGCGGTCGTAGATGGTGCAGAGCTAGTTGATCTCCCGGGGCCCCTCGGGGTGGCCAGCCTGTTGTCTCTATCTGATGACGAAGCGATGAGACGCCTAGAAGGAATTGGCAAAGAAATGGCAGAGTCGGGCGCGACCAACGTTCGAGTTTCGATACTGCAGGCAATCGACCGGCAGCGTCCACTTGAGGTAGATGCAGTGTTTGCGGACGTCGTATCTAGGGCCCATGAGCATGGCATCGATGTGCCACTTGTCGAAAATGTCACCAGACTCCTTGCAGCGGTTGATGCGACTATCCGAGGTGATGCGTCATGAAGCTAGGTGTTCTTGCCAGGATGTTGGACCTGCGGCCACGAGGGTTGAAAGCACTCGCATCGGTTGATGATTTCGAGCGATCCGCCAATCGAAAGTTGCCTCGCATCGTTTCCGATTTTGTCGCCGGCGGCTCAGACCGCGAAATCACAGTGCAGAAAAATCTTTCTGCTTTCCGTCAGATCGAGTGGGCTCCACGCTTTTTGAAAGATGTCTCTGATCGGTCGGTCACGACAGATGTCTTCGGGCAACCGCTTCAAATCCCTGTGATGCTTTCTCCGGCTGGCCTCGCAAGCTTGGTTCACAGGGATGGTGAACTCGCAGCAGCTAAGGCAGCGGAAAGTGCTGGGACCGTCTTTGTTGTTTCGACAGCTTCGAGTTATTCGTTGGAAGAGATATCGGCCGTGACGACTGGTCGGTTGTGGTTTCAGGTGTACCTCTGGAAGAGTCGTGAGGTCATTAGCGAATTGGTCAAGCGGGCTGAAGAATCTCGCTACGAAGCGCTAGTTCTTACAGTTGACGTTCCCGTTGTGGGTAAGCGGGTCCGAGATGTCCGGAATGGCATGGCCATCCCACCGCGTATTCGACCCGGAAGCGTCGTAGATGTACTACGAAGGCCCCGGTGGCTCGCACACTTGGCAAAGGGTCCGGAGCTGACATTCGGATCCCTTGTCAGGTCTATAGATCCCAGAGGGAAAGAAAGCATCGCCTCCTATGTGGATCGAGAACTCAGCAACTCTGCTGCAACCTGGGACGAACTCGTTTGGCTGCGTGGGATCTGGAAAGGTCCTCTTATTGTTAAGGGAATCCTGACTGCCGAAGACGCGAAAGAGGCCTTACGGCGGGGAGCAGATGGAATCATCGTCTCCAACCACGGCGGTCGACAACTTGATAGCTGCCCAGCGTCGATCGACGCCCTGACTCACGTTGTGGACGCAGTCGGAAGTCGCGCCGAGGTGTTTATGGATGGCGGCATTAGGCGTGGAAGCGATGTGGTCAAGGCCAAAGCACTGGGAGCAAACGCCGTTTTCGTTGGTCGTCCATGGTTTTGGGGATTAGCGGTCGGAGGCCAAGAAGGTGTCGAAAGAATGCTTGAGGTTTTCTCCGACGAGATCGACCGAACGCTTGCTCTTCTTGGATCGCCAGACTTCGAAACGGTCGATAGCTCAAAAATCTGGGCGCACGAAGAAAACCTCGGTCGACCTCGAGGGACTTCTTAGCTACCCACCAGCTGGCTTGATACAAGGTCAACGACAGATTTTGCCAAGATTGCGAGTTCCGGCTGCCCTAGGGCAGAGACGGGGTGGGGGAGTACGGCCGTGGGATAACTTTCTGCTCCCAGGGTCGGGCATACAGAGTTGACTATCTCCTGGAATGGTTCGGTGATAAGGAGCGAGACCGGAACCCCAAGACGCTCCATTTGGATCGCATCGTGCAAACTGCACGCGGTGCACGCACCTCAATCACCCAGACCGGTGATTACCATTCTTGACCGGGCCGCAACTGACTGAGCGACATCGGCTTCAAGCGGTTTACCTGCTGATGGTTTTGAAACAAGTTCAACATTGGCTACTGGAAACCGGTCCTCCAGAAGAGAGGCCAATTCGCGGAGGAGTTGTTTCGCCTTGGGCTTCCCATTGTCGATGATCGAGAGCGTGAAAGGTTCTGTAGGAACTGATCTTCGTGCAGGAACAAAGTTCTCTACCGGACCATCCTCGTAATCCGGCCGCAGAACGATCGATATCTCGCAACTAGACATCTTTGCCTCCGATGATTTCTGAGTGTCCAGACTTGGTTACCAGCCTACTTGTGGCTCTGGAGTGCCGTATTGGCGCCCATGCGGGCATATAGGCGGACCATCCCGCTCCCGCACCTCCCGCTGTAATCAGAAATATGTCATCCGGGCTTGAAACGCTGGGCAGCAGGCCATCTTCCTCCGGAACCATGTCGTGGGCGCTATCCAGTTCAAGAAGGACCCCAGCAGCTTCGAGCTCTTCAGCAGAGATCCGGCTGTGCTCAGCTAGGAACGAGCGAATCTCATCTTTTGACCAGCCGTCGCGGGCTAATGATTCGCGAGCTTCGTAACCGAGCACGACCACGACCTGGGCTCCCTTTCCGACGGTGAATGTTGCTGGACAACGCATTGCCGAGGCGATCGTGAGAAGCCACCCTTTGGGGTCTGGGTTGAGGTGGTTGGCGATCTGGCGAGGTCCTTCTGCTGCTATGACCGTGACCGAAGTCGAGTCTGCGGGGGCGCCCAGCTCTTCAGCAAACGTTGGCCACCCCGTGGGCGGTGGTGTTTCGGCCAAGACCATCGAGTATTTGCCCGGGTGTCCAATCGACGAAGCATCCATCACCCCGGTCTGTGCGCCAAAGACGTTCATGGCCACTAGACGAACTGCCCGTCCGATCGAAGCATTTGCTCGGTTTCCGCTCCCGAGAGCGTTGTTGAGATGGAAGAATCCATGTTCTTTCACGAGTGGGCCACTGACTATGAGGCACAACGCTGCTCCACCGGTCGAACTCATCACCGCATGTGCATTGAACTCAGGATCAAGGATCGCTTCGAGTGCGGCTACCACCAGCGGGAAGTATTCAGGCTTGCATCCAGCCATCACACTGTTGATGGCTGCTTTCTCGGCGGTTAGATGGCGGTCCCGTTCAGGGACAGAGCCGATCACGGCGTCGGGTGCCAGGTCGACGACACCAAGAAACTTCTCGACCAGATCCGGCGTTGGTGGGACTACGGGGAGGCCGTCTGTCCATCCGCGATCGAAGAAGTACTCAACAGCTTCGGTGCTGGACAGGTTGAGTTGTTCGGCCATAGTTCGAGGTTCCTCAGGTCAGTGCCAAACAGATAATTTCCAACCGTAACACCTTTTTAACAATCATTGACCAACCGGTTGGTTGATCAGTATCCTCAGGCTTTAACCTTGTGGGACCTGTTCCGTTCAGGTCTGAGAGTCGTTCACTCAGTTGGACGTCGGTTCCGATCAGGGAAGCCAGTCTCGGTTAGGCCTAAGGAAAGACGTCAGAGTGGACAAACGGGTAAGCATCGAAGAGGCGGTCGAAAGCATCCCTGACGGTGCAACGGTAGCCCTCGGCGGACTCTCCATGAACAGTGCCCCTATGGCCTACGTGAGAGAGATCGTCCGTCAGGGAAAGCGCGAGCTGACCGTCGTGGCGATCGTGGCCGGTATGTCAGTGGACTGGCTTATAGCCGGTGGTTGCGTCAAGAAAGTCGTCTCAGGACTGGTGAGTTTTGAAGGTCTGGGCCTTGCGCCCATGTTCCGAATGGGGGCACAGTCGGGATCGGTTGAGGTTGAGGAGTATTCCGAGGATCTCCTGATTTGTCGGCTCAGGGCCCAGGCATGGAACCTTCCATTTGTTCCAACGAAGGCCGGACTTGGCACAGACCTGATCCCCCTTCACGAACAGACCGGGACGATTCGAGAGGAAGTTGATCAAACAACTGGGGAGCATTATGTGGCGTGCACTCGCCTCCCCGTAGACGTGGCCCTCGTTCATGCCCATTCGGCAGATGAGTTCGGCAATGTTCGTGTCGATCCGAAGTTGATCTGGATGGACAACGAAATAGTGAATGCAGCGGAGAGAACGTTTGTGTCAGTGGAGCGATATGTGGACCATGCGGACATGATCGCAGAGCCTCACAGGACCACATACCCGCAGTTCATGGTGAGTGGCGTTTCGCTTGCTGAGGTAGGGGCCTATCCGAGTTCATGCTTCCCGGAGTACAGGCACCACACCGAGTTTTTCCAGGCCTACTCAGCTGCCGCATCCGATTCGGAGGAGTTCGCAAGGTTCTTCGCCGACTGCGTGGTGGGACCTGAGACGTGGGAAGACTTCATCCAGTCCAACGGTGGCGATGAGATGATCACTTCGATTAGGAGGCCATCGTTATGACCCCTGAGGTTGAGGGATATGGATGCACAGTTGACGAGCTCATGGTGGTGGCTTTCAGCAGGGCGATGGATAACGACACCCGAGCATTCAACGGTGCTGTCTCCTTCATCCCGGTATGTGGGTATCTCCTGGCCCGACGCACGCACGCGCCAAATCTGGTCTGGGCGGCCTCGTCCATTGCCATTGACGCAAATCCGCCTGCCATCCCTGAATCCACCCTGTCGGATGCTCTTTGGGATGGTGCATCTATGTTGTCGACAAGTCCGCATGACTTCTGGTCGTATGCGTCGGGGGCGAGATACAACACGTTCGCCTTCCGTGGCGCACAGATGGATTCTCGGGGCAACGTGAACAACACGGTCATTGGCCCGTATGACTCACCGAAGGTGCGTCTTCCAGGAGGTGGTGGCATGGCCGACCTGGGATCGATGATTCCAAAGATCTACTTGTGGAATACAACTCACAACACCCGAACTTTCGTTGAGAAACTCGACTTTCGATCCGGTATCGGATGGGGGGACGGCGGCGGCCATCGGGAGAGGCTCGGTCTCCCAGGAGGCCCGCAGCTCTGTATTACGAATCTCTGTGTCTTCGACTTCCACCCCGAAAGTCGCAGAATGCGTATCGCCTCTCTGCATCCTGGTGTGACTGTAAGCGAAGTCCAAGAATCGACAGGTTTTGAAGTACTGGTACCCAACGGGGAGATTCCAGTTACGGAAAGACCGACCGAAGAAGAGTTGCGGATCTTGAGAGAGGAAGTTGATCCAACCGGCGCCCGGCTCCGTGAATTCTGATTCAACTAGCTGATTCGAACGTAGGCAGCCAAAGATCACTTATGGAATACGGGGTGGTTCTTCCGATTCAGGGAATTGGTCAAAGCCTCGATGACTTCCTTGGCGAACTGCTCACCGAGTCTCAGGTGGCGGAAGAGGCAGGCTTTGATGCCGTCTTTTTACCCGAGTTCCACCAGGCCAGGAACGGAGCAGTCGTCTCACCCACGGTCGTAGGCGCGGCCATCCTGCAAGCAACGTCGACGCTTCGCTTCGGAACTGCAGTGCTAGCAGCCCCGTTGCACCATCCACTGCGAATAGCCGAAGACGCCCTGATGTTGGATTGGCTATCCAGTGGGCGTTTCATCTTGGGCTTGGGAGCTGGGCACCAGATCGCTGATTTCTTGGCCTACGGAGTCGAACATGGGACCCGGACCCAGCAGCTCGAAGAGATCCTCCACATCCTAGGGCTCTGCTTTTTGGGCGAGCCCTTTAGCCATGATGGAGACTTCTTCCAGATCTCAGCTCAAATCACTCCACGTCCGTATTCAGAACCACGGCCGCCGATCTGGCTTGGAGGCCATGGAAACGCCGGGATTGATCGTGCAGCGCGGTTTGGTGACCTCTGGCTGGCTGACCCACAGAGACACGTAGAGGTAGTCGCCGGGCTCGCAGAGAACTATCGAAAGCGTTGCCAAGTTCACGGCACCTCGGCGGCAGTCGGCATGTTTCGGGAGGCCTGGATTACCAATGGCAATGAGTCCGCTACGGCAGAGTGGGCCGAATCTGTAGTCGCAGTGCACCGGCTCTATTACAACGTTGGTGCCTACCACCCTCAATTTGAACCGTGGGCTGCAGATTCGCTTCCACGTTCAGAAGTCAACTTCGATCTGTTGTCGCCGGGAAGGTTCCTGGTAGGAGACGGAGAGCAATTGCGTCATACCGTCAATCAATGGAGGGATCTGACGGGGGTTCAGTATCTGGCGCTCAGATTTCGGCACCCGAAGGGGCCAAGCCATGAAGCAACTTGTGAAGCCCTTTGTAGGTTTGGTGAAGAAGTCATATCGACGACATCCGGGAGTGGACGATGAAGGTTGAAGGCTCAGTCGGCCTAGTGACTGGGGGTGCTTCAGGACTTGGAGCAGGAGTTGCTTTGTACCTACTCGAGCGAGGTGCACGCGTGGCAATACTGGACCAGAACCTCGAAGGAACCGACGCTCTGGTTGATCAGTTTGGTGACCTGGTTAGCTGTCACCAGTGCGATGTCACCGATTCGGCACAGGTAGAAGAGGCAGTTTCGGGGGCTGCCGAAGTACACGAACGACTCGACCTGCTTGTGAGTTGTGCCGGAATCAGTTTTGGCAAGAGAGTGATCTCCAGAGATGGTGACCCTCACCCACTTGATCACTTCAAGAAGCACATCGACATCAACCTCGTTGGACTCTTCGATGTACTGCGCCATACCGTCGCAGTGATGGCGAATAATGAACCGTCGGAAGAAGGTGAGCGAGGACTGATCGTCAACCTTGCATCTATTGCAGCGTTCGAAGGACAGATCGGCCAAGCCTCCTACGGAGCTTCAAAAGCGGGTGTTGTTGGGCTTACTTCTCCGCTCGCACGGGATCTGGCACTACATGGAGTGCGGGTTTTGTGCATCTGTCCCGGAACTATGGATACGCCGATGCTGGACACCTTGGATCAGGAGACCATCGACTCCATCGTCTCAGGGAACGTCTTCCCGAAGCGTCTTGGACGACCTGAGGACCTCGGCAATCTTGTGGTCCATTGCATGGAAAACACGTTCCTCAACGGAGAGACCATACGTTTGGACGCTGGGTTGAGATTGGGACCGGGCTGAGGGGGAAGCATTCATGTCTGGACATACCAAAGAACGTTTTCTGCTCGAGAAGCACCCTGGCCGAGTCGCTCATCTTGTGATGAACCGGCCGGAAAAGCTCAACGCCATGGATCGGAGCTTTGTCGATCAGTTGACGGAGCGGATGGGCCAGCTGAGTTCTGACACCGATGTCAACTGCGTGGTTCTTAGGGGAGCAGGAAGGGCGTTCTCGGCGGGAGGCGACATCGCTACCTTTCCACCATTGACGGAGTCAAAGGAGCGCGCCGAGGAACACGTCGGGGCTGTCTTTGCTGCGTTTCACTCGATTCAAGAATGTGCAGTTCCTGTCATCGCTGCGGTGCACGGTATTTCGCATGGCGGAGGCCTGGAGATCATGATGGCATGCGATATGGCGATTGCGTCTGTTGGTGCCCGCTTTGCTTTTCGCGAGGTCGACCATGGCCTCATGCCCGGGTTCGGCATTACCCGGGCAGCCGAAAAGATCGGTCTTCCGTGGACTATGAGGCTGGCTTGTAGCGCCGAAGAAATCAATGCTGTAACTGCCCGAGAGATCGGCGTGGTAATGGACGTCGTCGAAGAAGATGAGCTAATTCTTGCCGCTCACAACCTGGCCCTCTCAATTGCCTGCCACAGTCGTCACGCACTCGAGGCAATCAAACGGCATCTGAATCGCGATTCAGCAATGGGTATCGACAAAGCGGTAATAGCTACAGCTGGAACTTTTGAGGACGAATCTAGCCACCGCGCTATTTCAGACTTCTTAACACCTTAGTGATCTACAACAAACACTTTCTGGACCCTTTACAACCCAGTTGCTGGCTTAGCTACTCTCGTAGGAAGAGTTTATTTTCTGGGTCATTGCCACGCCGAACAAGACCACCGCTCCACCTATAAGCGCGATTCCAGAAGGCACGTAGTCCAAGATTACCCACGACCAGAATAGGGCTGCGAGAGGTACTGCAAACATGTAGGTGGCTGCACGGTTTGCCCCGATTTCAGATATGACCTGAAAGTAGATCCAGTACGTAAAGAGAGTTCCGCCTATTGCGAGGTAGAGGAGCCAGAGAAGATGTGGCACTTCGAGATTGCCGATACCGCCAACACCGTGTTTCCAGAAGGGGGCAGTCCACAGGGTTCCCAAGACCATGACCGTGCCGGTTGAAGTAAGTGCGCCGTGGCGGGTGGCAACACGACGCATGAAAATCATGTAGCCCGCCCACGACAACGGCGAAATCAAGGCTAATGCTGCCATAGCAGGATTGGAAGCTGTCACCTCGGTACCATCGCTGCTGCTTGCCAAGATTATTACTAATGACCCAACTAGCGCCATAAGACAACCCAGCAACTGGAAGCGAGACAGCTTTTCTGTCAGGAATATTCGGGCCAGCACAAGTGCCATCACAGGAGTTAGGCCGGCGATAAGCGACACCAAGGGCGGGGCGAGAAATCGTTGTCCGTAGACGATGGGAAATTGGGCTCCAGGCACGGCTAAAATTCCAGCGAAAATGTACAGACCCCAATCTTGTCTGGTGAACTTTGGGCGTAAGTGAGGCTGGAACAACAGCAGCAGCAGGAAGACGAAACTGAATATCCAATATCGAATAACAATGATCTGAATGGAATCCAGAACTACCAGAAGCTCGTGGACTGCGACAAATATTAGCCCCCACATCGTGATGACGAGTAAGACGCTTGCTCGTATCCAACGTGACAACACGGAACTACTATAATGACTGTGTTAGTTCGACCTCTCTGGTCGAGACATCACCTGGATGGAAGGATTCTGTGGGTATGGGCGACCGCCTTGCGGGGAAGGTAGCAATCGTGACTGGAGCCGGTTCTGGCATCGGCCGCGCATCGGCCATTCGGTTTGCAGCCGAAGGAGCACAAGTTGGATGCGCTGACCGTGATCAGCAGGGACTCGACACCACCGTCGAAGAAATCTTTGATGCGGGCGGCCGGGCAATCGCCTGCGAGGTGGATGTCACTGACGAAAAACTGGTGGAACAGATGGTGGAAGAGACCACT
>CAWVUB010000074.1:0-11384 GCA_963933065.1 uncultured Acidimicrobiaceae bacterium | reverse complement strand
TCTTAGGGATCAGGCAGCCAAGCGAGGCGACCACCCTTGGCTGATCGTCGATTTTAAGTCGCAAATATCCTTCGCCGAGGGATACGAAATGTCCTGCAGGATCGGGCAGGCACTGGTCCGAGATGGTTTCGGTGGCAGCCATGTCGCCTTGTTCATGGCCAATCAGATCGAATTCTTTCCCACGATGTACGGCACTCACGCCGCAGGCGGAACGGTGGTGCCATTCAACGCCCGGACCAGAGGCCTACACCTCCACCACGTCATCACCAAAAGCGACGCATCGATAATCGTCGTCAAGGATGAATACTTTGAACACCTCGTCGACCTGGACGACTTGGGTGCCATCAGGCAAGTCGTAGTTGTTGGCGAAGCTCCCGGAGTCGACAACCTGCATGGAGCCACCGTCGTTGACTTCAACCGGTGGATTGCCGACCAGCCAGCCGAACTTCCGGGCGATCTGCCCGACTGGAACGAGAACGCTCTCATCCAATTCACCTCAGGAACCACTGGCCTAGCCAAAGGAGTCATCTACTCCCACCACTACCTGTACTTGGCTTCCGCAGTTCTCGTTGACTCCCTCCAACAGACAGAGGACGACATCTTATTCACTCCCTTGCCGGTCTATCACGTTGCCGCCATGCACTTTGTTGGGAACCTCTCTTTGCACGCAGGATGTACCGGATACCTGATGACGTCGTTCTCCCCGGGTGAGTACTTCCAACAGGCCGCACAATCCGGTGCCACGTTCTCGATCATTCTGGGTCCAATGGCGGCGATAATCGATAAGAGAACCGAGACCGTGCCCGAACACCAACTCAAGATCATCTACTGCCCACCGGCGCCACCGGATCTCGAACGCTTTGAATCACGGTTCAACGTGAAGGTGACCTATCAGGGATTTGGCATGACGGAGATCTTGCCCATCCCCGCTCGCCGTGACCTTCTACCCAACAAGCCAATAGGCGCCATGGGCAAGCCAGCTCAATGGATGGAATACGGCGTTGTCGACCAAGACGACCGCCTCCTTCCACCTGGCGAGATTGGAGAAATGGTCTTTCGGCCCCTGATTCCCCACTCCATGATCCGGGAGTATTACAAGGACCCCGAGATCACTATCGATGCATTTCGCAACTTCATGTTCCACACCGGTGACACGGCCTTCTACGACGAGGACGGCGTCATGACCTTCGTTGCCCGGAAGAAGGACCGGATCAGGCGACGTGGCGAAATGGTGGGTGCGACCGAAGTCGAGATCCCAGTACTGACTCTCCCAACGGTGGTTGAAGCTGCTGCATACGGCATCCCATCTGACCTCGGAGAAGAGGACATCAAATTGGACGTCGTGGCCACAGAGCAACTTGACATCCCAGACCTGCGGGCCTGGTGTGAGAAACATCTTCCCCACTACATGGTTCCTCGATACATCGAACAGCGGGAAAGCTTCCCAAAGACACCGAGCGAGAGAATTGAAAAATTCAGGCTGGCGGAGGAAACTTTGGACCGTCCCGCGGTATTCGACTTTGAAAGGCAGCAATGATCATCAGGTTCGGCATGGCCCCAAGGCTTCCGGAATCGAGTTTCGAGGCGTTCCAACATCACTGGATGACGTCGCATGCCGACGCTGCTGGAGCCATCCCCGGCCTAATGGCCTACACCCAAAACCACTCGGTGCTGGTTGACAGGAAACCGCTACTTCCCTACCCGGGATTCGATGCTTGTTCCGAATTGGCCTTCGAAACTGTTGAATCGATGAATGAAGGGTTCTCCTCTCAGCAGTACTTGGAGTCTGTCCGTCACGATGAAGACGCCTTCATCGACAAGTCACGCTTCTCACTCGCTTTGGTACGACAACATCTGGCGATCGGAGACCTTCCCACGGGCCCAGGTTCACCAATCAAGGTCATCACCGCCTTTCGTTGCCATCCTTCGGCGAAAAGAAGCCTGCTCACATCAACGATTTGCAAGGAGGCGGTGGACGCCGTTGCTGAAGACGAACCACTCGCTCAACGTGTCCTGGTCACAGACCATGAGGCGCACGCGGGACAACCGCCGGCAGTGTTCGACGCAGTTCTCATGGCATGGTTCCCGAACCTGAACCGAGCTCAAGCCCACCTCAGTTCAGCGAACAGGGCGAAGGCAGAACTAGCACTAGCTGGACTCGTCTTTGGGAGGGTGGACCTCTTAGCCACAGAAATACACGTCGTGAAACCTGGCGGAGAAACGCTGAGCTGACATGACTCACTCTGCCAAGTCCTTTAGCCGAACGAATCGAAAGACCATATGAGCTGGCGAACCCTCGGCCAAGCGGCAATACCTGATACGGACCACATAAACCATCCAAATGTGTCGCTTATAGAACGAGTCGACCACATCGGATTCGCTGTGCGTTCGATCGCCAGTGCAGTACCGCTTTACAGAGACGCACTCGGCGGAACACTGATGTACGGAGGAGATGACCGGCGCCTTGGTATTCGCTCTGCCGTCTACAAGCTTGCGAACTTCAAGATTGAATTGCTCGAACCGCTGTCTGACGACTCCTATCTCGCTGCGTTCATAAACAAACATGGGGAGGGCTTTCACCACCTCACTGTCGCCGTAGACGATGTTGAAAGTACGATCGACAACGTTGAGCATTTGGGGTTTGAGGTTGTCGATACGGATCTATCTTCCAGAGAGCTGTGGCAAGAAACCTATATCCGTCCAAGTTCGGGACTTGGTTGCCTCCTCCAGATCGTCCAAACCCCGATCAGCTGGGACGAACAGCACCCCACAATGACCATCGATCAGATCTTGAACGGCGAGTGGCTGTGGTGGAAGAGCCAAACCTGGCACGCGACAATGCTCCCTGAGGACTACCCCTTCTGACTCTCAACTAAAATCGGAGAAACAATGGCTCACATAGACGTCCCTGTCGGCAACGGCCTTGAGCGGCTTCGGCTGTGGGAGATGGCCCCTCACTTCGGTGCCGGAGTCGACGCGATGCGAAAGGCCACGTACGAGGCGTCGTCTCTTCCTGCTCGCGTCAGGGAGGTTGCACGCATGAGGATCGCGCAGATCAATCAATGTCCCATATGACTCGACACTCGAGCTGCATCGGCGATGCAGCAGGGGCTCACCGAGGAGATGTACTCACATGTCCACGAGTACGCTGACAGCGGGGACTACTCAGAGCGGGAACGTCTCGCTATTGAGTTTGCCGAACGCTTTGCCACGGAACATCAGAATCTCGATGGCACTTTCTTTGCTGCACTAAGAGAGCAGTTCAGCGACGTCGAGATTGTCGAGTTGGCTACCACGATCGCGTTTTGTCTCGGAATCGGTCGGGTCTACACGGTGCTCGACATAGCAAACGAATGCCCTGTAGCTATGAAATAGCTTCGCTCCGCTCTAGAGGGCGAGTCACCCAGACTCGCCCTGTTCCTGCTCCTCCGCAAACCGATCTTGTAGTCGGAACTTTTGTATCTTCGTCGCAGACATCGGCCACTCGCGTGCAGAAACGAAGCGAACATAACGGGGGATCTTGAATCCAGCAATCTTCCCATCGCAGAAGTCGATCACCTCTTTCTCCGTAGCTCCACAATCTGGTCGAAGCTCGATATATGCGGCTGGGACTTCAACGTATTTGGCGTCGGGCACGGCAATCACCTGGGCAATGCTCACCGACGGGTGGGTTTGCAGCAGTGACTCGATTTCAACAGCAGCGACGTTCTCCCCCCCTACCTTGAGCATGTCTTTGACCCTGCCTAGGTAGGAGACCCGGTCTTCTGAATCCATTGCGCCAATATCGCCGGTGCAGAACCAACCGTCGACGTCGAAAGACTCCGCATTCTTAGCGTCATCCTTGTAGTAGCCCTCAAACAGGTTGTAGCCCCTGGACCAGATAGAACCCCGTTCGCCCACTCCTACAGGTTGGCCAGATTCAAGGTCGCGTATCTCTACCTCGATCCCATCGAAGGGGCGGCCGGAAGTCGTGGCCCACGTCTCGGGTGGATCGTCGGACCGGGTAAAGCACACCACACCACCTATCTCGGTGCAGCCGTAGGCGTTGAGATGGCGGGAATCAGGAAGCCTTTTGTGTAGTTCACGCAACCCATCCGGCGATGAGACATTGTTCCATGCCCGGATCCGGGTGAACTCTCTTGAATCCCAATCCGGATGATCGAGGATCGCATTGGTGACAGTGGGAAACGTAGAAAATGAAAAGGTGCACGCCTCCTCACGCAACTGTTGGATAGCGGCCCCAGGCTCTACGTGGGTCAGCGTGACATATGTCGATCCAGCGTCTAGACAACCAATGAGAGGAAGGATGGCGCTCATGTGAAAGAGGGGAAGCGGGTCCCAGAATCGATCCTCTGTGGTCAACTCGAAGCAGTTTCTACTACCCGTTACCGCTGTACGCACCAAGGCTTCATGCGTGGTTGGACAGCCCTTGGGGTCAGCAGTCGTCCCCGAGGTGTACATCATCATGGCGACGTCGCGGATGGCGATCCGGGTTCGCAGTCGGTGAACATCATCATCGGTGGTTTGTTCAGCTAAGGACTCGAAGCGTTCACGATCAACCATCCCGGCTGGAGAAGAGTTTCCCAGCATGACAACGCTCTTCAGCTTCGGGGCCAGGTCCAACCCGAGAGTGGTGGAATCCGATGCTGCTGAAAGCCCAGGCAAGCACGAATCGAGGATTTGTGCGTAATCGGTGTGCTGGTCGACGATATCGCTAGTTAGAAGAACGGTTAGGTCTGCATTCTCGATCAGGTACACAAGTTCCCGGTCTTTAAAGCGGGCGTTGATGGGAACTATCCGGGCTCCGATCAACGCCCCTCCGAACATCACCTCAACAAAATCCATGCAGTTAGGCATGAGGATGCCGACAGCATCACCCCTACCTACGCCGAGTCCGAGGAGGGAGCGCGCTGCCTGCATCGCGGAGGCTAGGAGGCCTTCGAAGGAACGGCGTTCGTCTTGGACTACGACGGCTTCATTGGCACCGTACTTTTCAGCTGCCCGGACAAGCAGATCACCAAAAGTGGTCGCCTCACACCAACCCATCTCTAACCTCTCGATCTGCAACATGATTCGGTCAGTGCAGAGAACATCTCACCGACCATTCATCGCCGCAGAGATACCTGCACGACGGCCAAATACTATGTGAGGACCGATCGTACCTCCAGCGCCGGGATAGGCCGTCCCCAATGGATTAGCCGCCGTATTACCAACCGCGTACAGCCCCGGAATCGGGATTCCTTTGGACAAGACCCTGCCGTCCTGGTCGGTCAAAGGACCTCCCTTAGTTCCGAGACAACCGGGGATCACCGGTAGCGCATAGAAAGGAGGCGTACCTATCTTTCCTAGACTCGGGTGGGGGCTAGTCGAATCGCCGACAAACTTGTCGTACGCCGACCGACCGCGTTGAAAGCGTGTGTCGACGCCGCGCAATACACCTCGGTTGAACTCCTCGATCGTTTCCTCTAGCCGGCCCGAGGGAAGGTCCAGCTCGGTCCCCATCTCTTCCAAGGAAGTCGCTGCAACGAGCCATTCAGGATCTGGGGAATCTCTACGGATTGTGCCGACGTGATACCGCTTGCGATAGTTGGAATCGAAGATCAGCCAAGCCACAACACCGTCTGAGCGGAGTCTTGGCAGTCGCATAAGAGCCCGGCCAGCGTCGTTGTAGTTGAGCGACTCATTGATAAACCGTTTGCCCCCACCATCGACCATAAGCGACCCCGGTCGGGCACGTTCGGTTAGGAGAAGTCGAAACATCTGCTGCCCATCTATCAACTCGTCTGGAAATGCGGTAGACGGACACCACCAGGCTTCCTTCATGTTTCGCATGTCTGCGTCGGCCTGACCCGCTATGACCAAACCGTCGCCCTCGAGTCCTGGGGCACCGGTGACTCCTGGAATCCCTCTACCCATGTGTTCAACACAAAGATCGCTGTTGCGTTCAAAGCCACCTGTGGCTAAAACGACCGAAGACGACTCGGGGAGATCCGCAAGTGAAGTGACTCTCCTACCCGCCTCGAAATGAACTCCTCTTTGGACCGCTGCCGAAAAGAGGCCTGCTATCAAAGCCCGACCCATTGTCAGGATGCCTTCTTCGCTTCGCCTCAGAAGTTCCTCTCTCGAGGGCATTCCAGCCAACAATTCTCCATACGACACCGGCAGCGCGACATTGGGAGCAGACCTGATCAGCCGCGCTACATCTTTTGGCACCGGCCATCCGAGAGGTTCAAGCGACCTGTACCCCAGCCGACCACCAGAACGTTCCGGGTAGTAGTCGGGGTACGGAAGGGGCCCCCACCGCAGTGGCGTTAGTTCCTCAACCCATAGAGCCGAATCGCGGGCTTCTCGGACGAACACTTCCAACATTTGGAAATTGGCTTCACCACCAACCACCTCTCGGAGATACTGCAGTGCGTCATCGTTGCTGTCCTGTACGCCGTTTACTTCCATCAGGTGGTTATTTGGCATCCAGGCAACACCGCCAGAAAGAGCGGTGGTACCACCGAAGAAATCAGCCTGTTCTATTACTTGGACAGCCGCTCCGGCCTCTGCAGCAGCAAGCGCCGCGGTAAGACCAGCTACCCCGGAACCAAGAATTACAACCTTTATAGTGTCCACAATTATGACAAATCTAGGGCTAACCGGTGCCAACCTGTCGAGCCACCTCTACCGTGTCAAACCACTGTGACAGGTTGATGATCTGAGAGTCTTCAATGTCAAAAATATCAACAGCGGCGAACGCTACCGAGTTTTGGTTGCTCGTCACCCCGGTGAAATCGATCTCCACAGTTACGCAATTACCATCCGACAGGACACGACTTGGGGTATCTACGTGTTGCGGAAACTTATTAAAAACCTTGAGAAAGAAACGCATGATTTCATCATGGCCAGAGCGGGCGCGCGTTCCAGGCGGACGTAGTACCGCTTCCGGGTGAAAAACTTCCTTTAGAACTTCGTAGTCCTCATCGTTGAGAGCTGCGAAGTAACGGTCGATCACGGAGCGGTGCATTTCACTCATAAGGACTCCAATCTATCCCTTGGTGACCCCAAGACTCAGACCCCCATCGACCGTAAGAACCTCTCCGGTGGTCCATTCGGCACACACCAGATATTCGAGAGCTTCTGCAATCTCTTCTGTGGTACCAATACGTCCAAGTACATGGGCAGACGCAAGCCCTTCAACTCGCGCACGAGACTCCTCCGCATCTTTTGCCATTCCGCTGCGGACCAATATTTCCGTATGCACTCCCCCAGGGCGTACGCAGTTCACTCGAATGCCCTCCCGGCCAAGCTCCGCAGCCAACACGCCGGTCAGCGCCTCAATGGCACCCTTTGTTGCGGCATAGCCAGATGCACCCGGGAACGCCCGCCGTGTATGCACCGACCCGGCGAACACTATGCATCCTTTGCTCTTAGCCAGATGATCTTTGGCGCACTGGGCCAACATCATTCCCGCAACAACGTTGGAGTGAAACAGCTCGAGAAGACGTTCTTCTTCAATGTCACCAATCGCCCCTACATACATGTTGCCAGCAAGGCTCAGGAGTGCATCCAAACCTCCACCATGTTGGACTGCAGCCTCAACCATGCGTTGGCGGTCCTCGGCAACCGTGACATCCCCCGTCACAGCATTACATCGGGTTCCGATTCGCTCAGCAGCGACAACAAGAGGCTCCTCCCGCCGCCCCGCAATGGTTACAAAGGCTCCCCGATTGCCAAATAGCTCCGCCGCTCCAAGGCCAATTCCGGAACCACCTCCGGTGATCAGGACGGACATGCCCTTCACTAGACGCATCTGTTGTTGTCCTCGTATTTGTCGGGGGAGCGTACAGAAAAGTTGAGTAGAGCTAGGGTCTCCATGAAACTATCCATCGTTAAGCGCTAGGAAGCAGCGGTTAATCAAGGAGAGAAAGATTTCGATGATGCTGCGCACCGCCTTTCAATAGCGCCAATTAAGCCGCCACCGATTGGTTCCATATCACGAACGGTTACATGGCTTCTAGCTATCAACGTCCAAACTCTCGCAACCTCATGCCATCAGGATCAATCACTTCTCGGATGAGACGAACTTGATTCACGGTAGGAACCGGAGTTTCCAGTACTACGGAATCTTCAATCAGTAAATCAAAACCCGTCGCTTCCTGGACTTGTTCCAACGTCACTCCTGGATGAAGCGACTTCAGTCGCATGTGCCTCGTTTCCGCATGAAAGTCCATCACGCAAAGGTTGGTAATAACTAGCTCCGGTCCTCCGGCGAGTCCGAGCCGTTCACGCTCGTCACCACCTCCAAGCCATCCGGCACAGGACACAAAGTCCACTTTCTCAACGAACGATCGCGGACTGTGGTTCGGATTCCAAAAAAAGAGGCGCTTACCGATCGAACCCATATCGCCGAGACCCGCCGTACCAGGTAGGCGCACCTTCGGTCGGTGGTAGACGTCACCAATCACCGAGTTGTTGCCATTTCCATACCGGTCGAGTTGCGCAGCCCCTACACAGAACTTTTGTAGCCACCTTCCGTTGAGCACGATGTCCCAGAACGTCGAGTACTGCTCTAGATACATAATGGAGTCTCGCCAAAGAGGTGCCTCGAGAGTCGAAGCCGGTACTCGTTCGGGCCGTGCGTCAAGGCCAATCGCACTAGCCAGCCATACCAAGTCCGGTGCATGTGTAAGCCGGGCCAACTGGAAGGCACAGACCGGGACAAACGAGGCCATTCCGTTGCACGCTTGATCGTTATTGTCCAACGTTGCGGCCAACGTCGTGACCATCAACTCGTCAACCGTCCAGTCAGTCGAAGGTTTATCGTTCACTCTGTGATCTCCCAGCGCTTCAGTGCTTCAAGCCTGTCGGTTCCGCCTACCCGTTCGAGATATTCATCTTGAGTGTCGGGTTCATACACATACCGTTGCATCCAGGCACTAGTTCCCTCGGGGTCGCGGGAGACAGCAATCCACTCACGATGGAAGGCAGTGTCGTAGCCGTAGCGAGGATTGAAGGATGTCGGATGGGCACCGAAGGGAACCTCTACAACAGCGTCAACCATGAATCCGGGAAGAATCGTCTTCTCCGGGCTGCTTCGCAGCAATTCCGTGTCAACGATCTCCTCCACCGTTGCAATTACCTGCTTGGCCGCCTTCGGCATAATCCCAATGTCTGGCCATACCGCTGTGGGTTCCATCTGAAGGTTCCCGAACCGGTCAGCACGGTGGCAGTGGACTAGAGCGACATCGGGGATCAGCGCCCTGCAGGCCACGACATCCGGCCCTCCAAACGGATCCGGCACCATGACTAGGTTGGGGTTTATCGCGATGAGATCTGTGCCGATCATCCCCCGAGTCGGGAGGAACGGGAGGTTGCGTGCTCCTGCTCCCAATCGGGCATTAAGGGCGGTTTCCGAGAGTTCTTGAACAACGATCCGTCCTGACTCGACCGCGCTTCTATAAGCCTGACAGAGGCCAAACTGCTCCATTGAAACCGCAGCGCCTGTGAATCTATCCATGGTGCCAGCCGCTGCCATGAGGTCGATTGGGATGCCGCCGACCAGAGCGACGACTTCCAGTCCTGTGTGTCCCTGCCGTATGAGTTCACGGACGGATGCCATCGGTGCCGACTGAGTGGCCATATTCTGGATTGCCACTGTCGCACCGTCGGGAACTGTCCCTATCGCTTCCGCCAACGATGTCAGTTTTTCTTTGGACATTAGTCAGCCACCTTAATGATCTCCATGCCGCCATGAACCTCCACGATCTGTCCACACACGTAGTCGCTGTCGGCTGAGGCAAGCCAGGAACAGACACCGGCAACATCGTCCGGTACTCCGGCGCGCCCGATGGGTATCGCCGCTTCAACTGATTGGATCACTTCGATTGGAAGACCGAAGTCACCGCCCTCCTCCTGAACCGAGGTCATCCGTGTGCCGGCGATATAGCCCGGGGCTACTGCATTTACGTTGATCCCGTGAGGCGCCCATTCCCTTGACAGGGCCCGGGTCAGTCCATTAACTCCTGCTTTGGCTGCGGAATAATTGACATTCGCTGCAGTCCCGTAGATGCCGTTGATCGACGACATATTGATGACCTTCTTGTTGGCCCAGTCACCACCTTCTTCGGCTGCCCGCAACAGGTTGAATGCTGACCGGCACATATTGAAGGTTCCGGTCAGCGCGACACCGATGACGAAGTCCCAGGCATCGTTCGTCATGCGGTGCGCCATTGCAGGCCTTGTCGCACCGGCGTTGTTTACCAGTACGTCTAAGCGGCCAAATTTCTTTCTTGTCATCTCTATAACGTGATCTGCGCTCTCTGGAACTGCTACTGATCCGACCACGGGTACCGCATCAAAGCCCATATCGAGAAGTTCCCCCACTACTTGGCGGGCGTTCTCTTCGTCTACATCATTAACCGCCAATGACAGGCCGTCCTCAGCCAGTCGACGAGCGACGGCACTACCTATACCGCGTCCGGCCCCTGTAACGAGGGCAACCCGCCTACTCTCCATACGGGGACCTAACCATGTCTAAAGCGCTCTTCAAGACAGGCCTCAGAAACTTCTTGGCAGTCCAAAGGTTTCCGCAATGCTGTTTCGTGCCATCTCATTGGTGATGGGCCCGATGCGATACAAACGGGCATCACGCCAGTACCTCTGCGGCTGCGTCTCTAGTGAGTAGCCGAGGCCGCCGAGAGCCTGCATGGCAATATCCGCACACTTTCCTGCATACTCCGATGCGGTCACCTTTGCCATGTTCGCTTCCCGGCCGCAATCATCGCCCTGGTCACTCTTCCATGCAGCGAAATAGGTGAGAAGCTCTGCCTGAGTTTGCATCATCGCCATATCCGCGACGTACTGGTGCCAAACCTGGAAGCTTCCGATGGTTTTGCCAAAGGCTGTGCGGTTCTTCAGCTGATCGAGGATTTCCTCGATCGTGCCGTCGATGATTCCTGTACAAAGCGCGGCAACCATGATGCGCTCGTTGTTGAGTGTCTTGAGCATCTGGTAGAAGCCCATGCCGGGCTCGCCCACAACAAACTCATCCGGTACAAAGACTTCGTCCAGAAATACGTCGCAAGAACCAACCGATCGCATCCCGATCTTTGGAATCTGGCGAGTTTCGAGACCCTCAGACGGGTTCGCCACCAAAAAGAGTGTGACTCCTTTGGCCGGCTTGTCTTGTACTTCTTCGGTCCTCGCCATCAGGAACAGATAATCCGAGACGTGTGCCGCCGTGGTCCAAGTTTTCTGGCCGGTCAACCGCCAGCCTCCGTCGACTTTCACGGCCTTGGTGCGCATTGCACCCATCAGATCAGTTCCACCAGAAGGCTCAGTCACAGATATCGCAACTCGCGTCCGACCAGCAGCCATGTCTGGGATCAGCTTCTCTC
>CAWVUB010000073.1:0-11658 GCA_963933065.1 uncultured Acidimicrobiaceae bacterium | reverse complement strand
AATCACGTGTCAACTTGGCGATATCACCATCGAGTGTGGCTGAAAACAAAACTGTCTGACGGACGTTGGCCGTCTGATCAAGCAAGCGTCGAACCGCAGGCATGAAGCCCATGTCGGCCATCCGGTCTGCCTCATCGAGCACGACCCGGTCAACGTCTCGGAGGTTAACGGCACCCTGTTCAATTAGATCTTCTAGCCGCCCAGGACAGGCAACGAGGATATCGATACCGTCACGGAGGGCCTTCAACTGCGGGCCGTAGCCCACGCCGCCGTAGACGACGCCTACGCGAACCTTGCCCGCAAAAGTCCGAAGTTCGGTGCGGATTTGCTCTGCAAGTTCTCGGGTAGGGGCCAACACGAGCCCGCGTGGGCGCCGAGGCTCTGCGCGACCGACTGAGGCGACCAGCGGAATCCCAAACGCCAAGGTCTTGCCTGAGCCAGTCGGGGCTCGGCCACAGACGTCACGGCCTTCCATGGCATCAGCAATGGTGGCTGCCTGAATGGCGAACGGTGAACTAATACCTCGGGCGTCAAGCGCTTGATAAATATTCGAAGGTACGCCGAGATCGGCGAAGGTGGGGGACGACATGTGAACTCCAGGCCCGCGGTCCGTGGGGCCTGCCTGTGAAAGGCATCTAATGGGATCGCCCGGCTCGGATTGGCGGGGCGGACGGCTCACCTAAATCGGGGAACCAATTCCCGTCAGCGAACCCACCGACAAGTAACAGACGGCGTATCTGCATACTACCGCACGAGAAGTCTGGAACTGGGATACGTGACTGGAGGCACTGTTTGGGCTGAGGTGGTGAGATATTTGCACTGAAAACGGATTCTGGGTCTAGTGTTCGTCGACCATTGGTAATGGCTACGGCTGCACCTGACTGAGGAGCCATCTACACGTGCCCACCTTCTCCAGATTCCAAGGCTCGGTGGCCGTCCTGATATGCGGGCTCGCATTCAGTTTTGGACCCCTGACGTTCCGTGCCCTGCGTGAGGCCAACGAGTGGCAGTACCTGAGCTACCGGAGTTTTTCGGCAGCGTTGGTTTCTTTGATGATAATCCTGGTAGCTGGTCGCAATCCGGCGCGAGCGATCCGCGAAGCCGGGGCTCGACAGGTGATGGCGGGACTGCTACTCGGTGCGATGTTTACCCTCTTTGTGGTGGCACTAAGTCGGGTGTCGGCCGCCTTCGTTCTCCTGATGCAGTCAACAAGCCCCTTGTACGCAGCAATTCTCGGCAGGTTGATTCTCCGCGAACCAGTTACCCGGGACACCCTGATCGCCATAGTGCTAGCCGGAACTGGTGTCGTCGTGATGGTGGCTGGCAATGTGGGCGCTGGAGACACTCTGGGGATCGTTTTGTCGACGATCTTGCCTTTAGCTATTGGTGCATACGCAGTGTTGATCCGGAGTGCCCCGGCCCGTGATCCTGGTGTACCGACACTGGTCGGTGGAGTGGCTGCTGGAATAGTTGGAACTTTGGTGTCTTTGGGCGGACAAGGTTTTGGAGCACCTGTATACGACGTCTGGATGGCGTTTATTGGCGGTGGACTACTAATCGGGCTGTTTACTCCCATCTGGAACTATGCGCACCGGTTCGTCCCCCCAGCCGATATCAGTCTGCTTTTAGTCACTGAAGTTGTGGCAGCTCCGTTGTGGGTGTGGATCTGGATGAACGAAGAACCCTCTGGGGGGACTCTTGTTGGCGGAGCGATTTCCTTAGGAGCTGTTCTATGGCTGACAGTCCGTTCGGCTCGCTCGATGGAAGAAGAGTTCCCAGGCCATGCAGATCAAGTGAGGGGGCTGCACGTTGGGGCTGTACTTGGGCACCGGCGCTACCGGATGGGTAAAGATTGATCCAGGTCTAAAACGCGAAAGAACCCGCTCAAAAGAGCGGGTTCTCTGCCACCTCTCCTAAAAAGAAAGAGGTGGCAGCATGTTGGGCTGTGGCTTCGGGCTAACGCCCGACCCAGCCGACCTGTTCAGATTCAGACCTTGCGGACGCTGAGAGCCTCAGGGCCCTTGCGGCCGGGGCCGACCTCAAATTCGACGGCCTGACCTTCGTCAAGACTGCGGTAACCCTCGCCCTCAATGTTGGAGTAGTGGACGAAGACATCTTCACCGTCGGTGACGGAGAGGAATCCATAGCCCTTTTCGGCGTTGAAAAATTTTACGGTGCCGTTTGGCATTATTCGGTATCGCTTTCTTTTGAAAAAAACCGGATCCTGATCGGTCCGGTACAAGTAATCCTACGCATATCTGAACCGGACCCGTCGCTCCGGAGCACAGTCGAATGAATTGGCCTCAAGGTGGCTTTCGTCTCAAATATCTATTTTTGCCTATAAGTACAAGCTTTATCGGGTTCCTGACGAAGAATATTGGCTGTGATGAACTCTGAAAATAAAGGAAATGCAGGTTGGAAAATTGGTGTTGCCCAGAATAGGTCGGCGGCTCTGGTGGGTTGGCTTTCGTCAAGCCAAGTACGGTTCAGTTGATGGCAATTCGATTGCGACAAGTCGCCCTAGTGGCTAGAGACCTGGTCGCGGTGGAACGTGAAGTGGTTGGCCAATTAGGTCTAGCGGCCTGTGTCCACGACCTCGGGGTCGCCTCGTTCGGCCTCCGTAACGTCTTGTTTCCGGTGGGAGAGCGACTACTGGAGATTGTGTCTCCAGTAGTCGCTGGGACTGCAGCAGGGCGTCAGCTGGATCGGCGAGGTGGAGACGGTGGCTACATGGTGTTGGTGCAGACCGATGACTTGTCGGGTGTCCGTCGACGACTCGAAGATCTGGGTGTGCGGGTTGTGTTGGAGGCATCTATGACAGGAGTCGACGGTGTCCACCTCCACCCAAAAGATGTTGGAGGCACGATCTTGTCGGTTGACGAGACCGACAACTGGAGCGACTGGCCATGGGCGGGCCCAGCGTGGCGAGAATCTGTGCGAACTGAGGTGGTAACTGACCTTGCCGCAGTAGAGATTCAGGCTGACGATCCAGACCAAATGGCCAGACGTTGGGCGAACGTTCTCGGGGTGTCCCACTTGGGCACCGTGGTGCCTTTGGACGAGGGGGAGATACGTTTCGTTGTGACTGCTGACGATCGAGGCGAGGGCGTTTCTGGCCTCGAGTTCAGGTCTCATCTGTCAGCAAATTTGAATATCGGTGGAGTTCGAGTGACCCTAAGGCCCCTTGGCTCGGATCTGGTATAGATCAGCGAGACTACGACTGGAAGGATTTCGCTGTGCAGAATGAGCCGCCTTTCTGACCAGTTGGCCTATGGCTCCAACAAGTCGCCAGCCTGACGGGTTGGGGCGTGGAAGCGAAAGTGGCTGGTCTAGGCGCAGTAACTTTTGGTTGTCGGTACATCACATCCGGAAGCCACGTAGTCGGCGTGGATGGGCCCCGTACTAGGTGATGGGGCGTTGATCATCGCTGAGAACGATCAGGGATTAAATAATCCTCAACGGATGCCGTGGTTGTTCACGTTCTCGAAATGCCTGAACGCAGTAGCTGGTGAACAGTAGGAGGTGACTACCGGTACATCTAGCATTCCGCCAGATGGGTGTCCTCCTTGGAATGTTGAGTTCACTGTCTGTCGGTGCATCTGAGTATTTCGGCCGCCGGGCCATGAATTACGCCGGAGCTCTCAACTTAGCCATTCTGGGCCAGGGCACAGCTGCGCTGGTGTCCATCTTGCTGGTCCTGGTGGTGCCTAGCACTTTCAACCTTCACGACGTATTAATAGGTGCATTGTCGGGCATTGGCGTCGGGGTGGGAATGGTTGCCTACCTCCTCGGTTTACGGCGGAGTTCAGCGACCGTAGTGGCGCCTGTAGTGGCTGTCATGGTCGCAGTGTTGCCTGCTGGTTACGTTATGGCTGCTGGTGATCGGCCGTCAATCTTCGTGTTTGCTGGAGTGGTGGTCTGTGCTCTAGGGCTAGGCCTAGTTGCCTCTGGGGTGCGGGTCGTAGGGCTTCGAAAGGGACTGTTTTGGGGAACGGTTTCCGGTCTAGCTTTCGGTGTCGGGATGACCGTTCTCGTGGAGACCTCTCAGGACAGTGGTGCCTGGCCCAGCCTGATGCAGCGGGGGACGGCCTGCTTGGTTTCAATTTTGCTGGCCCTTGGTGGTCGGGTCTCGATTGTGCCCACAGTTGGTTCCCGATTATTGGGGACACTGATGGGTGTATCGGCTGCCGGAGCCACATTTCTCTACATCCTCGGCGTGCAGGCTGATCCGTTACCGGCTGCAGTCGGTGGGGCCATGTTCCCTGCGGTGAGTGTGGCCGTTGGGCGACTTGCGTTTGGTGACGAGGTCCGGGGCTGGCAGTTCGCTGGACTCGGTTTGGTGCTGGCTGGCATCACTGGCGTGGTAGCCGGCTAAGCCGAAAAATAGTTGGTTATTCGGAGGCACGGTGCCGAGAGCAACATGAAAGCTCGTAAGAAGATGGTGCTGAACCAGTAGCGCTGTAGGCCGGTTATTGGCCGATGAAGAGCCTAGGCCAGGCCCCAAGGCGAGACAAAGTGACGAGTCGGACTGAAGGTTCCTAGGCTTGACAGGACTGGTAGAGGCTGAGGAGCCGCTACCGGACACGGTTTTCCCACCGTGCGGTCAGCCCCCGCTTCGGCGGGGGCTGTTTCGCGTCCTAACTTACGCACGGACGGCGAAGGCCTCCCGAAGATTGGAGTCCTCAAAGTCTTCCGGCATGGAACCGGTTGTCGCGTAGAGGTAGAGGGCGGTTTGGAAGATAGCTCCGAGGGCGGTGAGAACGACGACCACCATGGCTACCCATGGGACGGCGATTACCAGAGCGATCGGTCCGGCCACCATCACGAGGAGGACTCCTGGGATCGTGAACGCTAGACCGAGGAGACCGAATCCGATTTGAGAGGCAAGATTTTCCCCCCAAGTTTTCTTAAGCAGCGAAGCGGAGGCCTTTAGCCCACTAATCGCCCGGTGGTTGTCAATCACAATTGCTGGGATGACAAGAAATGAAGCGGCCTCCCAGGCCATGCCGATCAGATCTACAGCGAACCTGCCGAGACGACCAGCTCGATCCTTCAACGCAGAGAGGATGAGCCCAACTGTGGCGCTAAGCAGAGCCCAAGGTAGGAGGCCGCTGAGACGGCCGACAGCTCGGTTTAGGGCTGACCGTATTGTTGGGTCACCTCCGGTGAGGCGTTCGTATGCTCCGGCCACTAGTGCTGCTTTGAAAAATACCCCAACGATGCTGAGGATTAGAGCGCTAGCAATTCCAGCGAGTGCGAGTACGGGATTAATTTGGCCTTCTTCGGATGAGAGCCCTGAAAGGTCGGCCACCGCAACGATTGGCACCCAGAGCACAGCGAGCGACCCGACAGACACGAGAAACGAGAGCACTGGTAATGCCAGAAGTTCGCGGTCTCGGCGGAGCACCTTCCATGATGCTTTGGCTAATCCGATAGTTCTAGAGATGCGTCCCATCAGACGAACGTAGCGGAGACCAGTGGGTATCGGAACCTGAACTAGGGGAGAGGTTCGAGGGTTGCGAAGATCTCGGCAAGGTCCTCCACGGTGGTTCTTGGGTTGATGATGCATAGCCGCATGGCTGGCTCACCATCGAACGTGGTGGGGGTAAGCAGCGCCACCCCCGCTACAAGCAGCTGATCACACCACTCCTGATAGTCCCGAGTTCCCCAGCCTTGGCGACGAAAAGCCACGACCGATAGTTCTGGTTCGATCACCAGTTCGAGATGGTCGGCGTCCAGTACGAGATCTCGAGCGGCTCGAGCCACAGCGAGCGTTTGCTCAATGGCGTCCCGGTAGGCATTGGTGCCGTAGACGGCTAGTGAAAACCAGAAAGGGAGGCCGCGAGCGCGGCGGGTCAATACGTGGGCATGGTCGCTGGGATTGAACACCGTCTCATCGATTAGCGGATCGAGGTAACCGGCATGCTGTGTATGGGCGAGACGGGCTGGCGTAGGGTCACGATAGATAAGCGCAGCGCAGTCGAACGGCGAAAACAACCACTTGTGGGGATCAACGATCAGCGAGTTGCAGCGTGAAATCCCTTTGAAGCGGTGGCGGACTGATGGAGCGGCCATCGCTGCACCACCGTAAGCACCGTCAACGTGAAACCAGATCCCATGCACGTCGCAGACTTCGGCTATCGAGTCGAGCGCATCGACCACACCTACGTTTGTGGTTCCGGCGGTAGCTACCACGGCGAAGACCTCAGTGTGATCAGGGCGATCTCTGATAGCTGTGGCTACTGCATCTCCAGTTAGACGTAGTTCGTCATCGAGGTCGGCGACAAGCACGTCTATGTCCATAACACGAGCAGCGGATCCAATTGACGCGTGTGAACTGGCTGACGCGACCACTGCCCACCGATCTGGCCGGTTAGTTCCAGCGTTGATGTGATCTCGGTTCGCTGCGTCACGAGCAGTGACGAGTGCAGACAGATTCCCCATAGTGCCGCCAGTGGCGAAACAACCGCCAGCGGTTTTGGGAAGTCCCGCTAGGTCGGCAATCCACCGGAGCGCCTCGTTCTCAGCGTGGACCAGACCGGCACCATCTAGCCAACTCGATCCAGCGACTGCCGAGGAGGTGACCGCGAAGTCGAAGGCGGTTGCGGCGGGGGTTGGTGCACCGGCAACGAAGGCCAAGTAACGAGGATTGTCGGCAGCGATACTGCTAGGAGCGAGGTATTTGGCATAGCGGGATAGGGCCTCGTCGCCACCTAATCCCTCAGCGGTAATGGTTTCGCCGACTAGCAGTTCTAACTCATGGGCAGTTTTAACGGGCCGGAGGGGCGGATCGTCGCCCAGGCGTTCCAGAGCAAAATCAACTACTGCTCGGACGAGGGCTCGATTGTCGGCGTCGTACTCATGCATCGCTGGGAGGTTACGAGCCAGTATTCCCACATTGTCAATCCAGCGTGACACGCAGCCTTAACGTTCCCTCTAGGTGATGACTGGAAAGTGCGTTGAATCCGGTAATTGGTTTCTAGC
The DNA here is from genome assembly GCA_963933065.1 of uncultured Acidimicrobiaceae bacterium. Taxonomy (GTDB): domain Bacteria; phylum Actinomycetota; class Acidimicrobiia; order Acidimicrobiales; family MedAcidi-G1; genus UBA9410. The sequence continues at coordinate 4,674 of CAWVUB010000073.1, read as the reverse complement.
GTCAAGATCGTCTCAGAGTGCATCGGCGACCGTCGGCTTTGAGTTCCACGATGGTTTTGCCAGAAACTATTTCAACCGGCACGTTGGAGTTGTCGGGTTGCACAAGCATCCAGAGTCCGTCTACTGGGAGTGCAGTGATTTGGACTGACGTGCGAGAGTCGGCGAGCGATGCAACGCGGGGTTGTGCTGCCATATGCAGTGCCTCGCCGTCCCACTGGGCCTCGCTCATCGCGATATTTGGGAAATCGACGCCGGAGATCGTCGGTTCGGCAAACCGGTTACTGCTGAAGTCATCAAATATTTTACTCCAGGCACCGGGAGTACAAACCCATCCAGCCATAGCGCGAGCGTTCAACTGACCTCGGGGGTATCGCTCACCTAGTCCGAATCCAAAGGTGAACTCGCCGCTGTGGTGGTCCCAGTTTGGCTCGTGGACGTCGTCGATCGCCTGCCAGAGGCGTTCCCTTACTCGTCCGTTGTCGAACTCGCCGGTCTGCATGGCGAGAAGTGATGCGAATGCTGGATCGTTTAGCCCAGTGGGGTCCCCTTCAGTGTCCAGACCGGTCAACATGACGGCCAACTCCCAAGCTGAACGGGCAACCTTCGGCCTCTGGGGGGCCAGATACCAAACGGGTGCCATCAGGCCCAGTGGGTTGGAAACGTGCTCATCCACGACTGGGTCGTAGTAGAGGTCCATGGCGACAGGTCGTCCATCCTGCCAGGTGATGTAGTTGTCCTTAGCGTGGTCCCACCAGGGGTCGAAGACTTGGTGATAGTTGGTGCCAAGAAGGGAGTCGTGCAGCTTCAGACCGAGGCCGGCGCCGCTCAGTCAATAGGGCCAGATCTTTGTATTTTCGCAGTGCACTCCAATTGGTCGTTTGTGCCACTGGTCGGCCAAGTGGGATGCGATGGCCGAATGGGACCAGGTGAAGGTCTGCTTGCCGTCCCGGATTATTTCGAAGGGCTGATTCCAACGACTATCACCCGTGACGCGTCGGTGAAGGCCTAAAAGCAGTCCAAAGAATCCTTTGAAGAAGAGCATTCCATCAGCTGCGATGGGATCCATTTGAATGCCATACGGCTCGATGCCGTTAGCAGTCCAGCCGGGTACGTCGTAGTCGCCCCACTGTTCGGTAGGGACGAGGGGTCGCCACTCCTGTGGATAGCGGGAACGATCTGGATCGGGGCCGAATTGGGTTAGCCAGTCAGATGCCGCCCACCACGAGGTGTGTCGAGTAATGAGTTCGTCGAGGATCTCGGCGTATACCTCTCTCCAGGCAGGGGTCCGATCTGCCATAAGAGCCAACGCATAACTCGAGTCAACGAGGTCAAATCGGTGCCAAGAAAGCATCGGTTTCCCGGTGCGGTCATCCCAGTGGGGGTGAGGCTGACCCTCACGGTCCCAATTGTCTGGTGTCGTGGCTTTGCGGTGGAGATAGCGCAGCCAGCCGAGTGAACGTTTATCCAGCGGGAGGGGGGGGTTGGTGAGGCTCATACAACAGGCATGTCAAACAGCAGGCTGCAGCATGTCAGTGCGCCTTCAGCCTTGGCTAACTCTGATGCATCTACCGTCACGACGGCAAACCCAGCGGCTTCGATAAGCGCAGCAGTCCGAGGAAATGCTGAGGCAGCAATAACAGTAGGGCCTACTCTTAGGACGTTGGCGGCTTCAGGCTCGGACGGGTCAACCTGAATACATTGCTGGTTTTTGAAGTTGCTCAAATCGACCCTGGCAGGGTTTACCAGCACGGTCGTGTCGTCGACAGCGGTTACGGCGGACTTTAGATGTAGACAGTCGCGCACGTTGACGCTGTGGACTTGGTAGCCGTGGCAACCCACGTAGAAGCGGAACTGGTTGATGGCGTCGATGTTGCTGCGGCTAGAAACACCGATCCAAATATCTCGCCCGACCCTTAAGACATCTCCACCGTCGAGAATTCCCGGGGACTTGATATGGGCTAGTTGACGGTAGGGCCTAAGTGCCCGCTCGATACTGGGGCGTTCATCTCTGCGGGATAAGGCACCCGGCCGGGTGATGATGGCAATCTCATCGAGGACGACCGCCACGTCCTCCACAAACACTGAGTCCGGCATAGTTGGTTCGGCGGGCAATCGCTGAATCTGGTAGCCCAAGCTAGCCAGCACGGTCTCGTAGGCAGCATGCTGATCTCGGGCGGTGGCGTGATTGATTGGAGTCCGTTCAAGGTGGGTGAGTTCACAGTTCTCGATTGACTGGCTGACTTCTCGGGTGATGGCGATGTGCATTGACCTAACGTCCCGTTCAGATGGAGTAAACGCGTGATGCGGTACCGGCAAACATCGCAGCGCGGTCAGCTGCGTTGAAATCAGAGACTATTTTCTTGAATGCGTTATAGAGGATCCTGTACGACATCGAGACCCGATCGACCGGAAAGTTGCTCTCGAACATGCATCGATTAGGTCCGAAGTGGTCGATGGTGTGCAGAAAGTAGTCCCGGTGGGCGGCTACAACCTCGTCGGAGGTCGGGGGGCATTTATTTAGATGCCAGCCGTAGCCATTGTCTGGCATTGCGAGGCCTCCAAGTTTGGCGAAGACGTTTGGACAGTTCGCCAACTCGGCGATATCTACTTTCCAGGCAGTAAAAATTTCATCTCGATAATTGGTGTAGGGCCCGACGCCTAGAGGTGTACCGAAGTGGTCAAGGATGATTGTGGTGTCCGGGGCGGATCGAGCCAGCTCAATGAAGTCGCGCAACTGGTAGTGGTAGTGCCAACTCTCGTAGGTGTGACCGCGACGGCCCAGAAGGCGTACCCCCGAGCGAAAGTTCTCATCGAGAAATAACCCGGCGGGGGCTCGACCTGGGATAGTGAGAAACTCGGAATGCTCAGAGTGGGACCCGGCATGGCGTATGCCCCGAAACAGGCCGCAGCCGGCTTCAACGTGGGCGTCTAACACTTCGGGTAATCGCTCGCTCATGCGGAGGTCTGCATAGGCGACTATGCCAGCGATGCATGGACCTGGGCCAGCGTTGCTCTGGTTGGCCAACGTTGCGACAAACTCTGTCTCACCGACTGGTTGGAGGTGACTTGGTCCGTTGTTCCGATAGGAGGAATGACATTCGATGAAGACGGTTTTGGTGACGCGGTGGCCTGATCCGGTGTCTGCCCATAGTTCTTCTATGAGGTAATCGGCGCCAGCGAGATGCCAAAGGTGGTGGTGGGGATCGACAATTTCTAGATCAGGGTCAAGGACTTCCTCGTCGACTTGGGCGTACCAGTCCTGACGGTCGACGGCAAAGTTGAGGCGTTCCATCGCTGTCGCAATCTAGTCTTGGCTGGAACGAGTGACGATTAAGGGGCCTGCGAGTGAGATAGGCGATGACTCAATCACACCGCAAAGATCACGGCCACCTTCTGCTGAGCCGAGTTGTTGTTAGTCCCGGTAGGCCTTAAAAAGTTCTGAAACGATGCAGTCCAAAACCCCGTGAGATCTGCATGCACCGCGATAACGGAAATCAGCATTTGCCAGGACTGAAATCGCCAGATCTAAGTCTGCGGAGTAAAGGAGTTGGGAAACGTAGCCAGCGCCTCCGCCTTGGTGGCCAATTACCGAGATGGTCGTCCCGTCGTTGTATTCAAAACTTTTTTGGGCTGCGTAATAGCCGTATCTGTGGGGAAGTCCGCCAAACATAACGATCTCCTCTCCTGTCGATTGAGTCAAGGTTGCCCGGCTCGAACTTGACAACGCAGAACCATTTGGGCTGTAGAGCTCGAAGCCCCAGCGAGCAATATGTGCAGGGGTAGAAACGAGTCCAGCTGATGCCCAACTCAATCTTGTGTCTTGCTCAAACCACTGTTCGGCAGATTTGCCGTATTTGCTTTTCTCTAGGTCAATCAGGTCACCGAAGCCGCTTCCACCCCACATGGATAGATCGGTGTGAGGTCTCGCAACCCCAGTGGGAACAGCTTCATCGGGTAAAAGTATGGCGTCGATGTTGAGTGGTTCCAAGAAACGTTCTCGATAGAGAACGTGGATATCTTTGCCGGTTGCATGCTGAGCCACCATTCCAAGTAGGTATGAGTTCGAATCGGAGTATTCGTAACTCCCCGGTTGGATCCACGGGTTGTCGATCAGCGCCAGTGTGTCCACCGGCCGCCAGTCTGGTTTAGTGACGGCCTGGAGAAGACCAGGCGAAACTGATCCCTCTGTGCCAAATGGGCGAATACCGGAACGCATGGCGAGCATCTCGTGGACTGTTGCAGCAGGGTTGATCTTTGTGAGATCGAGAGATGAGTAGTCACGGTGCCCTACCAGTACTTCGGCGAGAGAGTCACCGAGTTGGAAGTAGCCGTCTTCGACTAGATCAAGAATTAGTGCAGATAAGAATGTCTTTGAGGTGCTCCGAATGAGAGTGGGGGTACTAACTGTCATTGGAGCAACCGACGACGCAGTTCCTGTTGCGTAACTCCAAAGAGTGTCGTCTCGAAACACGGCAACTGAAATACCGGCCTTATCAGCCAAGGAATTGAACTCGTTGTCGACAACTGTCGAAAAAGCATCAAGAGTCTTGTTGTCGAAGGTCGCGAATCCGGTTGGTATCGCAAAGTCCGGTGTGGGTAGAACCACCTTGGTGGGTGCAGTGGTTGTCGGTGCGGTGGTTGTCGGTGCGGTGGTTGTCGGTGCGGTGGTTGTCG
>CAWVUB010000072.1:0-12119 GCA_963933065.1 uncultured Acidimicrobiaceae bacterium | reverse complement strand
GCCGTCATGCCCAGGGTGACGGCCAGCAGCAGGAACATAAATCCGCTGCGGTGCGCACCAAGTAGCCAGAGGATGCCCATGGTCGTCCCCGTCCCCGTCGCCGTCGCCGCTACTCGGCCGCCGGGAAGACCTTGACCGACATGAAACGCACGGGCACCTCAACTAACTCGACGGGCCCGTGGGCAACCTCTCCATGGATTTGGATCGTGTCACCAACGCCAAGCCGATAGTTCTTCGGCCCGTAGCCGTACTCCATGACTCCCTCCAGCATGTGCAGGAACTCGACTCCTCCATGCTGAAAAAGCGGGAACACCTCATCGCTGGACTCCAGCGTGACCATCATTGGTTCGATGATACGGGTCGGCCCCCGCAACGAGCCAAGATCCTCGTAGACGTGGCCGATACGGGTGCCTTCGTGAAGAATCTCCATGCGGTCGCCGGCGCGCACGATGACTACGTCATGCTCCTCATCAAGCCCCCGGAAGAAGGCGGTTATAGGTACTCGAGCGGCGTGGGCTAGCCGGGTGAGCGTCGACAGGCTTGGTGAAGTCTGGCCGTGCTCAATCTTGGACACCATGCCTAGGGAGATCTCAGCCACCTCGGCAAACTGTGCCATGGTCAGGCCGAGAGCCCGGCGCGAGTCACGCACTCGCTCGCCTACCACCCGACACACATCGTCGGAGGAGAAGACGTGTCCGACCTCGTCGTCCTGCTGGATCATCTTTTGTACCTCTCGCCTAAAACTCTCTCCCGGGACACCGCCCAGACCCATCAACTTCATCTGATGGTACCCAGATGCCGACATCGTAGAAGGAGAACCACTAGCAGCACCAGCGAGGCACCAGGGAGCGAATACCGTTCTACGCTTCCATCTATGCCAGACGTAGTAGTAGTCGGAGCAGGGGTTATGGGCGCGTCGATTGCCCTGGAGCTTCAGCGGATCGGTCGATCCGTACTAGTTGTCGACCGGGGCGACGCAGTAGGCGCTGGCTCCACCAGCGCCAGCTCCGCTGTAGTCCGATTCAACTACTCGACCCTGGCCGGCGTTACTGCGGCTTGGGAGTCTGCCCATCGGTGGGCCGACTGGGTAGGCCATCTAGGCCACACCTCGGGGGCTGATCCACTAGCACGGTTTGTGACTTGCCCAATGCTGTTTTTTGAACCCCCGGGCTTTCCCCGAGCAGAGGCTACGGCCTTGCTTTCCGCTGTGGGTGTTCCGTGGGAGGTACTCGACGAAACTGGCCTAAAGCAGCGCTTCCCAGCGATCGACCCCGGGCGATACCACCCACCACGGCGACCCGACGACCCACGGTTCGATATCGGCCCATCAGGACAGCTCGATGCTGTCCTGACTCCTGATTCAGGCTTCATTGATGACCCACAACTTGCAGCGGTCAACCTCATGAACGCAGCCCGACACCTGGGAACTGAGGTACGCCTGCGCTCCGAAGTCGTAGAGGTCCGGCGAAGTGGCACCAACCCAGATCGGACAATCGGTATAACGCTGGCCGATGGCACCCAAATTGACACCACAGTGGTGGTCAACGCCGCAGGCCCCTGGAGCTCAGGCCTTAATCACCTAGCCGGAGTATTCACCGGAGCAACCGACGGCGTGGTGACCAACCGCCCGATGCGTCAAGAGGTCCACGTGGTCCCAGCACCAGAGCAGTTCGTCCTAGACGGAGGTGGAGCGATGATGTCCGACCTCGATCTCGGCTACTACGCCAGACCACAACCGGGCGGCACATTGCTGGTGGGCGGCGTCGAACCCGAGTGCGACCCCATGGAGTGGTTAGACGATCCCGATGTCACTCCTGCAAACCCAACTGTCGAATGCTTCGAAGCCCAGGTGTGGCGTCTAGCTCGTCGACTCCCTGGGCTCGCTATCCCCCATCGCCCCTCAGGTCTAGCTGGGGTTTACGACGTGACCCCCGACTGGGTACCGATCTATGACCGGACCTCGCTAGATGGCTTCTACGTCGCTATCGGGACATCAGGTAACCAGTTCAAGAACGCACCGTTGGTGGGTCAGATCATGTGTGAAATTATCGAAGCCTGTGAGTCAGGACATGATCACGACGCCCAGGCCGTTACCACATGGTGCGATCGGATAGACCGGTCGCTGGACCTGGGGGCCTTTTCCCGCCTGCGAGCGTTAACACCCACCACTGGAACGGTGATGGGATAGGCCATGGGGGCTTCGACCTACCAATTTCCGGTCGGAGCCTCGATCACGCTCGACCACCTGTCCGGAAACGTCCACCCGCACTTGGCTCGGCTGCGAACTACCGAACCGGTGTCATGGCTTCCAGCACTCGGCGGCTGGCTAGTGACGACCCGCGGTCTAGCCATAGAAGTCCTACGAGACGTCCAGACTTATACCGTCGATGACCCAAGGTTCTCCACCGCTCAAGTGCTCGGTCCATCGATGCTGTCGACCGACGGTGAGGAACACCTGCGCCACAGGGCTCCATTCATACCTCCGTTCCAACAGGCCGCTGTCCGCAACGACTTTGAGGATTGGACCGCTAGTGAGGCCCACCGAATGGTGGAAGCACTCCTCGCTGACCCCTGCAAGCGAGCTGACCTTCGGGCCAGCCTTGCTGGCCCACTCGCCGTGGCGGTCATTGCTCGGGCTCTCGGGCTCCTCAACGCTAACCCTGACCAGATTATGGACTGGTACCAGTCCATAACGGTGGGAATCGAAGGAGTTAATGCAGGCCAGATCGTGGGTGACGATACCCGACTAGCGGTAGCCGAGTTACGTCGAGAGGTCGACCGGACGGTACAAAATGCCGCCAGTTCAATGCTGGCTGGGGTCGCCAAAGATGGCTCGCTATCCGCCACGGAGTTGTTCTCGAACACTGCCGTACTCATGTTTGGGGCAATTGAGACCTCTGAGGGGATGACGTCGAACGCACTGTTGCAGCTACTAACCAACCCCACCCAAATAAAAGCTCTAACTGGAAACCGGGACCTCGTCGCTAACGCTGTTGAGGAATCGCTGCGGCTGGAGCCAGCGGCAACGCTTGTCGACCGCTATACGACACGGGACGTCGTACTAGCCGGAGCTGCCATTGCGGCGGGCGACCTGGTCACCGTCTCACTCGCTGGCGCCAACCGTGATCCTTCAGTATTTACCGATCCAGACCAATACGACGTGCATCGCGACAACGCTCACCTACAACTGGCATTTGTAAAAGGCCCACACGTTTGCCTCGGGTTGCACCTGGCCCGCCTTCAGACCATTGCTGCAGTGAACGCCGTGCTCGATCTGATGCCCAACGTCATGCTGGACCTCTCTTCATCTCAAGAAGGTTTTGAATCAGTACGAGGCCTCGTGTTCCGCAAGCCGGAGCGCGTCCCCGTGCGGTGGGCGCTCAACTAGCACCAGACGTAGAGAACTGTGACAAACCTCAGCCCTTCAGATGTCTAGGTAATGCTGAAGTCTCACCGCACCCAATTTTGTCTCGTCAACGACTCGATATGTGTTCGAATGGTCAAAATCTCTCAAAGCAACTGGACCATCAACGCAAGCCACCCGAGGTTGACGGAGCTCAGACTCTGTTACTCAGGGGTGGGATCCGGCCTCCCACATTAAGTACTTCCGCTTTACTGGCCAGGCCGAAGACGAAGCGTTCCCAAGTTCAACTAGGTGGCGTGTCCGAGTCCCTGCAGACATCCGAGCTGAACAAATCAGTCCAGTAGAGCGAGTGAATCACTGACCGGCACGAACACGCTCTTTTGGCTCCGCAGAATCAAATGCTCTGTAAGAGGCCAGAAACCAAAGAGCCGTCGCCCTAACCATTTGGGTAGACGCCCACGCCTAAGCAACAGAGGAATCCGCTCAGTACCAACAAAGAACTCCTCAGAAAGTAACCCTTCCATTTCTCGAAAAGTTGAAAGTCCGTGATGTTCACAATCTGGATTGTTGCGAGTATGCGCGATGTGGATCCTTGGCGATCGGAGTCTGACCAAAGCCACAATTCTCTTCAATGTCACCACTAAACGAAGGTAAGTGAGGTTAGGTGTCTTGATGACCAGGACTCCCCCTGGCTTCAATACTCTGCTGATCTCCGAAAGCACCTTTCGCTTCTGTTCAATAGTGATGTGCTCAAAGAAGTCCGTTGTAAGTACAAAATCGAACTCTCGGTCATCAAACTGAAGCGACTCAGCATTGCCAGTTCGAAAATCAATCTGAACACCTGCCTTAGAAGCAAGTTCACGGCCACCTCTAATTGATCCCGCCGACAGGTCTTGGCAAGCCATTTTTGCCCCCAGAGATACGAGGACAACGCCGTAATCACCTGCTCCACAGGCCACATCGAGCCCGTTCTTACCTTGTACATCACCTAGAGCCAGAAGTGTTACATCTCGCGTATAAAGCTCTTGAAAATTACGCCCCCATAACTTCTCTGATGGAGCACCAGGAACTTCACCAACCGTGAAATAGCCCTGGATCCACGCTGACCAATGGAGTTCCGATTCTTTAGCAAACTGCTCAGATGACCACGCATCCTTATAACGACTCACTCAGTTATCCCCTCCTATCTGGCTTAACCAATGATTATCTTGGACTCTCGATACTTACCAGTTTTGCACCCTTATATGCAGATGAACGTCGATAGGCGGCCAAACTGCATTTACTCTCCCTAAGCCCCTATGTTGATATCTATCATCTCATAAGAGACCAAAGAAAATAAGAACAGACGACACGATGGAAGGACCTCCCATGGCAGCCGATGGCACCTGGAACATGAAGATGAGCACCCCGATGGGCGAACAAGCCGGCACACTCACGCTGGTCACCAACGGCAGCACGCTGACAGGCACCATGTCGGGACCTCAAGGTGCTCTCGATATCGAGGGTGGAACGGTTGAGGGTGACTCGCTGACTTGGACCGTCAACATGACGTCTCCTATGCCCATCAAGGTTGAAGCGACAGCAACTGTCGATGGTGACTCAATTTCTGGTGAGGCAAAACTCGGCGCCTTTGGGACCGGAACCTTCAGCGGCACACGAACTTGAGCCAGGAAACTGGCTTTCGCCGAGCCACCGTCAGGTCCGTCGACGCGTAGTACCCGCCCACCAATCGCGCGGGCGGAGACGACGCCCATATCCAAGACCTCTTTCAAGTCGGGCCATTAGCCCCCGCAGACGGGTGGCAGCCAATCTCAAACCCAGCCGGTTGTGCCACTTTGAGAAGTCTTTGTTGTAAGGGCAGACGCGGATGCAGATCATGCAATCGCTGACAATCTGAGTCCAGTAGGAAAAACACTTCTCGCCGTCCGTCGTCCACTTTCGAACACCGGCGATAGTCGAACGGTTCAATTTCACTGATGTTGGTGCCCCGTCGGCGATCGCTCCAGGTGGACAGGCATCCGTGCAGCGGCGACACGACTCACAAAACTCGGTTACCCCAAAACTGATTGGCGCGTCGTGGCCCAACGGGGCATCTGTAAAGATCTTTCCGAAGCGGACCCGAGGACCAAACTCGGGGGTGATAACTAGGCCGTGCCGGCCATACTCGCCCAGCCCGGCTTGGATGGCTAGCGGGATAGCCAGCGCCGAATCGTTGAGACTGGGCACCGCGCGATATCCAAGATTCCGAAGCCACTGAGCGGTGGCCAAAAGAACCATCACATCCTTTGAATACCCCAGTCCTGTCGCTGCCCCAGATAGGGCCGAAGGCACCGTGTCCACTAGGTCTCGGTCCATCGCCTGTCCAACGACAACGACGTTAGTCAGGCCCTCGCCAAGATCCAGAGGTCGACCCTCGTTGGCACGTCTGGCATACCGCTCGCTATAAAGCCACCGATCGTCACTAGCGCAAATGCCGACAAGATCAGCGCCAAAGGTACGCGCAACCTGTTTGACAGTGGCCGAGGCCTCATCTGGCAGGCCTAGGTCAAACTGTTCCTCAGGGCCATCACGTAACTGGCTCAATGGGCTCAGAAATCCATCACGGAGATCATCCCCGTCATGCATCTCGGAAAACACGTTGACCACGTGCCAAGCCGCATTACGGATGGCGTAGTCCCGTTGTCCAAAGCCTGCGGCCTTCCGCCACTCCCGGAGTTGTTCTCGGTACGAGCCGAAGAACCGACGGGCTTCATCAGTAGCAATCTCCGGGTCCCAGAAAGCCCGGTTGAACACATCATCAACCTGACTGAATCTCTCAAAGTCGTCCAGCACCTCCCAAGACGTACCTCGGGGCAGCGCCACGGGAACAACACTTTCAGTGCCGGGATCAATAGTTTTACGCCGAATCATTCTGGCCCCCAGAGTCTCTCAGCGATCAGGTCAGACCGGACCTCGATGATTCTCTCGCGCAGCGTCCCAAGCATCCAAACAACCTTTCGAGTGTCACAACTACCCACATTGTCTCAGTCGTTACTCGGGCAATGCCTACCAGAACTCCGACGGCACGGTACTGACGCCTTGGAACCGCTTCAGCGGGCATTTACCGAGAACTGCTTTAGGAACCCGTCGCGCAGGTCAGATCCAGATCCTCACCCATGGCCGAATTGAAGCCCTCACGTCCGTGGGTGAACTGCGCTACAAACCAGGAGGCCACATCCTCCTCGACTACGCCAACCAGCAGGCAGTCCAGTTGCTTTTCGGGCACACCCAGGTCGCGCATGTCCAACCGCATCATCGCTAGCAGGTCAGTGCAGTAACCGACCGGCTGAACTAGGGCAACGGCGTCCTTCGCATCCATACCCCCGATTGTCGCGCCATTCATCAACCCCCCACTCCGAGCAATCCCCTCGACTCGCATCATGGTGACAATGGCGCACTGAGCTTCATCCTCGTTCCAGTGACGACCCAGCACCGGATGCGCCGAGTAGTTATCCATCCAGTTCGAAAAGAGGGCGAATTGTTGATCGACCACATCGGCGTCAACGCCACGTTCCATGAGCGCGTCGGCTCGAACCTCCGCACTCTCACGGTCCATGCCATCTATCTCCATCACCAACTGCACAACCCCCTCACGGACGTCGTCTATCACCCCTTCCATGTCGTAAGTGGTGGTGGTAGGTCCAGTAGTGGTTGTCGCCAAGACTTTTCTAGCCGAAGTTTGCTCAACCGCTGACCCATCCGAACAACCACCCATCAGGAGAACAACACTCAAACAGGCTGTGGCGAAAAGGGCGGTCTTGCGGGTACGCATCACGAGAGTCTCCCATCAGATCGATGGATAGAGAACACGGCTGACCGATCGAGCCAACCCACATCTAAAAGACCCATAAGCAATTGGCGCCACGCCAGCAGAGATCTCCTACAACACCTAGAGCAATGCACTCCGTGGTCACCCTGCATGGCCAGATGGACCGGATAATCACCCTCCCCTGATCCCAGGACCTCTTAATGATCAACCCACGCACCGTTTCGCCACGGCCTAAACCCCGAACAGGGTCCAAGTAACTCAGGGTTGACAGAAGTCACACTCCGTAGTGTCGGTATTTAGTACTAAATCTGGAATCCTTACGGCCTACTACTAAAAACCAAGGAGCGTCATGGCACAGGACATCAGTACTTCCCAGCAACGGAGAGCTGGGATCAACCGATCCAAGATCATTTTTATGGCAGCGGGCTTTGCCTCTCTTCTCCTATCGGTGGGCCTCTGGTTCTCCGGAAATGAGCAGCAGGGAATATTTGTTGGACTCTGGGTCCCAGCTATCCACTCTCTGGGCACTCTCGTTCTCTCTGGAGCGGAGGTGTCCTCGTGAACACAGAGCTCCTGATGGTCATCGGTGCAGCCGTTTATGGCCTAACAATGTGGGGGCTTCTCGTAGCTGGTTATTCGGTAATCACCTCCGCTGCCGACAAAGGCCAAAAGACAACCGAGGATAACGATTTGGAAAATGACTTAACTGATTCTTCTAGCGCAGGCGGGTTCGGTTCGAAGGTACGCCGCACATTTGTGCGGCTGGCCCGGCGTTCGTCAGGCTTCTAGGAAAACTGACTCATGGCGGGCCACCCTTCATCCGAGGATCTACCAATAGTTCTTTTCGACGCGCAGTGCGCCTTGTGCCAAAGATCTGTTAAGTGGGTGACTGACCGCTGTCCCGATCGAATCCGTTTCGTTCCAGGAGATTCAGTTGACCCTGAGCATTTTGGACTAAGCCCAGAAGACCTCGACTCTGCCATGTGGCTTGTCTGGCCGAACGGTATTCACGTGAGCGGTGCTGAGGCGGCTCTGGAGATCTTGAAGATAATCGGTGGCCGCTGGAAATTTCTCTCTGCCATCGGCCAAGTGGCCCCAATGTCATATGTCTGCCGGGGCGCCTATCGCCTTATCGCCAACAATCGAAAGCGTCTTGGCTTTCTTTGTGGCACGGCATGCCAAATCCCAGGAGATAGAACCAAACCAGACTGGAAATCAACTTGACCACAGAAGTAGATCGACACGTTTCATCTGCAGGAGCAACGGCTGCGGAGATCTTAAAAAACCTCGGTAGCGACAACGTTGGGAGGGAACAAGTCACTAACGACTTGTTGGACCTCTATAACGCATCATCTGATTCCTCTACTGCACGTCAACTCATCATTGCTGGCCTCAACGAATTGCCAGGGAAACACCTTGTGCCTATTGGATGGTGGCAAAGCCTGCTTGAAGTTCTCGTCGACCCCGAATCAGAAGGAATTCTGCAAAGTGCTGAATCCAGTTAGGAACTCAACAGACGATGCAAGCACTGATAGCGAGATGGCGCTGCACCCTTCATCCCAACCCGGACTGAAGAATGAACCATTCATGTCTCAACGGTGGACAAACCTTGCATTTCTCCATTGGCCGTACGAGCCTTCAGTGGTCCAAAAGTTGCTACCCGACGGAGTTGCCCTCGACACGCATCAAGGATCTGCCTGGGTTGGACTAATACCCTTCACGATGCAGAAGATTAAATTTCCACACGGCCCAGCAATTCCATTGCTTGGAACCTTTCCCGAGGTAAACGTTCGAACCTACGTACGAGGACCATCAGGTGAGCGTTCTGTTTGGTTCTTCTCCCTCGATATCCCTCGCTTAGCCCCGAGTTTGGTGGCTAGGGGCGCTTTTGGCCTCCCCTACTACTGGGGCCGCGGCCGAGCCCGCCAAGTTGAAGAGATGCACCACTGGTCCGTAAAACGGTGGACACGTCGAGTGGCCAAATCGGAGATTGCGGTTGAGTTTGGTGAACCGATTCCGCGTTACCAAACCAGTTCCCTAGAAACTTTTCTGACCAACCGTTGGTCTCTCATTAGTAAGAAAAATGACCAACTCCATCTCGCGCAGATCCACCATCCTGAGTGGCCATTGAGGAGAGGCAGGCTTGTGCACTTAAATGATCATCTCCTCGAAGCCGCTGGCCTACCCGCTCCGACCGCAGAACCCCATGTGCTTTGCTCAGATGGAGTCCCAGTATGGGCAAACAAAGGGGAGCAGATCTAATGTGCAAACTAGGAACGCCTTGGCCACCTGAAGTATCCGACGCCAACCACTGGAGGAGTTGACCCTCGTGGGATGGGTGCTTTCGGTGAACTTAGCGGCCACGGCCTTTATGACCGGACTGGTCTGGTTCGTGCAAATTGTCCACTACCCCCTTTTGGCATCTGTTCCTACCGAGGTATCCGCAGACATATCGGCACGACATCAGCGTTTGACTGGTCGAGTGGTCGGACCGGTCATGGTCGCCGAGTTTGCGACAGCTTTGTACCTGATCATCTCTCCACCTGAGGGACTAGGACCATGGTGGCCCAGTGCAGCGTTTGCCTTCCTCGCCATCGCTCTGGCAACCACGGTGCTCTGCTCTGTTCCCCTCCATGCAAGGATGGCAAACGGACCAGATCTGGTTGCCTCCAACCGGTTGATCAAATCAAACTGGATTCGAACCATCGCATGGTCAAGCCGAACGATTGCAGTTGCCGTCATGGCGGCTCGTACAAGATAAATACGGATGAACCCCTACCAACACCCTCGCCGTGACAATTTGCTAGAGGGCTTCTGGGGATGTCACCGAATGACTCCGGCTGGTGGACACGGCCTGCTGCCCAACTCGGCCTCATGCGTCGATATTGGTAAAAAAAGGAATTCTTGATGGAAAGCTCGAGCCCAGAATTCCTGATCGTCGGTGGGGGCCTTGCCGGACTATCGGCAGCCGGGTTCCTGCAAAGAAATAACCGAGAGGTTCTGATCCTGGAGGCTTCTGATGAGGTTGGTGGTCGAGTAAGAACTGATGTAGTTGACGGATTCAGGTTGGACCGCGGCTTTCAAGTGCTGCTAACTGCCTACCCAGAACTGAGCAGACATCTCGATCTCGGTGCACTGGATCTCCAAATGTTCGAACCAGGTGCGTTAATTTTTCGAGACGGGAGCTTTGACCAACTGGTTGACCCTTTCAGACGCCCGACCTCGCTACCTCGGGCCATTGTTTCGTCATCGCTGACACTGAAAGACAAACTTCTCTTGCTTAGTCTCAGACGGCGACTTGCTCGCATGACTGCGACATCGTGGAACCGCTCTACTGATACCTCAATCGCAACCGAGTTAGAGAAGATCGGATTTTCCAGCACGGCAATTGACCAATTCTTTAACCCATTACTCTCAGGAATCCAACTCACCCAAAAGTTAGAAGGTTCTGGACGGTTGGGCTTCTTAATCCTCCGGACTCTCTTTGCTGGGGACGCTGCCGTCCCTGCTGGGGGCATGGCTGAAATCCCCCGCCAACTAGCCAGCGTCCTACCAACAGGAACGATTCGCACATCTTGCCCTGTTGAAAAGATTGAAGGGCGAACTGTATTTGCTGCACACGGCCAGAAATATCGTCCAAAAACACTGATCATGGCCACTGACGGCCCTACAGCCACACAACTCCTAGGGATTCCCCTCAAGAAATCTCGCCCTCAATCCTGTGCATACTTCGCTGCCCCAACCGCTCCTTGCAACAGCCAGGCGATTATTCTGGACGGTGAGTCTCGGGGGCCTGCAAGAAACGTTGCGGTTCTCACCAACGTCGCTCCCAGTTACGGACCTCAAAATTCTGCGCTGATCGCAACCGTCTTCCCTGGAACGTACGACCCAGATTGCGCCGATCTCGTCAAACCACAGATGAGGCTTTGGTTCGGCGATCAAGTCGACAACTGGGAACACCTGAGGACCTACACCATTGCTCACGGCCAACCTGTTTTTGAGGTTGGGTCATCAATGCGGAGCCCAAACCATCTGGGAGACAACCGATTCATCTGTGGAGACCATCGTGATACGCCGTCCATACAGGGCGCCCTTGTATCGGGGCGCCGCTTGGCTGAGGAACTCGTTGGTTTGCGCTCCAGTACCTAGCGCACGGTCTTCGCTATAGAAGTAAATAGAGAACACGCGTGGACGAGATATCGGCCCGCCAGAGACCTTGCAACACGCACATCGACTTCAGTGTGGCCCCAGTCACAAACAAATAAGTAGGCAAACACCCGGTTGACTTGTTAATTTAGTACTAATTAAACTAATCAACTATCCAAACAAGGAATCGATCTCTCGTGTCCAAAACAAAAAGGCTTCTACTCATACTTACAACAGTCGTATCGCTGGTTGCTGCAGGCTGCGGCAGCGACGGTGGTGACACCCCAGTTGCCCTATCTGGTAACCAAACTTCCGAACCCGCCGCGGAAGTAACTCCTGGAGATCTCGTTGATGTGGCCATTTCCGCAGGAGAGTTCCCGACGCTGATCGCAGCGGTTCAGGCAGCCGGACTGGTCGACACTTTGAAGTCCGAAGGTCCGTTTACGGTATTTGCCCCCACCGAGGCAGCATTCGCCGCAGCACTAGACGCGTTGGGATTAACCGCAGCCGAACTTCTCGCTGATGTACCAACACTGACCGCGGTACTGACCTACCACGTGATTCCCGGACGAGTAATGGCCGGTGATCTGACCGGAGCGATGTCTATGCCGGTCGCCACGGTGAACGGCGCAGAGATATCGGTCACCGAGAACAACGGGACCGTACTCATCAACGAAGCAACGGTCGTCGCAGCCGACATCGAAGCATCCAATGGCGTCATCCACGTAATCGACCAGGTGCTGCTCCCCGCCGCGGAAGTAACTCCTGGAGATCTCGTTGATGTGGCCATTTCCGCAGGAG
>CAWVUB010000071.1:0-12172 GCA_963933065.1 uncultured Acidimicrobiaceae bacterium | reverse complement strand
CTTCGAACGGGCCAGTCTGGGTGGAGGTGGGAAACACCCGATATCCGTGGCCCCCGGCTCTAAGGCCAAGCGGTTAGGGGACAGAGTCGGCGACTTCATCGAACGGACTAACCGAGGGCCTGACGGTGAAGGTGGTCGAGGTATGGGAACTTCAGTGATGATCGCCTTAGCCCGAGAGGCCAACAACGCCAGTGACCCGATCATTCGACAGGAAATCGCCAAATTGCACATTCTTGGTGAGGTAAACCGGCTCAATATGATGCGCGCCAAAGCCGGTGGGAGTCGCACAGGCGCTGAGGGAAACATGGCCAAACTGGCTATGAGTGAACTGGTGAGACGTAGCCGGGACGTTGGAAACCTCATTATCGGCGCTGACGGCATGTTGGCCCCGTCGAGTTGCGTCTATGGCGGCGTGGTCCAAGAGGTCACGGTGTTCAGCCCAGCGCCGGCGATCTACGGTGGTACCGATCAGGTCCAGCGAAATATCATTGGTGAACGGGTTCTCGGCCTACCCAAGGAGCCTGGACCTGCCAAAGGAACCCCATTTCGGGAGTTGCTTCAGAACTAGTTGTCTGGTCAGTAAACGGAGCTGAGCGGTCAGCCGGTTGGCGAGAACAGGTGATCGGCTAGGGCTGTTCGCACCGCCTCAGGTTCTTCCATCATCGGGGCATGGCCCGAAGTAGCCAACTCAATAACGTTTGCGTGGCCTAGTGCTCTAATGAGTGGCTGGGCTGACTTGCGAGGGGTCATGCGATCCAGTTTGCCCAGCACCAAGGTGGTCGGACAGGTCAAGGTGGTAGCGGCAGCCACTGCTCCATCGTATTCGGCGCACAATTTTAGATCTCCTGCCAGGACACCGCTTGGAGAGGTCTCAATAACGGCACGAGAAGTTCCCGTCATCGACATACCCGGGGTGGGGTGAGTGCCGAACTTCTGTTCTGGGCCGTGCATCCATCCGGCCATCAGATCAGCGGCCAGAGGGTCGTCGACGTCGGCAGCGGCCTGCAGGTCAGGGTGGACAGGCATCGCTGCTCCAAGTCCCATCACGACCAGCGAAGAGATCTTGTCGCCGAATTTGGCTGCCGCTTCTAAGCCAATGAACGCCCCCATGGAGTGCCCAACGACGTTGATGTCTCCCCCTAGGGCATCGGCGACCTTACTTATCCATGTTGCCAGTTCGAAGATCGAACCCAACGGCGGTCCGTCAGAACCGCCGTGCCCGGGCAGGTCGACGGCTACGGCACGGGTGCCATGGTGCGCAAGCCAACGAGTCTGTTGAGACCAGACGGTGCGATCCATGCCCGCCCCGTGGATCAGAATGACAAGTGGAGCCTCGGCTGTTTCAGGCCGGTCGATGGGTACCGCACCGGTGGCTGCGAGGACCGACCGGCCATCGACCTCGAATCGCACAGGCCCTACTCTCAGGCTCGCTGAGAGACCCGGAGGGCTCGGGACAGGTCGGCACAGATGTCGTTGGGATCTTCAAGGCCGACAGACAGACGAACGAGTTCTTCGCTGATGCCAGCCGCTGCTAGATCCTCGTTACTCATCTGTTGATGGGTGGTTGACCCGGGATGGATGACAAGTGTTTTGGCATCGCCCACATTGGCCAGATGAGAGGCCAGCTCGACAGCTTCTATGAATCGCCGGCCCGCTTCGCGCCCACCCTGGATGCCGAAACTGAGGATGGCACCCGTTCCCTTCGGATATAGCCGACCGGCCAGTTCGTGATCTGGATGGCTGGGGTGAGACGGATGGCTAATCCATGTCACAGCATCGTGGGCGTTGAGCATCTCAACTACTCGAAGGGTGTTCTCAACATGGCGGGCCATACGCACGGGCAAGGTTTCGACTCCCTGCAGGAGGTAGAAAGCGTTAGCAGGACTCATGCAGCCGCCGAAGTCACGTAAGCCCTCAGCCCGGGCTCGCATCGACAGCGCCGCCGTGCCGAACTCTTCGGTGAATGTGATGCCGTGGTATCCGTCGTAAGGCTCCGAGAGTGTGGGGAATTTCCCATCTGCCGCCCAGTCGAAGCGTCCACCGTCAACCACTACACCCCCGACTGCAACACCGTGGCCACCTAGAAATTTTGTCACCGAGTGGATCACGATGTCAGCGCCGTGATCAATGGGGCGGATCAGGTACGGCGTAGCGAAGGTCGAGTCCACGGCCAGTGGAAGGCCTGCTGCGTGGGCCACTTCAGCAACCGCAGCGATATCTAGAACTTCGATCCCTGGGTTTCCGAGAGTCTCAGCAAAGACCAAGCGCGTGTCGTCCTGAATGGCCGCAGCGAACGCCTTTGGGTCTCGGGGGTCTACGAAGGTTGTAGTTATGCCGAACCGGGGCATAGTCAGACTCAACATGTTGTAGGTGCCACCATAGATATTGCGACTAGCCACCACGTGGTCTCCAGCATTGAGGATGGTGGCTATGGCTAGATGCAGTGCCGCCTGGCCGCTGGACGTGCACACGGCACCTACGCCGCCTTCCAGCGAGGCGAGGCGTTCTTCGAGCACGGCGACGGTGGGGTTGGAAATACGAGAATAAAGGTGGCCACTTACCTCTAGGTTGAACAGGCCCGCAGCGTGGTCAACTGAATCAAACACGTACGACGTGGTCTGGTAGATGGGCACGGCCCGTGAGCCGGTAATCGGATCAGGTCGTTGTCCAGCGTGTAAGGCGCGGGTGTCAAAGTGATGGTGATCGGGTTCGACCATATTTAGAATCTACGCCAGTTGGCGCTAATGCATGGTGCTGGTTAGGCGAACGTTCTCTGGGCCAGTTGGTTCTGCGCTGAACCCCTGGTCAGATCAAAGCCACGTAACGGTATGAATCTTGGAACGTGCTACTTAAGAAACCGCACCTAGATTTGACTCCTCGTCGCTGTCTAGAGTTCGCCGGCATGCAGATCGGATTTATTGGACTGGGTAACGCTGGCGGCAAGTTGGCCGGCAGCCTCCTGCGCAACGGCTATGACCTGACCGTGCGTGACCTCAATAAGGAGGCTGCGCAACCATTTCTCGACAACGGAGCGTCATGGGCTGACTCGCCGAGTTTGGTGGCAGAAGTGTGCGATGTGGTGATCACCTGCTTGCCGTCGCCCGCTGCCTGCTCGGCGGTCATGGAAGCTGATGATGGCGTTCTGGCTGGGTTCCGAACTCGAGTTAATGCTGATAACGAAAAGCGGCCAATCTGGTTGGAGATGAGCACGACCGACGAGTCTGAGGTGCGTCGGATCGCTGCCCTAGCGATCGAGGTTGGCGCTGAACCAGTGGACTGTCCGGTGTCGGGTGGTTGTCATCGGGCGGCAACGGGCAATATCGCCATCTTTGCTGGATGTGAGCGGGACACCTTTGAACGGGTGTTACCTGTACTTGCGGCTATGGGGCGACGCATATTGCATACCGGCCCGTTGGGTTCTGCTTCGATTTTAAAGGTGGTAACGAACTTCCTAGCAACAGCCAATTTGCTGACAGTGTCCGAAGCTCTGGTTACCGCGGCGGCCGTTGGTGTGGACTTGAACACGACCTACGAGGCCATTCGAATCTCGTCGGGCAACTCATTCGTGCACGAGACTGAGAGCCAAGTGATTCTGAACGGCAGTCGGGATATCAACTTCACCATGGATCTTGTTGTAAAGGACATGACCTTGTTCTCTGACATAGCCGATCGGGCCGACGTTCCCCTCGAGGTGGCGCCACTGTTGTTGGAGATCTTTGAGGATGGTCAGGAGCGTTACGGCCCAAGAGAGTGGTCACCAAATATCATCCGGAGACTTGAAGAAGCCACCGGTTTGGATATCAGAGCACCAGGTTTCCCATCGGAGATGATCGACGAGGAGCCAGAGAAGTCTGGCTATGAGGTAGCACCCCCAAGATGAGCATGGTTCCCGAGGTTATGACAGCACTGCATTTGGTAGGCAACGGTGGTCCAGAGATGTTGGAACTCCACCACGATGTTCCGGTTCCGGTGCCGGCCGACGACGAAGTGCTGGTCAGGGTCCGGGCTTGTGGCATGAACAACACTGATGTGAACACCCGGGTGGGTTGGTACTCCAAGTCGGTCACCGGTGCGACGTCGAGCGACGAATTCGGTGTTGATGCTTCGGTAGATGTACTGACTGCAGACGCTGCGTGGGGTGGTAGTGGTCTGTCTTTTCCGCGGATTCAGGGCGCCGACCCTTGTGGCGAGGTAGTGGCAGTTGGCATAGGTGCCGACCCCAGTCTGATTGGCCGTCGGATACTGGCTGATGGTTTGATCCGTGACGCCTTGGACCCGTCAGATCGTTCGAAGGCTGGATATCTGGGATCGGAACGCGATGGTGGTTACGCCCAGTTCTGTACCGTTCCGGTTCGCAACGTATATCCAGTTGATCCCGCTAGCGGCCAGCGACTCAATCTGACGGACGCTGAGTTGGCGTCGTTTCCATGTTCGTGGGCGACCGCTGAACACATGCTGACTCGGCCCGCAGTGACCATGGATGACACGGTGGTGGTCACCGGGGCGTCTGGCGGTGTGGGATCGGCGTTGGTGCAACTAGCCAAGCTGAGGGGGGCTCGGGTGGTGGCGGTGACTGCGGCAGCCAAGTTTGAGGCCGTTAGCGCCCTCGGTGCTGACGTCTGTGTTGATCGGGCCTCGAGCAACCTGGTTGCTGCGGTAGCAACAGCCGCCAATGGGCGGGTTGACGTACTAGCCGACGTGGTCGGTGGGCCCGATTTTGCGAGGTTGTTGGCAGTCATCTGCCGAGGTGGTCGGTACACCACGGCTGGTGCCATAGCGGGTCCCATCGTGGACCTAGACCTGCGCACTCTTTACCTTAACGACCTCGAGTTGTACGGCTGCACGGTTTACGAGCCATCGGTATTTGAGGCGCTAGTGGGTTACATCCAGAGCGGGGAGGTGACGCCGGTGGTGGCCACTACCTGGCCGCTGGCTGATTTCCAGTCCGCCCAAGAGGCGTTCATTGAGAAATCTCACGTGGGAGCCATGGTCATTGAAATTCCCTAGCAATGGAAATTTCTTGGCACAAGCTTTCCGCTGAGTTGGACGGAGGTTCAGACAACC
Organism: uncultured Acidimicrobiaceae bacterium; assembly: GCA_963933065.1. GTDB lineage: Bacteria > Actinomycetota > Acidimicrobiia > Acidimicrobiales > MedAcidi-G1 > UBA9410. The sequence goes on along the minus strand of CAWVUB010000071.1, from coordinate 7,108 downwards.
GGTGGCTTGTCGGTGTGTAAGGGGGCGTAGAAGTTCAGATTGTCCTGCAGCAGGTCAAAAGATGTCATATCGGTCGGAGGCAGTTCACCCACGTGCACGCCCGCTGGTTCGACGCGTTCGCCCCAAGTGAGGACAATTGAGCCCCAGGTGACTCCACCACCGAAGGCAGTTAGCACGATGGTGTCACCGGGCGAAACTCGACCGGCCTCCAGGGCGTCACTGATCGCCATCGGTATCGATGCTGCTGCGGTGTTTCCAAGGTTCGCGATATTGCTAAATACCCGTTCCTCCTCAATGCCGAGTCGACGTGTAGCCGAGTCGATAATCCGGGCATTGGCCTGGTGGGGGATAACTAGGTCCACATCGTCTGCGGTCAAGCCGGCACGTTCCAACACTCGCTTCGCCGAGGCTGAAATGCCCTGTACTGCGATCTTGAAAACAGCCTGCCCCTCGAAGTAGAGGCGGTGAATCTCTGGGTCATTGGTGGCTTGGGGTTCACCCATGGACCCCATGGAACGGATCAGCATGGTTCCTCCCTTACCTCCATCAGCGCCCAGGTCTACTGCCAGCACCCCCGTCCCATCTGTCGACGGTTCAAACACGGCGGCTCCGGCACCATCACCAAAGAGGATGGCGGTGCCACGGTCTCGGTAGTCCATGGCGAAGTGCAACTTCTCGGCACCGATCAGCAGCACATTGTCCGCGAACCCGGATTCGATTAGTCCGGCTACCACTGAGGTGCCATATACGAAGCCTGAGCACGCTGCGTTGAGGTCAAAGGCGCCAGCGTTGATAGCGCCAATTCGATTCTGAACCATGGCGGCCACACTTGGACACAGGATTTCTGGGGTACAGGTGGCAACCACGACAAGGTCTATTTCCGACGCATCAAGTCCGGAACAGGCCAGCGCTCGACGAGCGGCTAATTCTGCCAGATCAGTATTTTCAACGTGGGATAGTTGCCTGTTGGATATCCCTGTTCGCTCGACGATCCATTCGTCGTTGGTGTCCATAAGTTGTTCGAGGTCGGCGTTGCTGAGTGATACCGGTGGGACGCATTTTCCCCACCCGGTGATCGTGGCGCGTCGAGACATAGACAACTTCCTATCACGCACGAGTATCAAGCCCTATCGTCGGTGGTCGAGTCGAAAAGTCCGTGTCGGAAAGACCCTTGACCGTGATTGCTATCTCTTTGGCCTCACCGATCTTTGGTGATTTGGTCTGGGTGCTGGCTTTTGTTGGGCGAGGTTTGGTCTATTGCGGTGGTCGAAGCGGTTGAGATCTGGTTGAAAGGACATACCTCACCCTAGTGATAGGGCCCCTGTAGGTTAAGTCCTCCATGTCGGTTGATCAGATGTCACTCTTCACTTCATTGCTGGCGCTGGTGGCGGCCTTCGTGACTATTAGTGGTGTTGGATTGCTCACCAGTTCTAGAGGCCGGTCACTGTTGGCTGACCTGCAGACCGATACTCGACGGTTGGCTTTCTCTGTTGCTGCTGTTTCGGCGGCTGGGAGTCTCTGGTTCTCTGAGGTTGCGGGGTTTATTCCGTGTGAACTTTGTTGGTATCAAAGAATTCTTATGTACCCACTAGTCGTTGTTCTGGGTGTAGCCGGCTGGAAGGGTGATGATTTGCTGCGGTGGCGAGTGTTGCCATTTTCGCTACTCGGCATTGGCGTGTCTGGTTATCACGTGCAACTTCAGTGGTTCCCTGCCCAAAGTTCTTCATGTGACCTTGCGGCACCGTGTACCCAGCAGTGGGTTGATCAGTTTGGTTTCGTATCACTCCCGGTGATGGCCCTGTGCGCTTTCTCCGCCATTACGGTCCTTACTCTGGCTGCCACGCTTGGCGAAGATGCTGGGAGAGAGATGACCTCTAAGGAGACATTGTGATGGAAGACCAGAGCACTAGATCTGCTGGCCCTGGACGGACTATTGCTGTTGCACTTGTGGGGGCTGCCTCATTGGCGCTGATCGCTGCGTTGACGCTGGGAGGAGGCGACTCTCCCAGAGGCCCGGATGGCGTGGAGACCGGGCCGGTGGTGGTGGCTGGTGATGGCCTGCCCGAGTTTGCTGGCACACCGGGAGATTCTGCTGTCGGGAAGCTGGCCCCTAATTTTGATGCCACGACCTTTGATGGGCGAGATGTTCTGATTCGACCAGGTGAAGGCTCAGGATATGTTTTGGCCTTCTTCGCCCACTGGTGCCCGCACTGTCAAGCTGAGGTGCCGAAGCTTGTGGAATGGATTAGTCGTGGCGGCATTCCTGACGGTGTTGAGGTAGTAGCCGTGTCGACCTCGGTGCGTTTGGACCGGGGTAATCCGCCCCGAAGTTGGCTGGCCGGAGAAGGCTGGCCTGTTGAGTCAGTTCGGGACAACGCCGATGGCACCGTGGCTGAGGCCTATGGGCTTCGTAGCTTCCCGTACTTCGTAGTGATCGGTACTGACGGCAGGGTGCGTGGGCGGATCGGTGGTGGGCTAACCCCCGAGGACTGGTCTTGGATGCTCGACCAAGCAGGACGTTCGGGCGTAGTTCCATCTGGACCTGACACCACCTGATGCATTGACCCAACACTGCGGCTGGTCGCTGCGGTAGTTGGGCGGTGGCCTTAGATGACTTGGTTGGGAAATTGTTGGGGGTGTCGACTTGCAGTGCTTTTGAGCACTAGATGGTGGGGGGCCTTAGGGTCCGGTGATGGCAAATATTTTGATCACGGGCAGCAACAGCGGATTCGGGCGGTTGGCTTCCTTGACCTTGGCGCGTCGGGGGCACCAGGTAGTTGCCACTATGAGGACGCCCTCCAAGGGAGATGAACTCCGTGATGTCGCGAGTGATGAGAATCTCGCTATTGAGGTCAGGGCGCTTGATGTAACTGATCCAGCGTCAGTTCTTACAGGCATTGGCGATCCGCTCGAGGTTGACGTGCTTATCAACAACGCCGGTTTTGAAGTTGAGGGAGCAATTGAACAGATCGACGATGACCACATGTGGCGGCAACTTGATACCAACTTGATGGGTCCACTGCGCACAATTCGGGCCGTCATCCCAGCATGGCAGAGTCGCGGAAGTGGTGTAATCGTAAACGTCAGCAGTATCGCTGGGCGGGTTGGTGCGCCCTACATGGGTGCATATGCAGCGTCAAAATTTGGACTTGAGGCCGTGAGCGAATCCCTTCACTTTGAGGTGGCCCAGAGAGGGATTCGGGTCCACCTCATTGAGCCGGGTCGATTTGCCACAAACTTTGGTGACAGCCGGGAGCACCCTCCCGGTTGGATCGGCTCACAACAAGAGAAACGAGCTGAAGCATTTCGGGTAGCCTCAGCTGGTATAGGGAGTGATAGTGAACCCGCTGACGCACAAGAAGTAGCGGACGCTATTGCCCGTGCATCTACCGATCCGTCGACGCCGTTCCGAACCCTGGTTGGTGGTGACGCCGAACTGATTGACGGCCTTAAGTCGTCAATGACCTTCGAGCAGTTTGAATCCACTATCCGGACTGCTCTCGACTGGCACGATTGAGGTTCAGGCACCAGTTAGACACCAAAATTTGCCACTACAACGATCACCGACCGGAAGGTTCTCTCAGTGAGTCCCCAACCCTAGATGACGGCTTGTTCCATGGGTGCGCAAGAGGCGCTGGCTTCGACAGCCCGAACAGGGAGGTGGAACATGCGAAAGGTTCAGGGCATCTTCTGGAAGAAAGCGGCTCCACCTTCACATTCTCACGGGAAGCGCTCAAATGAATGGGGTTCTCTGAGTTGTTGGTGAGTGTTAGCCCTGCAACTAGTTACTGAGAAGTTCCAACGCACGAGTGCTCCCGGTTTCCTGAATCATCCCAGCATTGGACTTAAGGGAGCGTAAGCGGTGCCTCGTTGAATCCTTGAAACTCAACCCCGTCTACTAGGTTCACGACATCAGCGGTGAGGTCCGCAGGCTCTTTCGTGAGACCCATCATGTCGGAAACGAAACTGGTGACGAGTATCTGCAATAGGTCTTGAACGGCTCGGGCATCAGCATCTTCTGGCAGACAGCCGTTCTCGCCGGCCCTAACTATTTTTTCACCAAGGGCTTCTCGAAGTTCGGTCAGGCCTCCGCGATCTTGGATCAATGCACAGGCATCAGTCGGGGCAGCATGACCAGTCTCAGCGACATTCACAAAGGTCGAGTTGTCCAGTGATTGGTGAAGAGCCCAGTTGTCAGAAGGGTTTACCACTGAGTCATTTTCGAAAACCACCATCAATACGGGCTGGTCAGATTCGAGTTTTTGAGGCACCCCCGCTAGCAGGACCACTCCGACCACCCTTTTGTCTGAAGTGGCTAGAGCCGCCGTTCTTGCGCCTGCCGAATGTCCAATGACCACCATCTGTGAACTATCGACGACTGGGCCAAGTTCTCCTTCGGAAGCAACTAGGTCGAGCGCATCGAGAAGATCAGCTACGTCATCAACTGGTGTGTCGGCTCCGGCTAAGGGCGTCAAGAGTGTCGAAAGGCTCCGACCGAGATGTTCCACGGCGAAAGTCACAATCCCGTGACTAGCCAGATGAGCGGTGAGGAATGTGGCTGCCTGCCGGTAACCGGGACTGCCATGGCTGTAGGAAGCGACGGGAAAGCGTCCTCCACTAGTCGCTATAGGAGCGTTTCTGTAGGCACCGGTATCCACCGTGCCACCTAAGTCTCCAGGAATAAGGGGACGAAGAATTTCGGAGATCAGATCGATGCTGTTAACAACTTCTGTGGAATCTCCTGCAACTGCGGTTGGTTCGACTGGATACCAGACCTCCACTGGCCGGTCGTCCAATTGCAAAGTGCGGACGCCGACCGCCCAGGGGCCTTGGACTAGGAATGATTCAAGATCTGCTGGCGCTCTAGAACCAGTGGTAGTTGAAGGTGTGGTGCAAGATTGGCAGTTGTCTTGAGCGGAAGTTTTCATCGTCGCAGTAATGGCGGCGATAATCGCGTCGGCGAGTACACCGACATCAGGTTCAGCTGGAAGCACATTGGTCGAGATAGCCAGTGCCACGTCGAGTTCCGGGTAGTAGGCGGCGTGGCTGCGGAAGCCTGGCACTCCACCACCGTGAGAATAAGAAACGGCTCCCTTGGACAACTCGACTGCGGTACTCGCGGTGTTTACGTCGGCTTCACCAACGCTGATGCCGAGGGCGTAGTTGCTGAATTCGCTGGTCGTCAGAAACTTGGCGAGCGTATTCTCATCGAGTAGCGAGCCGTCGAACATGGCTCGAAATATGTGCGCTACGTCACTTGCCTGGGCTTCGAATCCACCGCCTGTCCATCCGGAGGAGCGCAGTGCTTCCTGGGGAATGACGGAGATGTCGTAGACCTCGTCTACCTTGGCGCTGGGATAGGCGGCCGTGGCTGGAATTAGGTCAAGTGCAGCCTTGAGAGTGGTGGCGGCGTAGCCGTGAACGACCGGTTGGGGAGGGTCTTCCGCTGGAGGGAGGAAGATGGCATTGAGATCTAGTGGGTCAAAAATTCTTTCCCGGAAGACCTGGTGAGCGGGTTGCCCGGTCACGGCCTCAATCACTAATCCGACTACGACGTGGCCGACTGTGTTGTAGGCGTAAGCAGTTCCGGGAGGGTATTGGGGTCCCTTCGAGATAGCCCATTCGATGATTTCTCTAGGCTCGTACTCCTGGTCCAAGCGCTCTGAGGTCTGCAGGTAGAAGCCGAGGTCGTATGCGTACTCAGCGAAGCCGTCGGTGTGGTTTAGGAGTTGACGTACCGTGACTAAGTCCCCGTATTCGATGCCGTCGAGGGTGTAGCCGTCCAGGAGGTCACCGACGTACGTGGCTGCTGGCTCATCGAGGGTGACAAGCCCTTCGGCTACCAACTGGAGAAGCACGACTGACGTAATGGTCTTGGAAATAGAGCCGATACGAAAGTAGTCCCCAGTAGTGATCGGGGTTTCAGCTACGAGATCGGCTACACCCCGCGCAACGAGAACCTCGGTGCCGTCTGGGAGCAGCACGGCGACACTTACGCCAGGAATGACCGGGACCCCCTTGGACTGCCAGTCGTCAATGACTGCTTCGAAGATGGCTGTCCAATCAGTTTTTGGGACTGCAGAGGTGGTTGGAGTCGGCGTTGGAGTTGTAGTTGCCGGGGCAGTGCTGGTGGGTGTTGGAGTTGTAGTTGCCGGGGCAGTGCTGGTGGTGGGGTTTGTGGTGGCAGTTGTTGCGCCGTTTAGTTCTGTTGGCGGACTCGCTCCACAGGACGTCAGCAGAAGGATTGCCGCTATGGAGGCTGCAGATCTTCGCACCCATGCAGTATGTACAAAGGACAGAGTGTTTAAGCGATCTGGTTACCGGCAAGTTGAATTAGTGAGGATGGTGTGGACGAAACGGTTGAATCACCACAATTGGTGCACTTGACTACTTGCTGTCTGGGCCGAAGCGCTAGAAATGCCTGAGAGTTAATTACTTCCATCGTGCGATTGCTTCGTGGGATGGGGTGCAATCTCGACTATTGAATCGGTTACTTCGTTACCGCTGTCCAATGGCATAATCGACGGCGTGTCTAATGATGGTCCTGCCGCAGACGCTTTCGGGGAGCCGCAGTCCAATGCCGGGTAGTGGGCATGGTTGGTCGACAGTCTCGCTGGCGGGAATTGCTGGGCCAATCGAGGTCCACTCGATTGGTGACGGGCCGGTAGTGGTAGTAGTCCCGTCGATGGGTCGTGGTGCTATGGACTTCCAACAGGTAGGACAGAGCCTCTCGGTGCAGGGCTATCAGACGGTCGCCCCCGAGCCTCGAGGCATCGGGGGTAGCACAGGATCACTTGAGGGCATCTCTATGGGCGACCTAGCAGAAGACCTTGCAGCAGTGATTGAAGCCTTCGGAATTGGTCCTGCAACACTGATCGGTCATGCCTTCGGCAATCGGATCGTACGGCTGGTTGCGACGCTGCACCCAGATCTGGTCGAAAGTATCGTGCTCCTCGCTTGTGGTGGGAGAGTTCCGGCAGCACCTGACCACATTGCGGCTCTTCACAAAGTGTTTGACATCACAGTGTCGCCTGAAGAGCATCTCGCCGCAGTGGAAACCGTATTCTTCGCACCGGGTAATGACGCCTCATTGTGGATCGGCGGATGG
>CAWVUB010000070.1:0-12311 GCA_963933065.1 uncultured Acidimicrobiaceae bacterium | reverse complement strand
TCGAGTACCGGCTGGCCCCCGAGTTTCCTTTTCCGGCGGCTGTCGACGACGCCTGGGCGGCCCTCTGCTGGGTATCTGAGCGTTCAGAAGAACTTGGGATTGACCCTGGGCGAATAGTGGTGGCCGGCGACAGCGCCGGTGGCAACCTAAGTGCAGTCCTTTCGCTGCTGGCACGGGACCGGAGTGGGCCGAGCATTGCACACCAGTTTCTGATCTATCCGGCTACCGACTTTGATTATGACTCAGGAAGCTGGCTCTCACTAGAGGAGAACGGAACAGGATATTTTTTAGAATTGGCAACCATGCGCTGGTTTGCCGAAAACCTTGCCGGAGGTAAGGACCTCACCTCCGAACCCCTAGTTGCTCCGATTCGTGCTCTACACCATGCGGATCTCCCACCCGCAACTGTCGTCGTGGCTGGATTTGACCCTCTACGAGATGAGGGGTTGGCCTACGCCGAGGTGCTCCGATCGGCTGGGGTGCCAGTAGAGGTGATCCATCATGAGGAGCAGATACACGGCTACTGGATCTTTGCTCCTATTGTCCTGTCGAGTGGGGAGGCCCGTTCCGTCGATCTAGAGGCTTTGCAGGCAACGATCGCTGCTCTTCCTGTCGGTTAGATCGACTCGACCACCGTTCCTGAAGCCACTAAAGCGTTGATCTCGACCTCAGGCCGGCCGATACCGGTTAGCACCTCGCGAGTGTGCTCACCGATCGTTGGGGCCAGTGACCGGGCGGTACATGGAGTACCTCGGAAATCGACTGGTGTGGCCACCATGGTGGTGGTCGACACTTGGTCTGGCACTTCTAGTAAGGCGCCCGAGCCGTGGAAGGCTGAATCGGTCAGCAGCTCTTCCGGTGTATTCACGGGGGCCCAAAAGAAGTCGGGTTCGGTGCTGAACACTTCAGACCACTCCTTCAATGTGCGGGTAGCAAAGATCTCGTCCAGCATGCTTATGAGCTCACGGGAGTTGGCGGCCCGTTGCCGGGGGTGAGCGAACCGGTCGTCGTTCAGCCATTCAGAATGGCCTACCGCACGGGCTAGCGGCGGCCAGTGGCGCTCACCCTCCAGTCCGACAATCCAGAATCGTCGACCACATCTGGCTGTGTAATTGTTCATGGCTGGGTTGCCCATTGACGCTCGATCACCGATATCGAGAGTTGTGCCCCACATGAGCAACAAGTTGAGATCGAAACTGATTGTGTAGGCCCCCTGGCGAATTAGCGAGGTCTCTACCAGCTGGCCTTGGCCATATCGCTCTCTCTCGAACAGCGCGGCTGACACGGCAGCAGCAGCAGCTAGTGCAGTGGAGTGATCTCCCATCCCCCCTCGTTGGAACGGTGGGTCCCCACCGGGAGGAGTAAGTAGCGATGCCAATCCAGAACGCGCCCAGAAGGCCCCGACGTCGTAGGCGGCGCGGTCGGCATCCTCACCGTCGCTGCCGTATCCGGTGATCTGGCAGTACACCAGACGAGGGAATCGGCTAGCGATAGATGGGTAGTCAATGCCTAGTCTTGCCAGCGCTCCAACCCGCAAGTTAGTTATGAAAACGTCGGCATCGGCCAGCAAATCGAGGGCGATAGCGAGACCGTCATCAGTGCCTAGGTCTACAGCGATGCTCCGCTTGGAGCGGTTATCCATTTCAAATATTGGGTTGGTTGGCATGTCACCACCCAGCATCCGCTGGAACTGACGACATGGGTCCCCTGTCGGTGGTTCGATCTTGACCACGTCAGCACCCCAGTCGGCGAGAACGCCGGCTGTTGCTGGGCCGGCTACCCACACGCCTAGTTCGACAACCTTCACGCCGCGCATGGGGCCCACTGCTTCGGTTGGATCCGTGTCGGTCATCTTCGTCCATCTTTCTTAGGATCAGAACCCGCAATCAGGTTCGAGGTGAACCTACGCGGATCGGATCTATCAGTCCCACGTGGGCCGGCACGGTACCGTCGTTTAGGTGATTCTTTTTGTGTGCACTGGGAACACCTGTAGGTCGCCAATGGCTGAAGTCCTGCTGCGCGCCCGTCTGGTTGAGCGCGGCGGTGATTTTCCGGTAGTTGCCTCGGCCGGAACTATGGTTGAAGGTAGAAATAGGGCAACTTCGACTGCCGTTGAGGTACTTAGCTCTAGTGGTATCGATCTTTCGGAGCACATGAGCTCACCTCTTACTGCTGGGCTGGTTGTGGGCGCTGACCTGATAGTCGTTATGACCCGTCTTCATGAGGCGACCATCTGCACACTTGACCCCACGGCCCGGTCGCGGACTTTCTTGGTTGGAGAGGTGGTGCGGCTCGGTGGGCAGGTCGGCCCTCGTGGTGACCGTTCTTTAGTTGATTGGATCCGGTCGTTGGACGGGGCGCGCGGCGGACATTTCACCGCCGGTCGGGTGGCCGACGAGTTGGCTGATCCGCTAGGTGAACCAGAGGATTCCTACAAGCGATGCGCAGACCGGTTAGATGGGATTTGCACCCGGCTGGCCAGCCTGGTGATCTGATAGACCGTCAGAGCAGCAGACAGGTGGAGTACCGTCGGCGCGGTGGAATTTGCCCGTACTTCGGCTGAAGAGGCATTCGCCGAAGAGGTGCGTACTTGGCTTGAAGAACACCTAGTGGGCGACTTCGCCGATCTACGAGGCAGGGGAGGTCCTGGCCGAGATGATGTCGCTCCCGAGCGGCTATTCAACTGGGAACGCGAGTTGGCTACAGGTGGCTGGCTGGGGCTCGACTACCCGAAGAAACTAGGCGGTCGCGATGCTTCGCTGGCCGAACAGGTGGTGTTCCACCAGACCTACGTTGAGGCCCGAGCACCCGGCCGGATCCCCAATATTGGCTTGACCTTGCTTGGCCCCACTTTGGTTGCATACGGCACTGAGGCTCAACAGTCACGCTTCATTTCCCCGATCCTCACCGGTTCTGAGCATTGGTGCCAGGGGTACTCCGAGCCCAATGCCGGTTCAGATCTTGCCAACGTCTCGACACGTGCTCACCTTGATGCTGGCCGTTGGCTGGTTAGCGGTCAGAAAGTTTGGACCTCGCTCGCCCAATTCGCCCAGTGGGCTTTCGTGGTGTGCCGGACTGACCCGACCGCAGAACGCCACGCTGGACTTTCCTACCTGCTCGTACCCATGGAGCAGCCGGGGGTAGAGGTGCGTCCGATAGTGCAGGTAACTGGTGGCACTGAATTCAACGAACTATTTTTCGATGAGGCAACGACTGACGCTGACATGGTGGTCGGCGAGGTAGGTGGTGGTTGGTCGGTGGCTATGGGCACCCTTGGATTTGAGCGCGGGGCTTCCACCCTCGGGCAACAGATCGGGTACCGGCAGGAACTGGACACGCTCGTGGGCCTCGCCCGATCCAACGGATCGATTGACGATCCTTTGCTGCGCCAAAACTTGATGCGCGCTTGGATTGAGTTGGAGATTCTCCGCTACAACCAACTCCGAATGCTCACTGCGCTAGCCGCTGACGGGGTACCGGGCCCCGAGACGTCGATAGGAAAACTCTATTGGGCTTCGTGGCACCGACGGCTCGGCGAGTTGGGAATGCAGGTGCGTGGAGCCAGCGGGATGATTAGCGTCGATGGCACCCCACCCCTCGATGATCCACTAGGCATCAATTACCGACTGGATGGCATGCAACGAACATTCCTCTACAGTCGATCCCACACCATCTACGCCGGCTCGAACCAAATTCAGCGAAACGTAATCGGTGAGCGGGTATTGGGTCTACCCCGAGAACCCCGCTAGGCCGATCGAGTTGCTGGAAGCCACGTTCACATAACGTTTTGTCAGAGACCTTAGGAGGTCCCCCATGACTGAGGCCTACATTGTTGACGCAGTCCGCACCCCTACCGGGAAGAAAGGTGGTGGGCTTTCGCAGGTGCACCCCGCCGACCTGGGTGCCCATGTGATCACTGAGATCCTGACACGCAATGACGTGGATCCGATGGCCATCGATGACGTGGTTATGGGGTGCCTAGACAACCTCGGCCCGCAGGCCGGCGATATCGCTCGAACGGCATGGCTGGCTGCCGGGTTGCCTGAGGCGATCCCCGGTACAACTATTGATCGGCAGTGCGGCTCGGGTCAGCAGGCCATCAGCTTTGCAGCGATGGGCGTCATGGCAGGTGTTCAGGACATGGTAATTGCCGGCGGCGTGCAGAACATGAGCATGATTCCGATAGGTCTGGCTCTAGAGGCGGCCAAGCCGTTTGGCCATGAGGATCCATTCAGCGGCTCGACAGGTTGGGTAAATCGTTACGGCAGTCAGGAGGTATCCCAATTCCGAGGCGCTGAGTTGATTGCTGAGAAATGGGACTTCTCCCGTGAGGATATGGAGGCCTTCGCTCTAGAGAGTCATGAGCGTGCAATCCGGGCTATTGACAATGGCCGTTTTAATTCAGAGATTGTTGCTCTTGCCGGCGTTGAGACCGATGAGGGCCCCCGCCGAGGGAGCAGCCTTGAGAAAATGGCCCAACTGGACCCACTGACTGAGGGTGGGCGTATCACCGCAGCATTGGCAAGTCAGGTGAGTGATGGCGCGGCCGCCCTGCTGTTGGCGTCTGAGCAGGCTCTGGTGGATCACAGCCTCACACCGCGGGCCCGCATTCACCACATGAGCGTCCGGGGAGATGACCCGATCTACATGCTGACTGGCCCTATCGCAGCGACTACTTACGCACTTGAGCGGACCGGCATGGTGGTTGAAGACTTTGACCTATTCGAGTGCAACGAGGCATTTGCCCCAGTTCCCATGGCGTGGATGTATGAGCACGGTATTGCCCACGAGAAGGTGAATGTGAATGGTGGGGCTATCGCCTTGGGGCATCCATTGGGATGTAGTGGAGCAAAGTTGATGACCACCCTCTTGTATGAGTTGGAACGAACCGGTGGTCGCTACGGCTTTCAGACAATGTGTGAGGGTGGCGGTCAGGCCAACGTCACGATCATCGAACGGCTCTAACCCGAGACGGCGTCAATGAGGCCCCAGTTGAGTGCTGTCGCGACGTCGATGGTGGTACCGGTAAGACACAACCAAGCTGTTTTCTGACGACCGATTCGACGAGGCAGGCTGACTGTGCCCCCTGCGCCTGGGATCAGGCCCATGGAGATCTCTGGAAGTTGGAAGCTGGCATCTCCGGTGGCCTCGATGTGCCCAGCGAAGGCCGCTAATTCCACCCCCGCACCCACTGATGGACCGTGGACGGTCACCGTGAGGCGGTTGGAAAGGCGGTCCAGCCACGGGGCAGCATTGGCTGATGAGCGGATTAGGTGACCCATGGAAGCATCCTCGACAGTCCCAAACTCAACTAGATCCCCGCCGCTGCAAAACACTGCACCGTTGCCCCTCAGATGTATGGCACGGCTGTCACCTGGGCTGGCCAGCGAACGCAACACCTCGACTAGGGCGTCGCGCATTGCTGCTGACCACGCATTGCAGGTGCGTGGTCGGTTTAATGTCAGCTGTACCGCCTTATCTGTGGCGTTGACTAAAACGGGTGGCTCGGTTTCTTCAGGTCGGATCCGGTATTCGCGTCGGGTCAGCCAGCGGCTGAACTCGGACCCACTTTGGAGGGTCCCATAGGCAGTGCTCTCCAGGAGAAGCCCGGTGGAGGTGGATTGACACGGCCCATTACGGAGCACTTGGCAGCAGGTCACTGCCGCAGTCGGATTGGACGTCACGCCGTCGACCACGGAGGCTGCTGACTCGGCGTCGTTGACGAGGACATCGAAGGTTGGAGCGGTTCCAGGTGGAGCGATTCCTACTGATACCAGAGGGAGGTCAGCCAGCAGAGAGGCGACACTAGGTGACAGGTGATCGGCGTCGTCAACCACTATTACCGGGCTGCCCCGCAAGACACCTAGGTCCAAATCGGCTGTAACTGAGGAAAGTTGAGTAGCGGCCTCGTCTGCGGACAGGATTTCGATCAATCTGTTCACCGTGTGGAACCGTCCCCGAGGTGGGCCAGGTCAGCTCTCAGGACCCGCCGCAGTAGTTTTCCGGTATCACCGTAGGGAAGAGCATCTACGAACTCCACGTGGTCGGGGGTGCGGTTGGACCGCAACTCTGCCCGTACGGCCTCTTGGAGGTCTTCCGCAGTGACTTGAGATTCGTAAACTCGCACTACAACGGCAACTATGCGTTCACCCCAATGGGTATCTGGTAGTCCAATGGCTGCGGCAGCAGCAACTTCAGGGTGGCTGGCAAGCACATCTTCGATCTCGCCGGGTGAGATATTTTGGCCGCCCTTTACGATCACGTCATCTATCCGTCCGGTCACATGGAGAAAGCCAGCGTCGTCAATCCATCCACCGTCGCGAGTGGGGAACCAACCCGCGACGGTCAGTTGAGAGGGCATGCCGTCATACTCACCGGAGACCTGATCGCCTCTAACCCAGACCTCCCCTGAGGATCCCGCTGTCACCTCGGAGCCGGTCTCATCGCGAATTGAAACTTCTATGTTCGGGAGTGGCCGTCCTGCGGATCCGAGCCGCGCCCGAACAGATATGTCGTCGCTCGCTAGGGCATCGCGGTGATCAGCGGGGCCGAGCAGTGCCACCGTGGAACTGGTCTCAGTCAATCCATAAGCGTTTACGAAATCGGTATGTTCCAGCAACTGGAGCGCCCGTTCAATTGTCGGTCGAGGCATTTTTCCTCCACCGTAAGACAACGTTTGCAGACTGGGGAGTCCTATGCCGCTCGGGCCCTCATCGTTGAGATACTCCACGATCTGGGCCAACATGGTAGGTACCACCATGGCGCTGGTGATCTCCTCGACACGAACGAGGTCGACCCAAACAGCAGCATCGAATACTGGCAGTTGAACGATCCGGCGGCCGGCGTAGACGTTGGACAAGATGGCCGCCATGCCTGCGACGTGGTAGGGCGGAACGCTCACCAGAGCGGCCTCGTTCTCACCTGCACCCATGAACTCCACTGACCCAAGAACGTAAGAGACGAGGTGTCGGTGGCGAAGCACAGCGGCCTTCGGTTCACCGGTGGTCCCACTGGTGAACAGCAAGATGGCAGTTCCCTCACCAAGCATTTCCCATCCGGGGACCGGGATGGGGGCATCGACTAATGAATCGAGCAAATCGTTACGATCCAGGACATCCACGCCATCGAGGCCGTCGAGTCGACCTGTCGCGTTGGGATCCACTATGGCAATAGCGGGAGCGATACGCGCTCCCTGTCGAGATAGTTCGTCGTCGGTCAACCGGTAGTTCAATGGGACAAAAGGCAGGTTGGCCCAAGCCGCGCCAAATAGTGAAATGGGCAGGGCAACTGACGATATGTCGACCATGGCTACTGCGGTTGCCCCGTCGGCCCGGAATCGGTCGGCTGCGGCACCCGCCCGGTCATACAACTGCTGAAAGGTCAGGCCTCCACTATGGGATCCGATGGCGATTCGTTCTCCGAAGCCACTTGCTGCCATTTCCAGCAGCATCATGATGTTCACTAGAGAGTCTCCCGGTGTGGTCGGTTTAGTCCGAGGCGGGGAGTGGCTTAGCTTCCTTGAGGTTTAGCGGCTCGTTGTCGATGGAGAGAGATCCGTCACCGGGTTTGACGCACAACACTTCGATTGTTTCAGCAGCATCGACGTAACGCTTGCCCATCTGGGTTCCCTCTGCCGCTCGAGCTGAGGGTTTTCGATCGTCTTGAGGCGTACCCGGAGCCTCCATTGTGGCGCCTCCGCAGCACAGGTCGGCGTTGCCGACTCCTTTGACGATGATGACCTCGGTGGTACAAACGCTGCTGGCGAAACGATTTCCGGGCTTGAGTTCAGGCATAACGACTCCTAGACGTCTTTAGGTCGGAAGGCCAACCTTCGGTACCTCAGATCATTGTCGATCGAACGGACCTTAGGCCATCCCTTCGTCTGGGTGCCCTAGTACTGCTGGGTAGCGTTGTACGAGTGTCTCATCCCATTCCAACCCCCGGATTAACCGAGGTATTGCGTTGGACAGGCGAACCGCCGAAAGCTACCCATCCAGCAGTGGCGGTTCGTCTCTGGGATGAGTCGATGGCTGCTGGGTTGAGTGGCCCAGTTGACGGTCCGCCCCGCCCGGCTCCTACCGGCTTAGTCCATGGCATCGATTTACTGGCCTCGGCATGGCATGGTTCCGGTGGACCTCCGGTAAACGGACCGGACATGGTGGGAGCACGTGCGGCGGCAGCTGGGCTGAGTCGTCGTGGTTCTACCTCGGTGGGAGGAGACGCTCATCTGGTTGAAGCGGCTGATGGCTTGGTGTGTCTAAACCTTGCTCGTCCCGAGGACTTGGCTTCACTTCCGGCTCTGTTGAAACTGGCTTCTATAGGCCCGGCTCTGGGACCCAGCGACTGGTCGGTGGTGCTCCGAGTCCTGGCTAAAAGATCTAGTGCAGAACTGGTGGAGATGGCGGACCTGCTGGGTTTACCTTTGGGCGTTCCGGGCACCGCTCCTGATTGTCCGCTGGTAGTGACCGCTGGACCTAGCCACCCAAGAAACCTGAGTATGGGTGATCCACCGGTCGTAGTGGAGTTCGGTTCATTGTGGGCGGCCCCTTTGTGCGGGAGTCTGCTTAGTCGAGTCGGATGTCGGGTCGTAAAGGTAGAAAGCGTGCATCGTCTTGATGGGGCTCGGCGTGGTACGGCAAGTTTTTTTTCCGAACTCAACGCGGGAAAGGAGGAAGTTGTTGTAGACCCTTTGACGAGCCAGGGGCGCGATGAGATCAGGTCCTTAGTGAACACGGCGGACGTGGTGCTGGAGGCCAGTCGACCACGGGCGCTGTCCCAGTGGGGACTAGAGGCCCTTGTTGAAGTAGAGCGGGGAGCGGTGTGGGCTTCGATCACTGGTTACGGACGAACTGGCCCAAGGTCTGGGGGCGTGGCCTTTGGTGATGACGCTGCTGTATCCGGCGGGCTGATCCTCAACAGCCCACCTGGGTTCGTTGCTGACGCGGTGGCTGACCCGCTTACTGGCTTACTGGCTGCCGTAGCCGTTCAGGCTGCGCTAATGGACGGAGTGGGTGCGCTCCTGGATCTCTCACTGGCTGGAACAGCGAGGTGGGTGGCTAATTCAGACAAAGGTGACGCCATTTCCTGACGGAGCAGCAGACGCAAAATCCGGCCTACCATTAGGTTCGTGAGTCGAGAAAGAGAAAGTTTGAGACCGTGACAGAGGTCAAGGATCCGGGCCTCCGGGCATCAGACGGTCGAGTTCCCGGCCGTCGGGGTTTGGCAACTCGTCAACGCATGCTGGACGCCACAGGCACGCTGCTGGGCACAGTTGCCTACCGAGATCTCAAGGTGGTCGATATCGCTCGAGAGGCTGGAACCTCACCTGCCACCTTCTACCAGTACTTCCCGGACGTCGAGTCGGCAATGCTGGCTATGGCCTCCACCCTAGGTGATGCTTGGTACGACGATTTGTCCAAACTCATCACCAACCGCGACTGGGTGGGCGACCCCGATGGCGCCGCCCAAATAGTGGCTGGCGGAATGCTTGAGTTCTGGACCCTCCACAAACCGGTACTTCGGGTGCTTGACCTCGCTTCAATGGAGGGTGACCTCCGATTCAGAGAAATTCGAACCCATCTGTTGGCCGGCGCTACCGCAGCGTTGATGGATCTGGCCAGAGAGCGGAATATTCCCGGTGACCCGATGGCTTCGGCGGGCGTGGTTGTCGGGATGTTGGCTCACGTGGCTAACCACCAGCACGGCCTCGAGCGGTGGGGCGTCTCTCACGAAGTGCTAGTGGAAACCGTGGCTGGAATTATTCGCCGCACCATCCTCGGCACCATCTGACCACAGGCCCCACCAGTTGCCCGCCTGTAGTCTTTCAGGGTGATATCTCGAGTTCGCTTTGCCCCCTCGCCCACTGGTTTCCTGCACGTGGGCAGTGCCCGGACGGCTTTGTTCAACTGGCTGTACGCCCGATCCGTAGGCGGAACCTTCGTACTGCGAATCGAGGACACCGACGCTGAGCGCAATCGCAGTGATTTGACCGAGAGTTTGATAGCCGAACTGGAATGGTTGGGCCTGGACTGGGATGAGGGACCGTACTTCCAGTCTGAACGGAGAGATCGTCACCGCGAAGTAGTCGAAGACCTACTCGGACGTGGCCTGGCCTACCTTTGCGATGTTGACAATCAGGAAGTTAGTGGCTCCACCCTGATCGAGGGTTTGGCTGTCCGGTTTCGAATGCCGGTAGCAAAGGCCATGACGTTCACCGATGTGGTGCGCGGCGACGTCTCCTTCGATACTGATGATCTCGAAGACTTTGTCATATGGCGGTCCAACGGGTCACCAATGTTCCTACTGGCAAACGCAGTGGATGACGCCGATATGGGTATCACGCACGCAATCCGCGGTGAAGACCTCCTATCAGGAGTGCCCAAGGTCCTCCTTTTGTTGGATGCCATCGGTGCGCCCCACCCTACATATGCCCATCTTCCCCTCCTGGTGAACGAGCAGCGCAAGAAGCTCTCCAAACGGCGAGATGACGTATCAATCAGCGACTACCGGGACCGTGGCTACCTGCCGGAGGCCATGGTTAATTATCTGGCTCTACTCGGGTGGGGGCCGCCAGATGACTTGGAGATACGCCCTCTTGATGAGATCGTCGAACTCTTTCGGATCGAGGACGTCAACAAGGCCCCCGCTTTTTTTGACCTAAAAAAACTTGAACATGTAAACGCCACGCACCTGCGGGCGCTGCCGAAGTCGGAGTTCCTGGAGCGGGTAGCGCCGTGGGTGGGTGCGGGTGCGCCGTGGCCAGCCGAACGCTTCGACACGGAGCAGTTCTCAACCATGGTCGATTTGGTGCAAGAGAAACTCCGCACCATGGGTGACACGCCACGGTTCGTGGACTTTCTCTTCATGGATGATCCGGTAGACGACCCAGATTCTTGGGAGAAGACCATGGTCAAGGGCCCATCGGCTGCCGCCATGCTTGACGGAGCAGGAATCGCGTTGGTTGACTGCGCGTGGACTACCGAGTCATTGCTTGCCGCAGTGGCTGCGGTCGGTGAGTCACTAGGACTGAAGCTAGGCAAAGCTCAGGCACCGCTTCGGGTGGCCGTGACCGGTCGGACGGTTGGGCCACCTTTGTTCGAGACGATGGCCAAGTGCATGAAGCGAGACGAGGTGCTACGGCGTATTGCTAGGGCGAGAGAACGGCTCTAACCCGCCTGATTCCTTGCATGATTTCATTGTGTTGGTCACCGTAGGTGCGCCGTTACGCTTAATGAGCCCTTTGGGGCCCACCTTCGGGGGTGGTGTAATTGGCAACACAGCTGGTTCTGGTCCAGTCGTTGGGGGTTCGAGTCCTCCCCCCCGAGCAAGAGGCGGCGTCTGACGTCGTCGCTACAATGACCGCCGCCTTGACGGTTCCGATCCCCGGATCGGTTGCGTCGGACGGCTCTGGCCCCGTTCGTCTAGAGGCCTAGGACGCCAGATTCTCAATCTGGTAGCACGGGTTCGAATCCCGTACGGGGTACTAAAGGAGCCGGCCCGGTCTTTGGCCGGCTCCTTATAGTTTCTAGGCGAAAGCCCTCCTACCCGGTGGGGGGGGGTTCGGTTTCGGTGCCTGGGGGGACCAAATGGCCCAACTGCCGAGAAGGCGATTATCCGAACGGCTGCTCACCGTTGAATGTTTAATGAATTGAATTGACTTCGTTGAATAACATTTACTTAATGGGTGAACAGGCAGGTTGCTGGAGATGCCTGTGTTGACAGCGGTTACAGGTGTCGGAGATGCGCAGTTTCGTTGACGCTCCGAAGCGTTCGGATGCCGGTCGACGAAGCGGTCACCCTTGAGATTCCGCAGTAGTCGCTGATGAGGGCGAACGGGTCGTCGTGCCCGAGCACGGTCTGCAGGTAGACGCTGGCCACCATGCTGTGGCAGTACACGGCTACCACTTGTCCACCGTGGTTGGAGACGATGGCATCGAAGGCAGCGCGTATCCGATCGCGGAAGGGTTCGTAGCCGTCGGAGAACATGAGGAGTGGGTCCTCGAGGAATTCCCGGATGACCTCGTGGTCCTCGTCCATATCTTCCATGGGCGTGTAGTTGGCCCGTTGGTGGTCGGCTTCTTTCAACGCATCGAGTCGTTCGGGTCTCATGTCGAGGCGTTCGGCCAGCGGGCGCCCGGTCTCGATGGCCCGGAGCATGGTGCTGGTGACGATGGCGTCGACAGTTTCGCCGGCCAGGAAGTCGGCCGTCGCCTCAGCCTGACGGAGACCGAGAGGTGATAGTGGTGGGTCAGCCGGGCCATCATCGCGGACCTCGGCCTCGGGGAGGGCGTGACGGATGATTATGAGGTCCA
>CAWVUB010000069.1:0-12326 GCA_963933065.1 uncultured Acidimicrobiaceae bacterium | reverse complement strand
GACCCATGTCGCGGTCGTACTCAAGAGAGAAGACGGAAAGGCAATGGCGGGTACCTCGATCGGCAAGGCGGTAGGGCAGGTACTTGCCGCGAGCCAGATTCAAGTGGTCGGGCCATAAGACCCGGACTCTCCGGTACTCGTCTGTTCCCATTGGTCGGCCTCTTTCGTGCTGTCGTTAAATTGTTGTTAGAACGATTATTGCCAGTGAGCCGTTCTTGAGGCAATCCGTTGGGTAGATCGTTCGGCACTAAATAGTAGTGTCTCCGTATGCCCCGAGCCTTTGCCGCAGGTGATGAGGAACTGGTCGAAGCAGAACATTTAATTCGTGACCGGATGGAGAAACTCGATCTTGACCTGTTATCGCTGGCGGCTGTATCCAATGTATTTCGCGCCGCCACAGCGGTTCGGAACCATATGGAACGCCGTGTACTCCATCGCCACCAACTTTCGTGGAGTGCTTTCGTTGTTCTGTTCGTGGTCCGGATCTGGGGATCCCAGGAATCTCATTCTCTGGCCATTGAGGCCGGGATTTCTGGCGGCACGCTTACCGGCGTGCTCAATACTCTCGAACGCAAAGGCTTAGCCGAGCGGAGAGCCGTCCCCGGAGATCGCCGTCGTGTTGAAGTAGCACTAACCGCTGCCGGAACTCAAGTGGTTGACGAGGTCATGCCTGCTTTCAATCGCGAGGAGGCGTTAGTTACTGGAGATCTTTCTGATGAGGAGATCGCAACCTTGGCCCGGCTTCTCCGCAAGGTCCTGCAGACCACTGAGGACCTCGATAACCGGTGACTAGTAAGCGATTTTGGAATCATGACGAAGACCTGCTTCGGTCAGTTACGGACTGGAGTCTGCTTCGTTTAGCTGAGGGTAGGGACCCTCGGTCTGGGGCGCTCCCGGCGGAAGATCTGGCCAATGCTCTAGGTGAAACGGTTGTGCCAGATGGGATTGGTGGTTCCGAAGCGCTACGGCTGTTCACCGAGGTGATCGTCCCAGCCACCAGAGCACAAGACAACCCCATGAACTTGGCCTTCGTGCCCGCTGCGCCAACTGAGGCAGCTCTCGTCTTCGACTTGGCGGTAAGTGCGGCTGAGATCTTCGCGGGTACTTGGGAAGCTGGAGCCGGGGCCATTGCGGCAGAAAATCAAGCACTGAGGTGGTTGGCGGCGTTGGCTCGATGGCCTGACACGGCTGGAGGCTGTTTCGTGGCTGGGGCAACCATGGGAAATCTGAGCGCGCTTGTGGCTGGCCGCGAACGGGCTCGATCTCGCCTAGACGCGGTCCCGTCACGGTGGCGCTTTGCAGCTACAGGCGACGCCCACAGTTCGGTTCGGGCTGCAGCAACGGTCATGGATTGTGAAGTACTAAACGTACCTAGCGATGAACGGGGCCGAATGACTGGTCACGCGCTCACAGAAGCACTAGAGGAAGTTAGTGATGATCCATTGGCCTCGGGGGTGTTTGCCGTGGTGGTCTCGTCTGGAACTACTAATGCTGGGGTGGTAGATGATCTGGCCGGTGTAGCGGAGGTATGCCAAACTCACGGCCTATGGATGCACGTAGACGGCGCTTACGGTGCGGCCGCGTTGGTGGCTCCTTCTGTGGCTCCGCTGTTTGTTGGGATGGAGCGCGCCGATTCGTTCGTTGTTGACCCTCACAAGTGGCTGTTTGCTCCTTTCGACTGCTGTGCGCTGGTATACCGCGAACCAGAGCACGGCGCGGCCGCACATTCCCAGTTCGCTACCTACTTGGACGGGGTTGATCGCGATGTTTGGAACCCCGCTGATTTCGCGGTTCATCTAACCCGACGAGCGCGGGGTCTACCGTTCTGGTTCTCTCTGGCCACCTATGGGACGGATCGGTATTGCGACGCCGTAGAGAAGGTGTTGTCAACGACGCGGGCCGTGGCTGATGAAATCCAGACACGTTCCCACCTTCGGTTAGTGATGGAACCCGATCTTTCGATTGTGCTGTTCGAGCGCGTGGGTTGGGACATGGCCGACTATGAGGCATGGTCGTTGCGTAATGCGAAGGCCGGGATCGTTCTGTGTGTGCCCACTCGCTGGCGGGACCAGCCCGTACTTCGCTTCTGCTTCATCAACCCGGAGACCGATGTCGCTGAGGTGGCCGCTGTGCTGGACGGCCTTGCTGGTAGTCCACGAGGTTGATTCATTTGGATCCAAATGATTAAGGTTCTTATGATGCGTGACTTAACTGCAACTAAAATGCCAAGTCCAAACGATGGGTGAGATCGTAGGAGCGGCTGTTGTCTCGCACGTTCCCCCGATTGTCATGCCGGAAGATCTCCGAAGAGAGCTCAACGACGGCAAGGATTTTTCGTTGGTAGCGGGACTCCACCGCTTAAGAGCTGAGTGCTTGGATCGTTTGGTGCCCGACACCGTTGTCGTATTTGATACGCACTGGTTTACGACCGTGGAGCATGTGATCACTTCCCACAAGCGGCGCACAGGCAAATTTACTTCTGACGAACTACCACGAGGGATGTCCCAAGTCCCCTATGACATGCCAGGTGATCCTGATCTGGCTCGTTTGATTGAGTCCCTGGCTTCTGGACGCGATGACACATGGGTCCTAGCTAGTGACGACCCATACCTCCCGACCCACTATCCGACCATCAATCTTCTTGGGTTCCTCCAACGTGACGAAAAGTGGATCTCTGCAGGGGTATGCCAAACAGCGACTCCAGAAGATTTCCTTCTATTCGGCACTCTTATAGCGCAGGCCATCGAAGAGTCCGATAGGCGAGTCGTTTTGCTTGCTTCTGGGGGGCTAAGCCACCGCTTCTGGCCACTGAGGGAGTTCGCCGACCATGAATCCGCTTCTCTAGAAAATATCCTTACTCCGGAAGCTCGTGAGGCTGATCAGAAGGTGATCCGATGGTGGGAGAACGGCAACCATCGTCAAGTGATCGAATTTCAGCCTGAATATAAGGGGCACGCACCTGAGGGTTTATTCGGCCATTACCTAATGATGGTTGGGGCACTGGGTGGAAGTGAGTGCAGCGCAGTCGGGCGTCGCTACTCAGACTACGAATCAGCGGCTGGAACGGGTCAAGTCCATATGTGGTTCGAGAAGCCTTCCGATGGTTGGATAGGTCAGAATCAGGAGTGAGACAGCAAACACTAAGTACTAGAGATTAAGGAAGTTCATGCGGATAGCAAACGTGGAAGGCCGAGGATCACTGATCGTCAATGGTCGGGTTGTCGATGTTGAGTCAGCTACAGCCGGGGCAATCACCAGCGACCCCATGGAACTCGTTGACCTTCGAAATCATCCCCAGATGGCCAAACTCAGAGCAACTGAAGAGTCCAGAGATATTGGTGAGTTCAAATTGGGTCCACCAGTGCCAAGGCCGGGGAAGGTCATTGCCATTGCTCTGAATTATCGAAGCCATGCGGAGGAGGCGAACAAGCCAATTCCGACTGAACCACATGTAATGGTCAAGTTCTCCACCTGCATTACCGGCCCTTACGACGATGTGTTCATGCATGACCTTGAGATGGTCGACTATGAGGTGGAACTCGTTCTAGCCGTTGGGCGTCGTGGAGTCAGAATTCCTAGTTATTCGGCTTGGGAGCATGTATCTGGGCTGACGATTGGTAACGATGTCAGTGATCGAAACGAGCAGTTTCGACCTCCTATTCGTCAGTTTTCAATGGCCAAGAGTTATGACGGATTTGGGCCTATCGGTCCCATCCTCGTGACACCAGATGAACTACAAGAACGAGATGATATTGAAATTTCTCTAGAGGTCGATGGGGAACTGCGCCAGCATGCGAGAACCAGCGACTTCATCTTTCCGGTGCCAGTTCTAATTGAGTGGCTCTCGAAATATGTCACTCTCGAGGTGGGAGATTTGATCTTCACAGGAACTACCGGTGGGGTTGGTGATTCGATGGACCCGCCAACTTATTTGCGCCATAACCAGATAGTGGAGGCTTCCATAGAGGGAATTGGTTCGATCCGGAATCGATTTATTGCAGGTGATCGCCCATGATCGTGGTGACCGGCGGTAATCGAGACAGCAGTTATGGAGGTTTGTTTAGCGGACATGTTGAACTTGAGATGCTCCATGCCACTACAGATGATCAGGAACCCGACACTGCTCTGGTTCACTTCCATTCAGGAGCGGTTACGAACTGGCATCATCACCCTGGTGGACAGTTGCTCTTCGTCGTCTCTGGGAGCGGCCGCGTAGGGACGCGGGCCGAAGGGTCAGTGGATTTAGATCTGGGCCACCTAGTTGTTGCCCCACCAGGTGAGGCGCATTGGCACGGAGCAGCAGAAGGACATGACTGCACATTGCTCGCCGTCACCTGGGGGACGACTTGCTGGCATGACGAAGCACCAGATCTAGTCCACTAGGGACGTGTCACAGGTTGCGATAATCGGTTGTGGCCCAGTTGGCGCCCTACTAGCAAATCTCCTGGGTCTGGCCGGAGTTGAGACTTCGGTCCACGAGGTGTCTCTAGACCCGTACCCACTTCCAAGGGCCTGTCACCTAGATGCAGAAATTATGAGAATTTTTCAAGGGGCAGGGCTCTCGGAGCAGATGGAACACCTTGTTGAGCCCAGTCGGGGAATGGAATTTGTAGGCGCTGACGGCTTGAGACTTTTCGCCTACGAGGATTTCGAGAGGTCTCCGATACTCGGTTGGTGCGAGGATTACGTGTTCCAGCAGCCAGAACTCGACCGGGTTCTCCGTGAAGGACTGAACAGGTTCCCCAACGTTGAGTTGAATCTCGGGTCAGAGATTACCGATCTTGGCGCTGTTGATGCAGAGTTTATTGTTGCTTGTGATGGTGCCTCGAGTGCAACCCGCCGGAGTCTCAACATCGGTCTGTCGGACTGGGGTTTCGACCAGTACTGGTTAGTGGTGGATCTTATGTTTGATGATGATCCAGGCCTCCCTTCAATAATTCAGCAGGTCTGTGACCCCAATAGGCCAGCGACATATGTGCCTTCTGCTCACGGTCATTACCGTTGGGAGTTTCGTCTTTTGGAGGGTGAGAGCCATAGGGAGTTTGAGGAGCACCAGAAAGTGCGCGAGTTGCTCCGACCCTGGATTCCCGATGATGGCGGTGAAATCGTTCGGGCAGCTGCCTACCGGTTCCATGCTGTCGTAGCTGAAAGGTGGCGAGATGGACGGGTTTTCCTTGCTGGCGACTCTGCCCATCAAATGCCACCGTTCATCGGTCAAGGGATGTGTTCAGGTATACGCGATGCAGCAAACCTGGCGTGGAAACTAAAATCTGTCCTCAAACTTGGGGCCCCTGAATCGCTTCTGGACAGCTACGAAGTGGAGCGTCGTAGCCACGTCGAGAGCTGTATAGCCATGTCGATCGAAGCTGGCCAGATCGTTTCGGGACAAGTTGCAAAACTTCCTGCTACGGATGCAGACGAAGCGGATCGGTGGTCGCGTTTACCACCGCTAACGGAGGGGGTCTTCTCGGTAGGAATCGATAGCAGAATTGGACACCAAGCACGCCAGCCCAAGGTTCTTGCCAACGGAACTTCACTACTTCTGGACGACTTAGGTGGTGCTGACTGGTATCTCTTGTCCCGGGTCTCGTATGAGGCTAGAAGCTGGTGTCGAACAGTTCTTGTTGATGACTTAGTTGATCTTGATGGCAGTCTTGATCTTCTTCTCGCTGGACGAGCAGCAGTGCTCATCCGGCCAGATCGTTACGTCTTTGGCTCGGCAGACGAAGGTTCCATCGGTGAGCTTGTCGACAGCGCACATCGACTGATTTGGGGGTGAGGCCTCCTAATGAATTCCTCTACAACTCTTCTAGGACAAGTGGTAGGTGTTTGAGCCCATTGATGAAGTTTGAACGGATTCGTTGTGGCTTATCTTCGAGTCGGATTCTTCTGATACGTCCTATTACCTCTTCTAGAAAGACCCGTACTTCCAATCTGGCCATCCATGCCCCCAGACAGATATGCGGACCTCCACCCCCGAATGTCACGTGTGGGTTGGGGCTCCGGCCAAGATCAAGTGTGAACGGATCGACGAAAGCTTGCTCGTCATAATTGGCTGAGATGTACCACGTAACAACCTTGTCACCGGCGGAAATTGGGACTCCCGCAAGTTCCGTGTCGCTGACTGCGGTCCTTCTGAAATGGATCTGTGGGCTAGCCCATCGGAGGATCTCCTCTGTCGCTTTATCGATCAGGGCTGGTTCGCCTCGTAGCCGTTCTAGCTGGTCAGGGAACTCCGCCAGAGCCAAAGCTCCGTGGCTCAGGCTGTGACGGGTGGTCTCGTTTCCTGCAATAACCAGTAGGAGAAAGAAGGTCTGGAACTCTCGGGGTGAAAGGTCAGTCGAGGCTGCAAGAATTGAAATTACGTCGGCTTCAGGTCGTTTTTTTCTCTCTTCAGCGAGCCTTTGGGCGTATTGAAACACTTTGAGAGAACTTGGGCTCCTGAACGGAAGTAGTCGATAGGGATCCGTGTCGTCTCTGTCGTACAACAACTCTGAAAAGTCAGGGTCAGCGTGGTATACGACGGCGTCAGCCCAGTGGAATAGTTGTTCAGCATCCTGATCTGGCACACCGAGGAGCTTGCTGATCATTTGGATGGGGAACCGTCGGGCGACTGTCTCGACAAAGTCCACCTGCCCATCAAGGAGAGCCCTGTCGACGTTTTCTGCGATCAGAGCACGAGCCGTGCTTTCCCATTTTTCGATGGCTCGACGGGTGAAACTAGGGGACACAATCTTTCTAATTCTTGTGTGCTCGGGGGGATCGGTTTCCAGCATGGTCCGGCGGGCCTCACGCGCCTCGGGATCTCTTTCCAGCTCTTCCAACTCAGTTCCTCCCACTTGTGATGAGAAGGTCCGATGATTGCGGTGAACTTCGACAAGATCGTCTAGACGAGTAACAGCCCAGAAACCAGAGTTCCCGTCAGCTTCGTCAAACCATGCAACAGGAGTGTGAGCACGTAGTTTCGCGAATTCGAGATGAGGAACCCTCTCCGCCCAGATGTCATTATCTAAAATCTGAATCTCAGGCACTGGTCGCTGCTTCGGAGACATGGTGATGCGGGTTAGCTGAGGAACCAGTCGACTAGCCGGTCTGCCCGTTGACGAGCATCGACTTGGTAATCGACTGAATCAGCAACTATCGACTTTGGATTAATTTGAAGAACGGACAATTCCTCTTGGCCAACGGTGACCCAGTTGGTGACAATGTCCGGCGTAATTTCTGGATGGAACTGAGTACCGACACTCTTTCCTGCACGAAAGACCTGGGATGAAACCTTGGTCCGGGCAACTTCAACTGCTCCGTCGGGGACCGTGAACTTGTCATAGTGCCATTCGAGCCAAGGCCCCGAGGAGACGACCTCTGGTAAATCCGTCTCAATCTCGTACCAACCGATCTCTGGTTGTGCCGCCCGCGTCACCTCGCCACCAAGGGCGGCGGACAGTACTTGACCACCGAAGCACAGGCCGAGAACAGGTATGCCAGTCCTGTGAGCCTTGCGGACCAATTCGATCTCTCGGTCAACCCATGATTCGATGGGTCCCTTGTCGTAGACCGACCATAGAGACCCGAGTACTACTACGACGTCAAAGTCAGTCGGGTCTGGGAATTCCTTGGTGCATAGCGGGTTGGAGAAATCTTCGAGGACACGAAAGGGGTGTAGTTCAAAGCCACGTTCGATAAGGCGTTCGCCGACACCCCCAACAGGGCCGGTTTCGTCGTGTTCGATGATCAGTGCTTTCCCCACGGGAACGCACCTTAGGCGTTTCATGTCCTCTGCCCTCAGCCTGTGACCTAGCGTTTGAACATGAGTGAATCGCTAGAGTATTTTCCACCTCCGCCCTCGGCTGTTTTCCCCGTGCGCTCAGGAAATTTAATTGAGCCACTTGTTGACGGGGCCTTGGCCTTTGACCGAATTGCCAGCGCTGTCGAGGCAGCGATCACATCGGTATGGGTTTGTGTTGCGTTCCTAGAGGTAGAAGTCCAGTTTCCTGGTGGACGGGGCACCTTTCTCGACCTGATGGACGCTGCCGTAGATCGTGGGGTCGATGTGCGGGTCCTGATCTGGCATCCACTGGGACACGGAGTGGAGGCCGATGACACGTTCCCCGGGAATCAGGCCACTGCCGATCTTCTTAGTGGTCGAGGTACTCGGTGGCATGCTCGTTGGGACGCTGTAGGTCAAAACTGCCAACACCAGAAGGTCTGGTTGATCGACGCAAAGACCTCAGAGGCGGTGGCCTTCGTGGGTGGCATCAATATCACCCGGGGCTCAATGGCTGACCGAGACCACGACTCGCCTGATTCGTCGCTGGGCTATATCCGTGGGGAGCGGTATTCGAACATTCATGACGTGCACTGTCTACTTCAGGGTCCGTGTGTCGCTGATGTGTACGACAACTTTGTGATGCGATGGAACGGCGCGTCGGAGCGGGGTCGGGCTTTCGGATCGTGGCCGGGTGGTTGGACCGTTGACCTTGAAGATCGTGATGTGGACGAGGTCCCGGCAGAGGTCGGATTGACAACAGCCCAGATACAACGCAGCGTGTTGCCTGGGTTGTATGACGACTTGCCTGATGGTGAGAACTCAGTGCGTGAGCAGTACCTGTCGGCCATCGCTTCGGCGATGGAATACATCTACATTGAGGACCAGATCCTGCTCAGTCGGGTGGTTCTGGTAGCACTGCGTGAAGCCCTCGAGCGTGGAGTACTGGTAGTGGCCTCGGTGCCTGGAGACCCCATGCCGGAGTTGGCCGCAGCTCAAGCACATCCGGGCATCGCTGCGGGCTACAAGGCGCTCGCTGACCTTGGGCAGTTTGATGGATTCTGTCTCTCAGCTCCTGCGGTACGGCGAGCTTGGGGAGTCGAGGAGGTTTACGTGCATTCGAAGACAGCTGTGGTTGATGATTCTTGGGCAACTATCGGTTCAACAAACCTGGTGTTCAGTTCGTTTCAGGGTGACACTGAGATGAATCTGTCGTTCTGGGATGAGGATGTTGCCCGATCGCTACGAGTTCGACAAGTGGATGAACAGGGTGGGTTTAAATCGTCCGAGATAGATGGCCGGACTGCAGTAGCTCGCTTGACCGAGGTAGCCCGAGCTAATGCAGCGATTAGGGAGGCTGGTGGGTCCTGGGTGGGCTTCGCCTGTGCTATCGACCCGGCTACTTGGGCGAGCTGAATCACGAAGGTCTGAATCACAGACGGAGAATCGGGGTGTCCTAGTTGCTGGGCTCCGCGTTGATGTCACAACGCGCGCCTACGTTCAGGGTATGGAAACCGTATTGGTCCTTGTTGCCGTCTTCTCGGTCCTTGTGGCGGTCGTAACCGCGCTATGGGCCGTACGCAGGCCTGCCCCCGTGGTTGAGGTGGATACCACCAGCCCGTTACTCGATGCCGTCACCCTGGCATCCCAGATTGGTGCTGAGGTTCGGGCACAAGTTGGGACCCAGGTCACTGAGATGGCGGCTAACGCCTTGAAGCACAACAATGAGCAGTTCCTCACCTTGGCTTCTGAACGGATGGGTGTAGTTCATCAGCAGACCAAGGGTCTGCTGGATCCATTCAGCGAACAGATCAGAAAACTTGGCGAGACAGTTGGCCACCTCCAGACTGCTCACGAAAAAGAGAAGGGCGCTGTTGACAACATGACCCTTCAACTGGGTCGACAACTCTCGACCCTTCAAAGCAGCACCACCACCTTGGCCGAGGCACTCCGGTCTTCGTCGGCTCGTGGTGCCTGGGGTGAGAACCAACTCCGAAATGTCATTGAGTTATCGGGCATGGAGCCATATTGCGATTTTACTGAACAGGTGACAGCAGAGAATCGGGCTGGAGACCGCATCCGACCAGACGTCAAAATCCGGTTACCCAATGGTGCTCACCTGTTTGTCGACGCCAAGGTCCCATTAGATGCATACCTCCGAGCCCAGGAGGCCACCGATCAGGCGGTGGTTGAGGCTGAGTTGAAGGCTCATGCCAAAGCGTTGGAGACGCACGTGAAGGCGCTAGCTGGAAAGAAATATTGGGAGGCCGACGGCGAGCCGTCACCTGAGTTTGTAGTCCTTTTTGTTCCTGGCGAGTCCTTTCTGGCTGATGCCTTGCGGGCTGAACCAGGACTTCTGCAGGAGGCGATGAACCAGCGCGTGCTGTTGGCTTCTCCGGTCAATCTGTTGGCTCTGCTCTGGGCTGTTGCAGGTGGTTGGCAGCAGGCGCGACTGGCTGAGAACGCGAGAGAGATTGCCGAACTGGGGGCGGAGCTTTACGATCGAGTGGGCACAGTTCTCGACAACGTAGATAAGACAGGGCGCGGTCTTGAGACAGCGATACGCGCCTACAACAAATTGGTTGGCTCGGTTGACAGCCGCCTCCTGCCCACCATGAGGAAATTCCCGGACCTAGGGGTAGGTAGCGACGAACTGTTGTCGCCGTCTGATATCGAGTTGGCTCCGAGGGATCTCCGGGCAGTTGAACTTCCCGCTGCTGAGGATTAGACCGATAGAGATATCACCACCCTCCACTAGACCTGTGCCTTGAGGTCAGTGCGCCAAGGATGATTATTAGGTAGAGCCCGTTCAAGCTCGATAAGTCTCCTGTCGAGTGAGTGCATGGCTATCGAACAAGTTGGTCCCATTGCCGTTGAATCAACCGAATTGATCATCCGGAAAGTGGCTCTTACTGCATCTCTAGTCGGTTGGATTAGTCAGACGACGTTTCCGTCAATTACGCTTTCCGCCTGTTCGAAGAGGTGAACAGCACGCTGGTGCAGGTCTTGAGCTGTCTTGGCCGTGGCCCGTCCGACTGTGGCGCGGGCATTGGTACCTTCGAGAATGATCCCGAGTTTGTAGCAGGCCAATGTCCACCACCAGTCCAAGTTGTCGACCGAGAGGCCCGTCTCGTCGGCGTAGTGATTGACCATCTCTTGCCACGAAGGAAAACCGGGGGCAAAAGGAGCAAACGACCCGGCACCCACCGACGTTGCCAACAGCCAACCTAGGTCCAGTCGAGGGTCTCCGAGAGTGGTCAACTCCCAGTCCACGATGGCAGCCAATTCTGGTCTGTCGTACCGGGCGAGGATGTTGGCCAGATGGAAGTCACCGTGGATAATTCGACAGGTAAAGTCGTCGGGTTGATTTTTCTCCAGCCAGAATCCGACCTGGTCAACCCCTGGCAGGTTGGGTCCCGGGTAGCCATCAAACTCCATATAGGAATCAAGAAGTCTTCGCCATCGTGGCACCTGACGTTCAATCCATCCGTCCGGTCGACCTAAGTCCGTCAGGCCGACCTCGGCGGGTCTGACCTTGGAGAGCGAGGCGATGGAGTCAATCATCGAGTGACCAAGCGATCGCTGCCAATCGAGTTCGTCGACGTAACGGTCTTCGAGGCCTGCTGCGGGATTGAAGCCGTCTACAGCAGCGCCGAGGTGAAAACAGGTTCCGATCACCGACGGGTTGTCGCATACCGCAAGCAATGCAGGATGAGGGACGTCACTACCGGATAGCGCAGCGAGTACTCGAGCCTCACGCAGGATGGTCTCGTCACTATTTGGACGAGGGTGTCGAGGTGGCCGACGTAACACCATGGCCGTACCGTCGGCTCGGATCAGCATGAAAAGGTTGTTCTGTGTCCCACCAGCGAGTTGGGAACACGCTGTGACTGGGCCGTCACCGGGCGCTGAACTATTGATAATCCAAGCCTGCAGGTGATCCCAGTTGAGTAGTCCGTCTCCATCGTCAAGGTGGGCATGTACAGGTGTTAGAGGAAAAGAATCAGTTGCAACTTTTACAGGTAGTGGTGCTTTGCCAGTGTTGGGGTTTCTAGTCATTCGGTATCAGGGTTTCTAGTAATTGTTGTGTACTTTTAGGTCTTGCAGATGTTGATATTAAACATTTGTGGTAGTTCGGATATCTAAAGCTGGGGAGGCGATGGTGACTACCGAAGTTCGGGCGGCAATGGTTCAGACAAGTTGGACTGGTGATAAGGAGTCGATGATCGAACTCCATGAAAGGTACGTGGCAAAAGCAGCCGAGGCGGGCGCTCAAGTTATGTGCTTCCAGGAGCTCTTCTACGGCCCCTATTTCTGTCAGGTTCAAGATTCAAAATTCTACGATTACACGGAAGCCATTCCAGACGGGCCCACTACAAAACGCTTTCAGGAACTGGCGGCTAAACACGGCATGGTCCTCGTGCTCCCGATGTACGAAAAAGAGCAGGAGGGGCTCCTATATAACACTGCCGCGGTTATCGACGCCGATGGGACGTATCTCGGCAAATATCGTAAGACCCATATTCCTCAGTTGCCTGGATTCTGGGAGAAGTTTTATTTT
>CAWVUB010000068.1:0-12380 GCA_963933065.1 uncultured Acidimicrobiaceae bacterium | reverse complement strand
CCGCTGCCTGCTCTTCAGTAGAAGAGTCGGCAACATCGGTTTCTTCGGCTACAGGTACCGAATCGGCCTCGTCATCAGTAGCGGCAACGGGTGCGCCACCCCTCTGCTCGAGAAGGGCCTGCAGTGCATAAGCCATATTCTGCGGTAGTGCGTTAAGTAACGCGGCGAACTGCTGCATCGGGGCAGCCATGGCACCGGCCAACTGCGCCAGCAACACCTCACGGGGGGCAATCTCAGCTAACGCTGAGATCTCCTCAACGGTCAACCGTTTATCATCCAGTAGGCCGCCCTTGATGATCAGGGACTCGTGAGCCTTAGCGAACTCTTTAAGGGCTTTGGCCACCCCAACTGGATCACCGGCCGAACCGTCTGCCTTCTCACGCACGAAGGCAATGGCCGTAGGGCCGATCAACAGGTCATCGATCTCGAGACCCAACTCCTCCACGGCGAAGCGCACCAATGTATTTTTGTACACCTTGTACTCGCCGCCAGACTCACGAAGAGTCTTACGCAACTCGGCCATGGCCGGAACGTCTAAGCCCCGGTATTCAGTCAGTACCGCAGCATCGCTGCCCGAGAACTTCTCTCGGACCTCGTCGACCACCGCGACCTTCTCACTTCGGGCTTCTCCCACGCTCACACCTCCTCATCTGATTCATCCGGACAGGACCGCTAGGCCATGTCCCACTCGGTTTGCGGCTGTTTTCTAACTCCAACCCAGAGGCTGGCTGTGCACACCGCAGACCTGAATCCAGGCGAACCCAGATTCAATCAGGAGGACTCCCTGCTCGGGCGGTCGATCGGTGCACTGGACGGATCCAATTAGCACCATGACTCGTTCTGCGCCATAACGAACGCAACCCGGAGGTCTTCGGTGAGCATGTCGATTGTGTGGGTAATCGTACCGGCACCCGTAGACGGCCCCACCTAGAGCAGATACCTCTATACGTTGACTCGCTGGGGATCGATGCGGATTCCGGGACCCATCGTCGAAGACACCGACACCTTCTTGAGGTAACGGCCCTTTGAAGATGAAGGCTTAAGTCGCTCCAACTCCTCGAGGGCTGTCGATAAGTTTGCGAATAGCGCGTCACCCTCGAAACTGGCCTTGCCAATAGGAAGGTGCACGTTGCCGTACCGGTCAGTGCGGAACTCCACCTTGCCACCCTTGAACTCACTAACCGCCTTCGCAACATCATCGGTGACCGTGCCCGACTTCGGGTTGGGCATTAGGCCACGTGGCCCCAAGGACCGACCTAGTTTGCCGACTGTAGGCATCATGTCAGGAGTCGCTATGGCCACGTCGAAGTCGAGCATACCGCCCTCGACTTCGGCGGCCAGGTCGTCACCACCGACGTGATTAGCACCAGCCTCACGGGCCGCATTGGCTGCCTCGCCCTGAGCGAAAACGGCTACACGAACATCTTTGCCAGTCCCCGCAGGGAGGCTGACAGTGCCCCGAACCAACTCCTCAGCCTTACGTGGATCAACGCCTAAGCGAACCACAAGATCGATGCCCTCGTCGAAACTCGCTGCGGCCAAAGACTTAGCCAGATCGAGTGCCTCTATCGCAGAATACATCTGGTCTCGATTAAACCGAGACAATGCATCCTGATATCGTTTTCCTGGCTTTCCCATAACGCCTTCTCCTTGATCTGGCTCCCTCAAACAGGTCTATATCTCCGGTGGGGCGAGGTCCTCCCCATCTGGCGGAACCGCTTCTGCGGCGACCCTCGTTCTTGTTGTCCCGTGCTATCTCAAGTTCAACTGACAGCGATGCCCATACTCCGAGCTGTACCTGCGATTTGGAGTTTGGCACCCTCAATATCGTTTGCATTGAGATCGGGCAACTTGGACTCAGCAATCTCAGTTACCTGCGCCCAGGTGATCGATCCGACCTCTTCACGCCCCGGATTCTGTGATGCCTTATCAAGACCTGCGGCCTGACGAATCAGAAACGAGGTCGGTGGTGTTTTGGTAACGAAGGTAAAGGAGCGGTCCTCGTAGATAGTGATCTCAGCAGGCACGATCTGACCGCGCTTGTCCTCGGTCTTGGCGTTGTACTCCTTG
Source organism: uncultured Acidimicrobiaceae bacterium (assembly GCA_963933065.1). Classification (GTDB taxonomy): domain Bacteria; phylum Actinomycetota; class Acidimicrobiia; order Acidimicrobiales; family MedAcidi-G1; genus UBA9410. The sequence continues at coordinate 10,310 of CAWVUB010000068.1, read as the reverse complement.
CAGAAATCCATGATCGCTACGCCGTGGGGTCCAAGCGCTGTACCAACGGGCGGAGCCGGTGATGCCTGACCAGCAGGAATCTGGATCTTGACGATTGCCATAACGTTTTTCTTGGCCATGTATCGAATTCTCTGTTCGTGATTGGAATGATCTTCGGACTAGATGACGGAGAGCCTCTAGTTCCGGTTGTCGGCCATGGAGCCGACCGAGGAAAGGTCAAGTCTGGTGCCGTACCGGTCGATCGGCAACCTGCACCTAAGTGACAAGGTGAATCAGGCCAACAGCAGTATGGGCGCGGGTCGGATCAGAGTTGAGCCACCTGGGCGAACTCCAACTCCACTGGGGTTTCCCGGCCAAAGATATTGACGAGCACCTTGACTTTGAGTTGATCCTCGTTAATTTCTTGGATGGCTCCAGAGAAGTCGGCGAACGGTCCCTCCTTGACCCGGACGGTTTCACCCACGCCAAAGCCAAACCGGGCTTTGGAACGCTTGGGCACCACAGTCGCGGTCTCATCGGCCACCGGGAGGAAGGTCTCTACCTCCTTGCGACTAAGCCGCGACGGTTTGCCTCCCGCCCCTACGAAGTTCACAATGCCTGGTGTGTCACGGATAGCCGACCAAGCCTCATCATCGAGGTAGCAACGCACTAGTAGATATCCAGGGAACACCTTCTTAGAGATGGTGACCTTCTTGCCGTTGCGAAACTCATCTACGTCCTCCATCGGAATTTCGACCTCAAGGATGCGATCCTCTAGATGCATCGAGGTCGTCCGAGCCTGGAGGTTCTGACGCACCTTCTTCTCATATCCGGACTGAGTGTGGACGACATACCAATTGCCAGAGCGGTCGTAGGCGCTCTCCTTGGGAGGAACTGGCTCATCGTTAAAATCGCCACCGAGCAACTGATATTCACCGATGGGCGCCAACTCATCGATCGATACTTCAACTGAAGCATCAACGACTTCAGCATCAACGACTTCAGCATCAACGACTTCAGCATCAACGACTTCAGCGATTCCAGCGGCCTCCGAGGCAGCCTCGGGATTTGTATCTGCTGGGTCCAGAACCAAGGTCCCAGTCGGCAACAGATCGACGCCCTCGGCCGGGGGATCTATGACGGGGTTCTGAGCGGTGGGTTCGGTCTGCTCGGAATTCACAATTGGGTCTCCGGTAGTGGACATCAGACGTCGAATAGTTCGAGAACGGACTGGGAGAAAACCCAGTCGAGGCCAGCAACGATTGCCGTAATGGCCACGATTGTGATTATTACTACGGCGGTGTAGTTGCCGGTCTCGGCACGAGACGGCCAAGCAACCTTTCGTAGTTCAGCTCGCACTTCGCGAGCGAACTGGCCCACGCCGGTACGTTCCTCAGACGCGCGGCTCTGCTGCTGACGTCGCTGGCGAATTGGCTCGCCGTCGGCATCAACCTCACCTTGGCGCTGCATCATGCGCTTCTGTTCGCGGTTCATCGACATGGGGACATCCTCGTGGGTATCCGGTTGACTGTATCTGGGAGCGGTGTTGCAGGGCAGGAGGGACTCGAACCCACAACCGCCGGTTTTGGAGACCGGTGCTCTACCAGTTGAGCCACTGCCCTTTGCCCCGACCTCTGACCCGAGGTCGGAATCGGGGGACGGTGCACCTAAACGCTACCAGCGACAGGTTGGTGTAACGCAGCGGTTTGACGAGCAGTGGGAGACCAAGCGACGCCCTAAGGTCAGAGTCGGCTCAGCGAGTCTCCTTATGGCCCACATGGTTACGACACCAGCGGCAGTACTTCTTAAGTTCAATGCGCTCACGACTATTCACCTTGGACTTCGTGGTGATGTAATTCCGCCGCTTACACTCCTGACATTCCAGGGTTACTTGTACTCGCTTGTCGGACGCCATCTCGGCCTCGCTCTCACTCTCTCCACCGCCCGTTTGGGGCGGTATCTATGGGCCCGCCGAAGCGGGCATATTCACTTACAACTGGGCACAGAAGCGTAGCGACCTGCGTAACCCAGTTGGTAGCGACGGACAGATTCGAACTGTCGACCTCTCGATTATGAGTCGAGCGCTCTCACCAGCTGAGCTACGTCGCCAGCGAGCTCCCTGACAGAATCGAACTGTCGACCTTCTCCTTACCATGGAGACGCTCTGCCGACTGAGCTAAGGGAGCTTGGTTACCTTGCGACAACCGGCACCAAGGATGCCACGTGATCGGCGTAATCCCACTCTGATGGGCTTACCAGTTGTCCAACCACAGGGTACCGTCGAGGCTCATGGAGGTCCGGCTCGCCCAATCCGACGATGCCGAGGCGATCCGAGTTATCTATAACTACGAAGTCCGCTCCTCGACAGCCACGTTTGACATAGTGGAACGCGACGTCGAAGCACAGAACACGTGGATGGCTGACAGGTCGGGAGTATTCAGCGTGCTGGTAGCTACTGATCAATCTGAGGTACTGGGATTCGCTTCGCTATCTCCGTTCCGGGAGCGGGCCGCTTACCGCAGCACGGTTGAGAACTCCATCTACGTTGCCGAAGGTCACCGAGGCCAAGGCGTCGCCGACGCACTCCTAGCCGAACTCTTGCAGGTAGCCCGGAGTAGTGGATTCCACTCGGTAATTAGCCGGATCGGGGGCGGCAACGAAGCCAGCACAGCCCTGCATACCAAGCACGGGTTTCAAGTAGTGGGCGTTGAACGACAAGTTGGTCGCAAATTCAACCGCTGGGTGGACGTGACTGTTATGCAGGTTGTGTTCGACAATTGAACCAGTAGCACCGGCTGCACAGTTCGAACGATTTCCGGGCCCGCCTTAGCGGGCCCGGCAACCATTTTCCTCCTGTCGCCAGTAGCGACAGTTTGTGGGCCGAGGAGGATTTGAACCTCCGAAGGCAATGCCGACGGGTTTACAGCCCGTTCCCTTTGGCCACTCGGGCACCGACCCAGGATGATGCGGAGGCTACCCACCACTAGGGCGGTCTACGACGACCACTAGTAGGTAGCCTTCAAGCCATGCCAAGTTTCGACGTTGTCTCCCAGATCGACCTACAAGAGGTCCGCAATGCTGTAGATCAAGCCTCACGTGAGGTGCACACCCGATTCGACTTCAAGGGAACTGATTCAACAATCGAACTCCAGGACGGAAGTATCAAACTGGAGTCGTCTACTGAGGACCGACTAGCCGCTCTGGTCGTGGTTCTAGAAGAAAAACTGGTCCGGCGAAATGTTTCACTCAAGTCACTGGACTGGGGCGTTGTCGAGGCAGCCAGCGGCGCCCGATCTCGCCAACTAGCAGTGCTACAGGCTGGAATCGACTCCGATAAGGCTAAGGCTGTGAACAAGGCCGTCAAGGATGTGGGACTGAAAGGTGTTCAGTCCCAAACTCAAGGGGACCAGGTACGAGTCACCGCCAAAAAACGCGATGCCCTCCAGGAAATCATCGCCTCGCTGAAGGATGTCGACCTCGGCATACCTCTCCAATTCGAAAACTTTCGAGACTGACCGCTGAGTCCTTCACCTATCAACTGATGGGACCGTTAGTCCAGTTCCCGTCCCGTAGACGGGTAATGCGCTCAGCAGTCGGTGGATGGGTCGAAAAAAGCTTGGAGCCCCCGCGACCACCGCTGCGTCCAGCCTGAGCCTTCAACGGATCAATGATGTAACTAGAAGCCTGGTTGGGATCGACTCCAGACGGGATTCGGCCAGCGGCTAGCTCTAGTTTCTCCAACGCACGAGCTAACGGCTCTCCGTCGCCGATCAGACGGGCCGCCGAGGCATCAGCTTGAAACTCTCGACTTCGACTAATCGCAGCCTGGATAAGCATGGCGGCCACCGGGGCTAGAACCGCAAAGGCGATCTCACCGATCGGATTGCGGTCTCGATCTCGGCCGCCACCAAACATCGCTGCGAACATGGCCATACGAGCGATCAGTGTGATGGCCATGCCCACTGTGGCCGCCACCGAGCCAATCAGAATATCTCGATTGCGGATATGCATTAGTTCGTGGGCCAGCACGCCACGTACCTCACTCCACTCCATGTGGGCCAATAACCCCTCTGTTACAGCGACTGCGGCATGGTCAGGGTTCCGGCCGGTGGCAAAAGCATTGGGCTGTGGGTTTGGTGAAATATAGAGCTTCGGCATGGGCATATCAGCGGCCGAGGTGAGTTCTCGCATGATGCGGTGGTACTCGGGATGGGACGCCTCGTCGGCCGGTACAGCCCGAGCCGAAGCGATAGCAACCCGGTCACTGAACCAGTAGGAGCCACCGACCATTACCAACCCAAGAATGAGGCCGAAGATCATTCCTCCACTCCCACCAATGGCGCCGCCCACCACTATGAAAAGGCCACCTAGAAGGGCCAGCAGTGAGAACGTCTTTGCGGTGTTCAGCATGGGAATCTCCAGTTGGATCGGGACAGCCCCCATCCTATGGTTGACCTATAGGGCTGAGGCTCGACCTATAGGTCGTAATACCCCGAGTGGATGTAGACGACGGGAATGCCTTCACTCCGGTACATCTCAGCGTTTCGGGGGTCGTCGTCGACAGCCAACGCAGGTTCGTGGCCGGTCGCTCGTAAATCAACCACGGCCTCACGCTTGACGTCTGGTGAGCTCCGATGATCGTCGTCGACCCGCATGACCAGCAGGTCCCAGTCGATGTCATATCGATCCATCCAAGCCATAGTGATGTTGGCTAGACGGGCTGGGCGAGCAGTCAGTAGAACGATAGTTTGATGCTCGTCGTCGGTGGCCAGTTCCCGGATTAGGCCAATCCCTTCGGAGACGGGGGAATCGTCCACTGAGGCCTCAAAGAATGCTTCCCACTGCCGAGATTCGCCATCAAGTAGGTGCTGGCGTCCTGAAGCGTCCGAAAGCACACCGTCGACGTCTACGACCAGCACCGACCCTGGTGGGGGGTCGTGCTCGATGCCGGGTGGGAGGATACGTACCGACATCGCGGCTCAGTCCTCCTGAGGGGCTTCGATAGCCCGGGTTCGGATCTCGTCAACCACTCCAGCATCAGCCAACGTCGTGGTGTCGCCTAAATCCCGTCCCTCTGCCACGTCACGCAGTAGCCGTCGCATGATCTTGCCGCTACGGGTCTTGGGTAGATCGGGCACTAGCACCACAGCCTTCGGTCGGGCGATAGGACCCAGTTTGGTTGCTACGTGGCCTCGGATTTCCTCGCGTAACGCTGGTGAGGCCTCATGGGTGCCCCTAAGAATGACGTAGCCCACGATGGCCTGACCGGTGGTGGTGTCGGTGGCGCCTACTACAGCAGCCTCGGCCACCGCTGGGTGGTCAACCAGTGCGGACTCGACCTCGGTTGTTGAGATCCGGTGTCCAGAAACGTTCATCACATCATCGACCCTGCCAAGAAGCCAGATGTATCCATCTTCATCAACCTTGGCTCCGTCACCGGCAAAGTAGCGACCTTCGAACCGGGACCAGTAGGTGTCAAAATAACGCTCTGGATCACCCCAAATACCCCGCAACATCGACGGCCAAGGCTGGGTAATGGTTAGATACCCGCCCCCTTGAACAACGGGGTTTCCATCGTCGTCAACCAACTCAGCAAACACGCCGGGAATGGTCTGACAAGCTGACCCGGGTTTAGTGGTAGTAATTCCGGGTAGCGGTGTAATCATGTGGCCACCAGTCTCGGTCTGCCACCAGGTGTCCACAATCGGACAAGAGTTTCCCCCGATATGTTCGCGATACCACATCCAAGCTTCGGGATTAATGGGTTCGCCAACCGTTCCCAGTACCCGAAGTGAAGAAAGATCGTGGGAGGTGGGTTCTGCTGTTCCCCACTTCATGAACGTTCGAATGGCTGTGGGTGCCGTGTATAACTGGGTCACGCTATAGCGCTCGATAATGTCCCAAAGGCGGTCGCGAGGCCATGACGACCGATCATTCGTTCGAAACTCGGGACGAGGGGTGTCTGGCGTCCCCTCGTACATAACCGATGTACAGCCGTTGGCCAACGGCCCGTAGACGATATAACTGTGTCCGGTCACCCAACCAATATCAGCTGCACACCAGTAGACGTCTTCCTCAGGGCGCACGTCAAAGGTGTACCGGTGGGTATAGGCCACCTGAGTCAGGTAGCCACCGGTGGTGTGCATAATGCCCTTTGGCTTGGCCGTGGTACCCGACGTGTAGAGCAGGTAGAGCAACTGCTCAGCGTCCATGGGTTCAGCCGGACATTCGGCCGAAGATTCAGCCATAAGGTCATGCCACCACAAGTCCCGGCCGTCGGCCATAGTGATGTCGGTGTCACAGCGATTCACCACCACGACGTGTTCGACTGACGGCGCACCAGATTCGAGTGCTGCATCAACGTTGGATTTCAACGCTGAGGGTTCACCGCGCCGATAACCAGCATCAGCGGTGATTACAAGCTTCGCCTCTGCATCTTCGCAGCGATCGACAATCGAGTCTGGTGAAAAGCCGCCAAAAATCACACTGTGGGCTACACCAATTCGGGCACAGGCCAGCATCGCCACCGGGAGTTCGGGAATCATCGGCATGTAGATGGCTGCCCGGTCACCTCGTTGTAGCCCTAAACCCTTTAGTACGTTGGCAAATCGGCAAACATCGTCAAGCAACTGGGCGTAAGTGATCTCCCTGGTGTCGCCTGGCTCACCCTCCCAGAAGTAGGCAATGCGATCACCCCTGCCCGCATTTACATGCCGATCCAGACAGTTGGTGGTGATATTGAGAGTGCCACCCACGAACCACCGGGCGAACGGGAGATCCCACTCAAGGGTCGTGTGGAAGTCCTCATCCCAGGTCAGAAGCTCACGAGCCTGACGAGCCCAGAAGGCCTCATAGTCGTTGGCCGCTTCGTCATAGTGTGATGTATCACTGAGGAGCGCTGCTGCCACAAAGTTGGGTGGCGGCGGGAAGGTACGGTCCTCTAGGTAGTAGTCCTCAATGGTGGGTTCACTCATGGTCAGGGCCCCAATAGTCGTAGATCAACGTACGGAACGGGACCCTAGTCAGCGCAATCGGTTCTAGTGAAAAGACTGGGGCGAGAGGATCCATCTTCAGGTAAATAGTCAGGGTTGAGTCCATTCGAGCACAGTGAACCCACCTAGGCCCGATGGATCAAGAAGCGCCTCAGACTCAGCGATCCGACTGCGGGCCTGAAGGGCCTTCAAGTCACCTAGATGGGCCCTATCTTCCCAGAGGCGGAGTCCGTCATCAACGAGGTTGGCAATGCCATTCGCCACTAGGAAGTCGGCTTGTGTGCCAACCACCGCCCCGTCTGGCAGTTGGTCTACCGCTACCTCGACTGTTACGTCCTGGTACCCAGGATTAACCAGAGGAGGCCCACCTCGATCGTGGCCTCGGTAGGTGCGGAGCCATTCCCCTGATGGGCGATAGGCCATGTCTCGTGTGGTTGAGGCGTAGTCGATAACCAGTAAGGAACCGGACGTCATCAGATCCAATGCATTAACCACCCACACCTTGGCGGCCGTTTGGACGGGGATTCGTGCACCGGGCTTAGTAGCTGCATCCTCTATAGCAACCGGAGGGTTGGCGGGGTCACCGAGCACCTCCCGGAATAAACCTGAGGCCTCCGGGTCGAGATCGACCCGGACCTCACGCCACACACCGTCAGCAGCCTCCAGAATCCCAAAAGCCAAATTGTCGAGAAGTTCGTTGGCTAGTACCACCCCATGTTTAACCGGGCCCACGTGGGAGAGACCCACTACTGAAGAGAGGTTGCCTCCAGTGGGATGAGCTTCTCGGAGGACCGCTGAGCGCTCAACCATCACGTAACGGCCTTGTTCGAGGCATTTAGGACCAGCCGCATACACGGCTCGAGCCAAGGTGCCCGCCCCGGCTGCCGCCTCGACCACGGTGAACCCTGGGGGGCAGCCAACGGCCTCCCACCGGGCGTCCATCCATTCGGCAAGTACAGCTCCGAATAGAGGACCAATCTCCGGCGACGTAAGAAAATCTCCATGCCGACCCGCTCCGCCGCCAGTGGAGTAGAAACCGTCATCTGGATCGTACAAGCAGGCCTCAACCCAGGCCTCAAACGCCATGGGCCCCTCGGTCTCGATGGACCGAGCTAGCCGGGCACCCAGCGAGGTATCCACGGCGTTGGTTTTTTCAGCCCCCGAGGGCAAACAGGCTCACATCGGTGAAACGCGCTACCAACTGGGGGGCGACACCGAAAGCCAACGTCACCGTCCCACACAGGATCAACGCCGTGACCAGCGATGGGGTCACCGGCACCGGCGAATGATCTCCATCCAACACCTCGTCAGCCCACATCCGGCGGGCCAACGAGGCGTAGTAGTAGAGCGCGATGACCGAGTTGACAGCGCCCACGACAGCCAGCACGTAGCCCCACGGCTCACCCGCGGTGGCCAACACCCGGAAGACCTCAAACTTGGCGAACCAACCACCCAGCGGCGGAATCCCGGCCAGCGAGAAGAGGAAGATCGTCATGGCCACCGTTAGGCCGGGGGCGTAACTAAAGGCCCCTCCAAACGAAGAGACCTCGGCCGAACCGGTCTTGCGGGACAAGGCGATGATGACGGCGAAGGCACCGAGGTTCATGGCCGTGTAGATAGCCAAGTACGTGACAACCGCCGAGAGCGCTTGGTCCCCATTGGCCAACCCGTGGCCGGCTACGGCCAGAGGAGCGATCATGAAGCCGGTCTGGGCAATGCCCGAATACGCCATGAGTCGAACCACGTTGGTCTGGCGTAGCGCCACCAGGTTGCCAACAGTCATCGAGGTAGCGGCCAGGATCCACATCAGCGGCTCCCAGACCTCACTGCGGGCGTAGAAGCCGACAAAAATTAGGACCAGTAGGGCCACGAATCCGGCGGCCTTGGAAGCCACGGCCAGGAAGGCGGTCACCGGGGTGGGCGCCCCCTCGTAGACGTCAGGTGCCCACGTGTGGAACGGCACGGCCGAGACCTTGAAGGCGAATCCGGCCACGATGAACACGATCCCCATCGTGACCACGGCGTTGGACGTACCGGCGGCAGACAACGATGTTCCAATGTCGGTCAACAGCGTTGAGCCGCTCACCCCGTAGAGCAGCGACATCCCGTAGAGCATGACGGCCGAGGCGAACACACCCATCAGGTAGTACTTCAGGCCCGCCTCGGTGGAGTGCAGGTCTCGCTTGCGCCAAGCCACCATCAGGTAGGCCGGGATGGAGAGCAGCTCGAGTGCGACGAAGATCGATACCAGGTCGCGCGCCGAGGCCATCATCACCATGCCCATGACCGAGGCCAGCAGGAGGCCGTAGTACTCGTTCTCCCAGTAGTCACCCTCGGCCACGTAGTTGGTGGACAGAAGGACCACCACGTACCCGGCCAGCAGGAACACGGCCTTGACGACTAGGGAGAACTCGTCGACCACGTAAGCGCCATCGAACATCACCCGGTCGGTGCCGTCGACGGCCAACGTCAGCAGCGGCACCGCTGTGGCCAGCAAACCCAGCCCGGCCAACGCCGCGGTGTACGGACGTGCCTTCTCAAGGAAGATGATGTCAACCAACGTGATCAGTGCGCCAGCAGCCAGTAGCACCAGTTCGGGTGCAATGCCGTGCCAGTCGATGGCGGGGCGCTGGAACGCCAGGAGGAGGAGGGCGTCAGTCACCGGCTAGTTCCCGGCCGCCGCATGCTCGTCCTCTTCCTCGACGTGTCCGTCACCATGGTCATCGCCCTCACCATGGTCATCATGACCCGCAGCCTCGCCGAGTCGGTAGACGTCCGAACAGCCGAGTGCCTCAACCTCCTCGTCAGTCAACTGGTGAGCATTGACGGTCAGGCAGTCGCTCAAGGAGGCGTCCACCGCACCGTCGGAGACTCGGAAGATCAGGTTTGGATAGATGCCGATAGCCACGATCAGGGCCAGGATCGGCGCCCACGCGATCCACTCGTGCTTCGTGGTGTCGGTAATGGCCGGGTCATTGGCGAACTCCTCGGGCGGGTTCCCGAAGGCGGTCCGCTGGAGTAGCCACAGGAGGTAGCCGGCGGCCAGCACCGTGCCGAGTGCCGCTACAACCATGTAGGTCCGGAAAGTCTCAACGGGCACGCCGTTGGCCGGGTTGTAGGCCGACAGGATGGCCGGGAACTCACCCCAAAAGCCGGCCAGACCGGGTAAACCGAGCGACGCCATGACACAGAAACCGAATATCCAACCCATACGTGGAGCTTGGACCAGCAGACCTCCCAGCCGATTTATTTCTAAGGTGTGATACCGCTCTTTCATCGAACCGGCGAGGAAGAAGAGCATGCCGGTGATGAGGCCGTGGGCGACCATGCCCATGATCG
>CAWVUB010000067.1:0-12464 GCA_963933065.1 uncultured Acidimicrobiaceae bacterium | reverse complement strand
TTGCCGAAGTGCAGAAGCGGATCGAAGCCGAAGGCATCCAGTATCTCTACTGCCAGTTCGTTTCCGTGACTGGACGAATCATGGGCAAGGGCATTCCAGCCAAACACTTTGGGACGATCGCCCACAAGGGCTTCCAGTTGGTCTACGGCTCTACTGCCAACTTGTTCACTGATCGCCACGGCGAGTACATCGGCTACGGCCCTGAGGCCCGTGAATTGGTCGGCCTGGCCGAGCCTGAGACATTCTGCAAACTCCCCTGGGATCCCAAGACGGCTCGAGTCTTTTGCACGCTGTTTCGCGGCCGTGAGGAGGAGGTTGATGGGGGCATGTACCTCACCTCCGACTGTCGTGGGAATCTGCACAGGATCCACAAGGCGTTCGAGGAGAAGACTGGCCTCCATCTCCGAGCCGGTACTGAACCTGAGATGATGTGGCTGAAAGTTGATGCCAACGGTAAGCCGACCGTTGAGGGTCTTACCAAGCCGAATTGTTACCACATCGACCAGTTCGCTGAGTTGCAGCCGCTGATCCACAAGGTGGTGGAGTACAGCGAGGCCATGGGCCTAGACATGATCCAGGGTGATCACGAGGACGCTCCGGGACAGTTGGAGTTGAACTTCAACTTCGATCGTGCCGACCTAACGGCCGACAGGCTCACCACCTACCGACAGATCTGCAAGCAGGTCGGTCGCGAGATGGGTGCGTTCCCATGCTTCATGCCCAAGCCATTCATGGGGGTGTCGGCCAATGGCTGCCACCACAACATCTCCCTTTGGACTGGCGAGCCTGACGAGGGTGGCGAGAACAAGTTCATGCCCGAGGGTGATAACCCGCAGATCCCCGGTGCGATCGGTATGAAGGCCATCGGCGGGATCATGAAGCACCTGAACGCCCTGACCTGTTTGGGTTCGCCGACGGTGAACTCCTACCGGCGCCTCTGGGACACCGGCTTCTGGGCTCCGGTCTTCGCAGACTGGGGCTTCCAGAACCGCACCACCGCACTGCGCATCAGCGCTCCGGGGCGCTTCGAGTACCGTTCGGTGGACTCGGCTGTCAACCCGTACCTGACGTTCGCCGCTCTCATCAAGGCCATGGAGGACGGTCTGGACAACGATCTGGACCCGGGTCCGCCCGAGGAGCGCAATATTTACAAGGCGATGGAAGAGGGCAAGCAGGTCAAGAAGATCCCGATGTCCCTCGGCGAGGCACTCGATGCTCTGGAGGCAGACGAGATCGTCAAGAGCGCTCTTCCGGGCGACATGTACAAGGTGTTCGAGCACTACAAGCGTGATGAGTGGGAGCGCTTTATGGCCACGGTGACCGACTGGGATGTCGAGGAGTACCTCGACATTTTGCCGTAGTCCTGAGAAACAAGTCCTGATAGGTAGGAGGAGACACCATGTGCGGCATCGCCGGCATTATCCATCGTGACGGTTCGGCCGATATTGGCGACGAACTCACCGCGATGCTTCAGTCCATGAAGCATCGCGGTCCCGACTCCACCGGCTACGCCATGTATGGACAGCCCGATGACCTGGTCGTCGTTCGGTTCATGCTGGCTGAACCGAACGAGGTGGGTGGTTTCGGCATGGAAGAGAAGATGGAGCGCAATAGGGCTGAAGTCGAGGCGCGTTTGGCCAAGATCGGCGCCGACCTAGCCACCATCCACTCGGAGTCCGGTGGCTACGCCTTTCGGGCCACCATGAGGTACGGGGGTGACCTGAAACCGCTGGCTGACTACTTAGAGGACATCGATGGCTGTGAGGTGCTGTCACTGGGCAACTCGTTGGAGATCGTAAAAGACCTTGGCGATGCTGAGACCGTGTATGAGCAGTACCAGCTCGACAAAATGAAGGGCACTCACGGCATCGGCCACGTGCGCATGGCCACTGAGTCCGACGTGGACCTGGCTAGCGCTCACCCTTACTGGGCCTACCCTTTTGCCGACGTGTCGGTCGTGCACAACGGTCAGCTCACCAATTACCACATCTGGCGACGGCGCTTAGAGAGGATGGGTCACCGGTTCCAATCCGAATGCGACTCGGAGATCATTGCCGTGTATCTGGCCCAGCAGTTAGAGAAAGGCATGCCGCTCGAGACGGCTATGAAGCACAGCCTTGATGACTTTGACGGTGTGTTTACGTACCTGGTGGCTACCGGAAACGAACTAGGCGTTGCCAAAGACGAGATGGCCGCTAAACCATTAGTGCTTATGGAGACCGACAATTTAGTTGTTATGGCTTCCGAGGAGATTGCCATACGGGCCCTAATGGGCAAAGAGGTTGAGAGTCGTGATCCGTTTGAACGGGAGGTCCTGACATGGCAGGTGTAAACACCAAGAGTGGTGTGGTCTACGATGCCCGGGGCCTGGTAGAGCCGGACCCTGAACCGCCCATGACGGCTGAGATCGATGGCGATCGAGCGGTCATCGACGCCACCGATCTAACGACCAGGAAAATTAACCTGGAACTCAAGCGGATCGTTTACGACGAGGGCGTTAGCACTGTCACCATTGTGAATCCTGGTTCGAAGCACTCGCTTGGCGTGGGCATTCTTAAGCGTTGCAACATCACCTTTGAAGGAAGTCCCGGCTGGTACGCCTGTGGCTTGATCGATGGGCCGGAGGTTCAGGTCAACGGTCGGGTTGGCTGGGCGCTGGCTGAAAACATGATGTCCGGTTCCGTCGTAGTCGAAGGTCCAGCGGGTTCGTTGACCGGTGCCGCCCTGCGAGGCGGTGACCTGGTTATTAAAGGCAACGTCGGCGCCCGGACGGGGATCGACCAGAAAGGTGGCACGATCATCGCCATGGGAAGCGCCGGCATCAACACCGGCTTCATGATGCAGCGAGGTCGTCAGATCATCTGTGGGGACGTCAACGACGGCCTGGGCGACTCGATGTACGACGGCGCCATTTACGTCGGTGGCAAGGTCGCCTCGCTTGGCGTGGACTGCGTTCCTGGTGAGATGAACGATGACGACTTCGAGTTTGTCAACCGGAAGTTTGACATCTACGGACTTGGTGCCCCGCCGGAATTACAGAAGTTCGAGTGCGGCAAGGTTCTTCACAACTACGACGCTCTGGAGCCTTCCGAGCGCAAGCTTGTTCTCTAGGGAGATAGACGATGCCAGAAGCCAATGACATCAAGGGCGTTGATGCCCCTGCAGTAGATACCAACGCTCCCACCGATGTGATCGGCAAGAGCAAGATCTTCACACCAGAGGTCATCAACGACATCCACGTGAAGGCTGAGTTGGGCCGCTACCGCATGCGGGGGTTCTCGTTATTTAAGAAGATTCCCCACTGGGACGAACTGGTCTTCCTGCCCGGGACGCTGACTCGGTTCGTAATCGAGGGCTACCGCGAGAAGTGCGTAACGAAGACCGTGATAGGTGGGCGCTTTGCTGCTAAGCCGATGGAGTTGGATATCCCGGTCTACATAACCGGTATGAGTTTTGGTGCGCTTTCGATCGAGGCGAAGCAGGCATTGGCAAAGGGCGCGTCAATGGCTGGCTCGGCAACATGTTCGGGTGAGGGCGGGATGATCCCGCCTGAGCGGGATCTGTCGACGAAGTGGTTCTATCAGGTCATCCAGAGTCGTTACGGCTTCAACCCCCATCACCTGATGTTGGCCGACGCGGTGGAGTTCTTCATTGGCCAGGGCTGCAAGGTCGGACTCGGCGGTCACTTGATGGGCCAGAAGGTCACCGAGCAGGTGGCTGAGATGCGCTCCCTGCCTGCCGGTATTGACCAACGCTCCCCAGCTCGTCACCCAGACTGGATCGGCCCTGACGACTTGTCGTTGAAAATCCAGGAGATCCGAGAGGCCACCAACTACGAGGTCCCAATCCAATTAAAGTTGGGTTCGTCTAGGGTCTACGACGACGTCCGGATGGCCGCCAAGTGTGGGCCCGACTCGATATACCTGGACGGAGCGGAGGGTGGCACCGGGGCCGGACCCCACATTGCGACCGAAGAGACCGGCATCCCACTGATGGCCGCCATCCCTGAAGCTCGTCGTGCCCTCGAAGACGTGGGCTTGGTCGACGAGGTTGACCTCGTGGTCGCAGGCGGCATCCGTAACGGTGGTGACGTGGCAAAGTGTCTGGCACTGGGTGCCAAGGCAGTGGCATTGGGTACCTCTGCGCTGATGGCGCTGAACTGCAACAAGCACATTGAGGGTGTCACCGACTACGAGGGCACGATCGGTGTACCTGCAGGTGAGTGCTACCACTGCCACACCGGCCGCTGCCCGGTGGGTATCGCCACACAAGATGTCGAGCTACGGGCTCGCCTGGATGTGGAGGAAGCGGCCCTGCGGGTTTACAATTTTCTTCACACTCTGACCATGGAGGTCCAACTCCTAGCCCGTGCTTGTGGAAAGACGAACATCCACAGTTTGGAGCCGGAGGACCTTGCAGCCCTTACACATGAGGCATCCGCTATGGCCAAGGTGCCACTGGCCGGCACCACCTACATCCCGGGCGTCAGCGAGGAGCGGGCGTTGGCAGAGATGAAGCAGATGATGGCCAAGCAGATCGCTGAGAGCGGAAGGAGTTGACCATGGCAAAGCACACCGTCTCAATCGACGCTGAGGCGCTGGCCGGGAAGCGCTTCGACTACCAAGAGGATAGGTCGCTGGTTGAGGACTTAGACCTTATGGAGTTGACCCCCGGTAAGGATCTGAACTGGTTGGAGGACATCCATCTGCTTGTAGAGGATGGAACCCCCGCGGTGTTTGACCGGAACTCCAACTCGTTCCTCAAGATCTACTTCGAGATACCTGAGGGTCGCGGGGATGAGTTAGCCCGCAAGGTACTGATGAAGCATCTAATCTCGGGCAACTGCTACGGCACTCAACTAAAGGAGAAGCATTGCAAGTTTCACCAAGTTGAGTTAGGCCCCTGGGTTACCAGTTCTAAATCGGTGGGAGACAACTGGACTCCACCCGTGCTCGAGGGCTGGGAGCCACCAGTCCATTAACTCAAGTCTCGATTTGATAATCCCCAACTGAAATCGTCTATCCCGTGATGGTCTGGTTGGCTATGTCCCATAACTGTCTGATCAAGACGGTCCTTTTACGAATGGTCGCCCCCCTTGGGTCGGCCCCAGGCAACAGGAGTACCTCGTGAGCACCTCCGGAAACCTTCCAGAGTCGATTCGGTATTGCATTGTTGGTGCTGGTATTCACGGCCTTTCGACTGCCTGGCATTTGGCGCGCGAGTTGAAGGCTCGCGGCACTGGGGACGGCAACGACATCGTGGTCCTCGAGAAGTCGCAGGCCGGTGCGGGACCGTCAGGCATCGCCTGCGGCGTAGTCCGCAACAATTACTTCCAGCCCGCCATGCGTGAGTTGATGGCCCATTCCGTGGGGGTCTGGGAGGAGAATGCCGAGGCGTTTGAGTACCACCCAGTTGGTTACTTGCAGATCTCCTATGACGAAATGCGAAATGACGTGGCCACGATCTACGAGCAGCAGCAGGCCATCGGGTACGAGTCGGTCTTCATCGATGGTGAGGCTAAGACCCACGCCTACATGAAGGAAATCTTCAGTGATTGGCGAGCCACTGGAGTGACCAGCGTCCTGCATGAGAAGAAGGGCGGTTACGCCCACAATATGGCCACCGTCAAAGCGCTGCTGTCCAAAGTTCAAGCCGAAGGCGTCAATGTGGTAACCGGCGTTCAAGTCACTGAACTTGTAGTTAACGGTGGTGCGGTGACTCACGTGGTGGCAAGACAGGACACTGAGTCGGCGACCATTGGCGTTGAGCAGGTGGTGGCCGCTGCCGGTCCGTGGGTGCCCAAACTTTGGGAGATGCTCGATCTACCAGACACCACCGACATCGTGGTGGGGGATATGACCTATACCGAACCGACGTGGAAGTTCTGGGCTCTTCAGGAGGGCACGTTGGGCGTCGACCCGGGCTACCTAGTCAACAACGACGGCGGTATGCCGCCGGTAGTCCATGTGGATGCGGACGCTACTTTGTGCGACGAGGACGGCAACGTGCTCGTGGAGGGGAAATGGGGCGTTTACTACAAGCCTGATTTCAACTTTGGTGGTGTGCAGGGCGGCTACATGCCCTACAAGGTCGAGAAGCCCTGGCAGGAGGTGGCTATCGACCCGTACGGGCCGGCTAGTCCTGACTTCGTGGTCGGTGAGGACTTTCGGGCTGTGTGGGCGGCAGCCCTGTCGCACTGCCAGGAACGGTTCGAAGGTAAGGCCGGTTTGATGAGTCACGCCCCGTCAGGTGGGATCGGGGCGTTTACCCCAGACAGCTTCCCGGTGTTCGACACGTTCTGCGACAACGTTTACGTGATCGCAGACTCAAACCATGGTTTCAAGATGGTTGGTGTCGGCGCGCTCGTAGCCAAGGAGTTGGTTGGTGAGGACCAGGGCTTACTTGAACCATTCCGCTACAGCCGTTACGCGCTTGGTCGGCTCCACCCGGAGAGCAATTCTCCGTACCCTTGGAGTTAGAAATCCTGCAGGAAGCTGGGTGTATCTCGGTTTCCTTTTCCGTTTACTAGTTAACGTTTCGTGCTTGACCAATTCTCGCTCCGGCTTCTCGGAAACCCGTAGGTCATAGCCTGGTTGCTGAGGATGTCAGGTCAGAGTTGGAGTTCTCGGATGGAGCTAGACGCGAGAGATGCAACTTTGGATAGTGAAGGCGTCCTAAGTCGGATGGCCAGTCCGTCTGGTATTTAGATCGGTATGGGTCCAGACCCGTCGGCCTGAGATCCACTTGTTGCTCAGCTGTCCCCGCCTGGAGCCTGATCTAAGAGGTAGGTGGCCATTGAGTCATCGAGAGCCTCTATCCATGGCGTGTGGTGGACGGGGGCCATGGTGTTGGTCAGGGTGGACGGGAAGCCCCGGTTTCGGTAACCCATCATGTCTTCCTTCTTGTGGTGCTTCCACTCCTTGAACATCCGGTTGACCTCTGGGATGTTGAAGTCTGGATAGTCGGTGTGGTCAACCAGTTCTTGGGTGTAGTCACCCTGGAAGTCGATCTCCTCGTATGCCGTCTCCAGTGTCTTCTCACGTTTTTCCCAGATGGCGCTGTGGGTCGCCATCTCCCTAGCCGACGGTAGTTCGATTCTGCCCATCATGACATCGCGCGCATACCAAGCCTGAGCATCGAACATGTTGAATGTGTAGTACTGGTCCTGCATCCCGAGGTAGAAGAGTTTCGGGTTCCGTTCCCACACCACGCCCTTGTAGAGCCCGGCTGTCCACAGGCGGTTGGTCGTTTCGAGACGGAGGTCATCAGGAAGGAATGGGAAATGGTGCTGGTACCCAGTGCACAGAATGATGGCGTGGACGTCGCGAACTTCACCGTTGGCAAAGTGGACTGTGTTGCCTTCTACTTTGGTGAGGATCGGGAGCTCTTCCCAGTTGTCCGGCCAGTCATAACCCATGGTTCCGGCCCGTGAAGTGCAGTAGATGTGGTTGGCTCCGTATTTGTGGCACTGCGAACCTATGTCCTCAGCTGAATAACTGGCGCCGACAATCAGGATGTCCTTATCGGCAAACTCCACGGCGTCGCGGAAGTCATGGGCATGCAGGATCCGGCCCGGGAATGTTTCAAATCCGGGGTAGTGGGGTACGTTCGGCACTGAGAAGTGCCCGGTGGCCACCACAATGTGGTCGAATTCCTGTGAGTCGGTGGTGTCTGACGCTAGGTCGTGGGCGGTGACAGTGAACGTTTCGGTGGTGTCGTTGTAAAAGACGTCACGGACCGGGGTGCGGAACCGGATTTGGTGACGTACTCCACTTTGCTCTACGCGGCCCTTGATGTAGTCCCACAAGACCTCGCGCGGCGGGTATGAGGCAATGGGCTTGCCGAAGTGCTCCTCGAAGCCGTAGTCGGCGAACTCCAGGCATTCTTTGGGTCCGTTCGACCACAGGTAGCGGTACATCGAGCCGTGGACTGATTCGCCGTATTCGTCGACACCAGTGCGCCACGTGTAGTTCCACAGGCCACCCCAGTTGTCCTGTTTTTCGTAGCAGACGACCTCGGGGACCTTGGCGGCTGTCTCCTTGGCGGAGGCGAACGCCCGGAGCATGGCCAGACCGCTGGGGCCTGCACCGATAACGGCAACCTTGGTCATATCACTCCCTCTTAATGGTGGTTCAGGTAAGTCACTGTCAAAGGGTCAGGAAATCAGGCCGAGCTGACGCTTGCGCTTGTCGGCCCATTCAGAGATCAGAACGTCGGAGGCCATCCCTATGCAGGCCACAGCGATACCGGCGACGATGGCCCGGCCGCTGTCGATGTTTGGCTGGGCCTCGATAAGTTCTCGCGCCAGTCCAGTCGTTTTTATCAGACCTGCGATCATCACCATGAAGAGGCCAAACATGATCGTCTGATTGATGCCAAGCATGATTTCTGGCACGGCCATCGGGAGTTTTACCTTCCAGAGTGTCTGTCGCGGGGTACAACCGGCCATTGTCGACGCTTCGACCAGTGGCTCTGGCACATTCTGGATTCCAAAAATCGTGTATCGAATCGCTGGCACCGACGCGGAGAGAACGATGGCAACGATGATTGCTGTTTCGGAGACATCAAAGAACATGATGGCGGGGAAGAGGTAGACAAACGAGGGGAATGTCTGGAAGAAATCAAGCAGAACCTGCACAGTTGCATTTCGTCGCTTCCTCGTGGCAGCCCATATTCCGAACGGAACACCGAAGATGACAGCCAAAACCACGGCGAAGGTCAGTTGGTAGAGGTTCCACATGGCCTGCCACCAGAACCCAGTAAGGGAAATGAACGCGATCATCCCTGCAGCCATCAAGGCGGGCCGGCGACCGTTGATGAGGTAGCCGACTACGCCGAAGAGCATGGCCAAACCGACCCACGGAATGGTGAGATACGCGTCGCGCATCGGAAGTAGGATCCAAGACTCAAGAGCATCTCGGAAACTAATGGTGTAGTCCCGAATGTTTACGGTGAAGGATTCCTCGTTCGCCCGCAGGGTCACCCAGCCGAGTGCGGCGATCGTCGCCACCACTGTTGCCAATTTGAACTGCAGCGACTGCAAGATTTCACTGTTTGCCGGCCTAGCGGTATTGCCGACGTCGTTACCCGTGGTCTTTAATTTGTCGAGCGCTACGCAGCCATAAACCGCCGCTGTCAAGCCGCAGGCAATGAATACATAGATCCAAGGTTTGCCAGATAGGTGGAGGAAGTCGAACAACCCGACAGACCACCCCGACAGGGTTAGCAAGACTGTGGCTATCAGCCATCTGTAGCTTCTTGAACTCCAAGTTCGCCATCCTGTGAGTCCCATAACACCGAGGAGGGGTATCAGCCACCTTTCTCCTGACAGACTCCACCAGGCGACGTCGGTCTTGCCCTTGTCTACGAGCCATTCCCAGAAGGCCTCGTGGCCCCACATCCACGAGTTGGGCACACGGTGAGCCGCATCCCAAATTTGCGCCGTAACCAGCCCTCCAAGGACCACTGCCCCGGAAGCCAGCAAGAAGGGATGACGCTTCCAGAACGGAACGTCGATTGCGTGGTGTGACGGTTGGAGGTGACCCAGCGCTTGGCTAAGCCGATCCAGGGTGATCGCCATTACAACGATGGCGATCCCGATTTCAACTCCTGCACCGATGTGTAGCCCAGTGAGCCGGAATAGAAGATCCTGCCCGAGGCCAGCGGTACCGACAAATGAAGCGATGACTACCATCGCTAAGCACTCCATGACTACCTGATTGACGCCGACCAAAAGAGATTGCCGAGCAGCCGGTAACTCCACTTTCCAGATCATCTGCCTACGCGTGCAGCCACCCATGATTCCTGCTTCGATGACCTCATTTGAAATTCCTTGAATTCCAAGGATCGTGACCCGTGCCATGGGAGGGATCGCATAGGCGATCGTGGCGATTACACCGGCCTTGTGCGAGATGCCGATGAACACGCCGATTGGAATCAGAAAAGTGAAGTGCGGAAAGGCCTGGGTCAGGTTCATTATCGGAATCAAGAATTGTTCAACTCGCCGCCGTTTGGCAGCCACAAGCCCGATCAAGCCTCCAAGGAAGGCAGCAATCGGAACTGCTACGAGAACCGCCGACAACGTGATCATCGTTTTGTCCCAGCGTGTCTCCGCACCGACCTGCTCTGCAGGTTCTCCAACAAATGCTGCGTAGAGAATGAATCCGGTTGATAGAAGAGAGAGTCGCCAACCCCCGAGTTTCCATCCGACGACACCGAAGAGGCCAGCGATTACCACCCACGGCAGGGAGGGAATATGCCAAGGCTCGTAAAGGCTTACCGCCGCTGCCCATCCTAGGAGCAGGGTTGAGATCGCCCAGGCAGTGCTCCGGCGTTGCCAGGCCAGCCAACCTCCCCCGCTGATGAGTAGGGCGAAGATGAAGATCCAGGGCATGTTCGGAAGGTGCCAGGGTCCGTAGCCACTGATCAAGAGTCCCTCAGTGACGTCTAGAGGAAATTCAAGCCAGCCTGCTACGAGACGGAAGAAGGACTTCACATTGAAGGACTCCTCTTTGGTCTGCAATGCGACCCAACCGATGGTCCCGATGGATGCGGTCGCGGCAATCCACTTAAATTTCTGGGTCTGCAGGCTTCGAACTGTTGTGGCAACAGCGATAGTCAAAAAGACGTAGATCCACGGCGTGGGGGAGATCTGTAAGAAGTCCAAGAGGTCGGCTGACCAACCGAGCAGAGCCAGAAAGACTGCGCCTGCCGTCCAGCGGGCGCTCTGGGTCCGCCAAGCCATCCACCCGGTGGCTATCAGGCCGACTGCGAGGATGGCTAGCCATGGCCCCTTAGGGAGGTGCCACGCGACTGTGAACTGAAGAAGCTCTTCGTAGCGGAGGTGGTCAAACCAGGTATTCACCCAACCTGAGGCCTTGTAACTGACACTCGCGAATCCGTCCCTCCCCGCAAAGTTGAACCAGTCAACTGTCCAGGTTCTGGGAGTCCGGTAAAGCCATTCGAGGGCAGCGGACTCACCCTCATATTTACCAGTTCGGGAAATTTTCTGTGATCCGAGCCGCCACCATGTGAACCAAAGGATGAGGAAGGGACCTAGCGCAATAACAGTTTTCTGAAGACCGGAGAGCCGTTTCTTCGGTCTGTCAACTGGCGCTGCATCTGAGGTGTCAATAGTTTCCGACACAGTCTGATCGCTCATGACCTATTCATCATTCGGCTTCGAAGAGTGCTTCGGTGACCTGTGCCGCAGTGATCGACCCGACAACCTCTCCATCTTGGACGACTCCCACTGGGGCTGTGGCATGCAGAATCTGGTGGGCTGCTGAGGCCACAAACACACTCCCTTCCACCTCGCCCTGAGCGTTGCTGGTAGGTGGGCCCATGAGGGTTCGGACCCGGAGCAATTTGGCCTTGGGTACGTTCTTGGTGAAAGCGGCTACATAGTCGGAACTTGGGTTGGTAATCAACTCCTCTGCTGTGCCGAGCTGATCGATAGCGCCGTCGCGCATGATCGCGATTCTGTCAGCTAGGCGGATTGCCTCGTCGAAATCGTGCGTGATGAAGATGATTGTTTTCTGCAACGTTGACTGGAGTCGGAGAAACTCGTCCTGCATGTCGCGTCGGATGAGCGCATCAAGGGCCGAAAACGGCTCGTCGAGGAACCAAACGTCGGGCTCTACAGCGAGTGATCGACCGATACCAACCCGCTGTTGCTGTCCGCCAGAGAGTTCTCTGGGGTAGAAATCACCGCGACCGTGGAGGCCGACAAGGTCGATAATCTCCAGCGCCTTGGTTCGGCGGGTTTCTCGGTCGACGCCCTGCACCTCAAGGGGAAAGGCCACATTTTCGAGAACTGTGCGTTGTGGAAATAGAGCAAAGTGCTGGAAAACCATCCCCATCTTGTGGCGGCGGAGCTCGACAAGCTCTCGCTCGGAGGCGGCTCGGAGATCTTGGCCATCAAAGTCGATCTCTCCGGCGGTGGGTTCAATAAGACGCGACATGCAGCGAACTAGGGTGGACTTGCCGGACCCACTCAGGCCCATTAGGACAAGAATTTCACCCTCGTGGACCTCCAGAGAGGCATCGCGAACTGCCGGAATGTACCCGCCTTCCTTGATGGTTTCGGCGGAGGGGTTCCCGCCGTGCGCGGCCAAGAACTTCTCTGGTTCTGGTCCGTAGAGCTTCCAGAGGTTTCTGCAGACGAGCTTGGACTGATTCATCAATGGGCCTCAAAGTGGGGGTGGTGGTGCCCCCTCGGAAGTATGTGTTTACGTTCTCGTTGCTAAGCAGAGCACCGCCTAGCCAACTGAAAGCGGGCCCAAGACGGCGTTGGGCCGGTTGCCGAGGGATATAGGCCCCGGCAACCGACCCGACACTACGACACCGTCAGATGCGGTGTTCTATACGTTTTGGTCAACCGACCCAGGCATCTACCCGGTCGGCATTCTCGGCGAGCCATTTGCTGGCGGCGTCTTCTGGCTCCATGCCGTCGATGTCGACGT
>CAWVUB010000066.1:0-12478 GCA_963933065.1 uncultured Acidimicrobiaceae bacterium | reverse complement strand
TCACCATCAATCCTGAGCTGGCCAGCGTCTGGGCGATATACGCCAGAAAGAATATTCATCAAGGTGGACTTGCCTGCCCCGTTTTCACCAAGAACAGCATGCACCGTGCCGGCAGATACACGTAGATCAGCCCCAGCGTTGGCCACCACGCCAGGGAACCGCTTCCATATATCTTGCAACTCCACAGCGAATGGCTGCCCATGAGTGCCAGTACTCGTCAACTCGTCACTCATCGAATCCTCAAAGCCACCTTTGAACAAACATGACAGCGCCGGCGGGTACTCCCCGCCGGCGCCACAAATGTCTGGTTAAAAAGATCAACCGGTAGAGCCGATGACCCCCTCCACAAAGACCATCATGCTGAGCATTTCTTCATCACTCATAATGTCGCCACTTGACACTAGAACACTTCCATCTTGGGCATTAATAGGACCTTGGAAGGGATGAAATGTTCCATCAAGTATCTGTTGTTTGCGCGCAGCAACCGCAGACTTCACTATGTCGTCTACATCGTCCGCTATCGGTGCTAGGTCAACTATGCCGTCAGCCATTGATCCCCAGTAATAGCCACCTTCGTAAGTTCCAGCAGCGGCCTGTTCAATGACCTCTACGTACCGTGGACCCCAATTCCACACTGGAGCAGTGAGGAATGCTTTCGGAGCAAATGCACGCATATCGGAGTTGTAAGCAATCCAACGAGCTCCAGCGGCCTCAGCCTTTTCTCCAGCTGCAGTCGAATCCTGATGCATGGCGATCACGTCTGCACCCTTTTCCAGGAGTGCCTGAGCTGAGTCACCCTCGACCACTGGATCAAACCAAGTGCTGGTCCAGACCACCTCAACATGAGCATCCGGATTCACTTCCCGAACTCCGAGTGTGAAGGCATTAATGCCACGAATGACCTCAGGAATTGGGAAGGCAGCAACATACCCAAGGTGATTAGACGTGGTGACTGATCCAGCAACCATGCCGGACAAGTAACGAGGGTCATACATACGACCGAAGGTGTTTCCGAAGTTGGATCCATTGGCCTTGTAACCACCTATATGGTCAAACACCACATCTGGGTACTCAGCGGCTAACGATTCCATGGCGTCCATATAGCCAAAAGAGGTGCCAAATATGACGCTGAACCCTTGATCAATGAAGTCGCGGGCGAAGGTGGAAAAGTCTTCGGTCCCCTCGGGCACCCCCTCCACGAAGGCTGTCTCTGCGCCAGTTTTCTCAGCTGCCCATTGTCGCCCCTGTTCATGTGCCCAAGTCCAACCAGCATCACCTGGGGGCCCGATATATATAAATGCTGCCTTCGTTGAACTATCATCATCAGACCCACAAGCAGTGGCGACAAGCGTCAGACTTAGAACAACGGCCAGCAGGCCAGCGATTTGACGTCGCATACCTATTCCCTCCAGCCACCCCGGTTCAGGCCTCGCTGGCCTTGGAGACACCGACATGGTCCAGTACCGATACTGCCACAACAATCCTTCAACTACACCTTTGGGACCGGTGAGGTCCGTCTCGCCACTCGTCGAGTCAGGTATTCACCGTAAGTTGAAGGCTGACTCTCGTCGCACCGTTGGTTACTGCAGCACGCACCACAGCATCCGCAACATCGAGCACCGCTGCCGGCTCACCCTCGACGGTGGTTCCAAATGGGCCAATCTCTACAGCTAGTCCAGCTTCGGTAGCAACGGCGATAGCAGCCTGCACGTGGGGTCCGGGCTGACCCTCCACAAAAGGTTCGATGGTGAACTCAGCAACGATTGACATACCGACATCATGGCTCAACCGGGTCGGGACACCGGGCCTCTAGCCAATCGAACTTGAACTTCTTACTCCCATAGGAGTCGGGCTCGCTTGGCCAGGTCACGATGAGCAGCGCGCAAATCCATTCCAGCCAACAGACCATCTGTCACGACAAAACGCCCATCGACGAGTAAGTGTCGGACTCGACGATCAGAGCCCAGCACCAACCCAGCCACCACATCGGCCATATCTCCCAGGTCGTCACCAGGCCAGACAGCCAAGTCGGCCCGCATACCCACCGCTAGGCGACCAGTATCGGTCATCCCTAGACAATCGGCGCCGCCCTCCGTGGCCATCTCCACCACGTCGACCGGCATCAATGCATCAGGCCGAAGTTCGCGTAACCGAGCCGTGTAGAGGGCCTGCCGGAGCTCCGGGAATAGACCTCCGACCTCATTGGAGGCCACCCCATCCACCCCGAGACCCACAGGGCACCCAGCAGCTCGTAAATCAGTAACTCGACACATACCGGCCGCTAGTCGCGCATTGGAAGATGGACAGTGAGCTATACCCGTTCCGGCCGACCCCAGGCGCGTTATCTCACTGTCATCGATATGAATGCCGTGGGCCAGCCATACATCGCTTCCTAGCCAGCCCCACTCATCGAGCATCTCGACTGGCCTTCGGCCGAAACGCTCAAGGCAATGGTGCTGTTCGTCGAAAGTCTCGCAAAGGTGGGTATGAAGTCGGAGGCCATGTCGGCGGGCCAACTCGGCAGACTCCACCATCAGTCCAGTAGTGACGGAAAACGGACTGCAGGGAGCGACCGTTACCTGCACCATGTCACCATCGTGATGTCGATTGATCACTGATTCTGTCGACAGAAGTATGGCGTCTCTATCCTCCACCACATGGTCTGGTGGTAAGCCACCGTTGCTCTCACCTAAGTCCATGGACCCCCGAGACAGGTGGAGGCGAATGCCCACTATCCGAGCGGCATCTACGATGGCGTCAAATACAACGTCATCGCCACCTGGAACTAGATAGTGGTGGTCTGCAGCTGTCGTGCACCCAGTGGCGGCTAATTCGCCAAGGCCGACCAGAGCGGCGGCATAGACATCTTCCACCGAAAGACGGCCCCAGACCGGATAAAGCTCGACCAGCCACTGAAAAAGGTCGCAGCCGGTAGCCCGACCTCGAGTAATCCATTGGTAAAGGTGGTGGTGGGTGTTAACGAGACCGGCTGTGATGACATCCCCGTCGCAATGGACCACCCGGTCGCCAGATTCCGGCGCCACAGTGCCCAGAGCTGTGATCCAACCACCGGAGATAGCCACATCGCCGGGATAGCGAGCACCGCGTATGACAAGGCGTTCAGTCTGCGAATCCAATTTCTCTCCAGAGGAAGTCTTATTCATGGAGCCCAGTCAGCAAAGGTGTCAATCATCAATCGAACGTCGGGACCCAACGGATACAGAATCGGACATGTGCAGCCATCCGTCATATACTGAGCGACTTTTTCTCGGACCTCATCGGCTGTCCCCGCCGCGCAAATCATCTGCACGACATCATCAGGTACCAGTTTGGAGGCGGCCACCACCTGCTCATGGCTGGCCGGCCAGGTAAGGATCTGACCAATCTCTTCGAGTAGCGACTCAGGTACTCCCGAGGCCTTCATGATGTGAGGCTGCTGACCTAGGTATTGGGTCACCATGAGACGGGCCCCGTCAAGGGCCTCAGCTCGGGTTTCGGCGACTGAGCACACTACAAGCTGAGGACGGTCTAAATCATCTACCGAACGGCCCACCCGGGCCGCTCCATCGGCTAGGCGATCCATAGCCTTTCGGTTGTACTCAGGCGACACTAGGTAGTTCAGCACTACGCCGTCGGCTATCTCGCCAGTTAACTCCAGCATCCGGTCACCGGTTGCTCCGATGTAGATCGGAACCTCCTTGGGACGACGATCCTGATACACATAATCGAGTTCTACGCCATCGAGTTGTACGAAGTCTCCGTCATACGTAACTGTCTCGTCTGCCAATAGGGCTCGACACACCTCCACGACCTCCCGAATGGCGGTCAGTGGTTTACGACGCCGTACACCAACTTTGGTGGCTAGCGGCTCCCACCAGGCCCCAATTCCCAGAATTATTCGGCCGGGGGCTAAATCGTCCAGTGTGGAAAACGTGGATGCCAGACGGGCTGGGTTACGGGTCCAACAGTCGACTACCCCAGAACCAATTTTAATGGAGTCAGTACAGGTAGCAAAGGCTGCCATGGGCACAACGGCGTCTCGCACCAGCCGAGAGTCAGCCTGCCACACGGCCTCAAAGCCGCGCTGTTCAGCATAGGTGGCGTACTCCATCGCCTCCGTAATGGGATGCGCATCTTGCAGGTAGATAGCAAGTCGGGTCATGTTTTTGTTCCTCTCTCAGATTTCGTTGAGTCGGCGATGCAGACGCAACGCCTCTTCACCAGCACGAGCTCGAACTTCGTCGGCATCAACACGGGTGGGCTGGCCATCGGAAAGCACAACGACACCGTCAACTTCTACGGTACGGGGAGAAACCCCAGTGGTGAAGGCAAGGCGCCAAGGGTCCATATGCTCGTCATTCCAAGTCACACGATCCTGACGAGCCTCCGGAAAGACGTTCCATCCGCCAGCCAGCCACCCCCAAGCAGCTTCAGGTGAGGCGG
Source organism: uncultured Acidimicrobiaceae bacterium (assembly GCA_963933065.1). Lineage (GTDB taxonomy): Bacteria > Actinomycetota > Acidimicrobiia > Acidimicrobiales > MedAcidi-G1 > UBA9410. Next base: position 8,035 of record CAWVUB010000066.1, on the reverse strand, counting down.
TCACGTCATCCTCTCGATGGCGCGCGTAAGCCAACCGAAACTCGTCTAGCAAGTCGGCCCCAATCCCGTCGGTTCCTAGCGCCACCGGATTGACAAAACGAGCCGGACGGGCGTAACCAACCGAATTGTTCATATTGGACCGAGGGTTATGAACAATGGTCCCGGCTAACCCGTGATCGTCCTTGAGGTGCACACCGTGGATAAGTAACCAGTTCTCTCTGGATAGCAATCGCAGCCGGTCAGCTACGCCAGCGTCTTCGGGTCCTTCCGCTACGTGGACATGCACACCAACTCCAAGGTCTGAGGCCAAACCGGCTGCTGCCTCCAAACTGGCGTCAGTGCAGGTAAAGGCGGCATGGATACCGACCATCCCGCGTCCTCCAGCCCGCAGGTACCTCTCGTTCTCAACTAGGCCCTGCTGAGCTCCGCTGGAACCGTGGCGATCGGTGATCCCGTAAGAGCAGGAGACTCGAACACCAACCTCGGCGCAGGCCTCAGAAATGACATCTAGCGATCCCTCAATAGCATTGGGCGACTCGTGGTGGTCAACGATGGCCGTGCAACCCCGTTCCAGCGCCTCAACGGCGCCCAGCATGGCCGACCAACGAATTGACTCAAGGTCCAGTGCTCTATCGAGACGCCACCAAACCAACTCCAGAATCTCCGTGAACCCTGTGGGTGTTCGAGGTGGAGATGGCATTCCCCTAGCAAGCGTCGAGTAAAGGTGGTGATGCGCACAGACCAAGCCCGGAGTCATGCCTTTCTCCACCTCTGGACTAGTGGTCGAAGCGTCAGGCTCCGGCATCCTTAGCGCCCATCCCAATCAACCCAGTGTTCTTGTTGGGCTAAGTCAACCATTGGCAAGGTATGACGCCAAGCGCCGTCATAGGCATGCAGAGCAGCAGCGACTGCTCCAGCCGTGGGTACCAAGCCAATCTCTCCGACACCCTTAATGCCATAGGGAGCATCAGGTTGTGGCGATTCAACTAGACGGACATCCACAGCAGGCATGTCCTTCGAGCGAATGATCCCCAGGCTGCGAAGGGTGTCATTCTTCGGACGACCGTCACCATCGACCGGAAACCCCTCAGTCAAGGCATAGCCGAGACCCATGTGGACCGCCCCTTCAACCTGTCCCTCGCACAACATTGGGTTGACCGCCCGCCCAACGTCGTGGGCAGCCACCACGTGATCTACGTCACCGGTCTCAGCATCCATGACCACCAGTTGAGCGGCATAGCCGAAGGTGGAGTGAATTATTGGATTCTCGACACCATCAGACATTGAATTAGTCCAATCAACCCGGTATTCACCCTCATAATCGACATCAGTCCGACAACCGTCAACTAGCGCGTTACGACAAGCGTCAGCAATTGAGCCAGCACCCATAAGAGTTCCTCGACTACCGGTGGTCTGACCGGCACCAAGCTCCCGGGTGGTGTCGACGATGACGTCAATATCCCCTGGATCGACTTGCAACTCTTCGACGGCAACCTGGAGGGCAACGGTATGGATGCCCTGACCCATCTCGGTCCAACAGTGCCGAACCTCTACTCGGCCCTCAGCGGTGAAACGAACGACCGCCCGGGCAATCTCCTTAAAACCGTTGCCCAAGCCAGAGTTTTTCAGACCAAGGCCGAGCCCCACCGGCAAGCCGGCTGCCACCGCTTCGTCATAGGCATCCTTCACCTCGTCCAGACAGGCTCGGGCGCCGAGACAGCCGTCATCCATAATCTGGCCGGGTCCCCATACCTTTCCCGGAGTGATGACATTGCGACTACGGATTTCCCAACCGGAGATCCCAACCTTCTCGGCTAAGCGGTCCAGCACCCCCTCCATCGCGAACTGCGCCTGGTTAGCGCCGAAACCTCGAAATGCCCCGCACACCGGGCTATTGGTCCGAACAGCGGTGGCTTCGACATCGATGGTGGGCAGCACGTACGGGCCACTGGCATGACCGGCTGCTCTCTCCAAAACCTTCATACCTACCGACGCGTATGGCCCCGAATCGCCGATCATCCGGACCCAAAGTCCAGTAAGTAGACCGTCATCATCGCAGCCGGCCCGGTAAGCCATCCGAATCGGGTGGCGCTTTGGGTGCATAAGAAGCGACTCCTCGCGCGACAGAGTGCACCGCACCGGTTGGCCAGTAACCCAGGCCGCCAGCGCCGTATGCGCCTGGTTGGACATGTCTTCCTTGCCCCCGAACGCGCCGCCATTGGACACAAGTTCCACCGTGATCCGTTCAGTGGGCACGTCCAACACTGAGGCGATCTGGTTTCGATCGTCCCAAACTCCCTGACCACCAGAGTAGACATGGAGGCCCAGTTCGCCGGTGTCGACAGGCACGGCCAGCGTTGACTCCGGCTCCAAGAATGCATGTTCGATCCGTTGGGTTTGGAAAATCTCGTCCACCACATGAGCTGACGCAGCCAGAGCTTGCTCAACATCTCCACGGGCGTATCGAGACACCGAGAGCACATTTCCGTCAAGTCCCCATACGGCGTCCTCGTTGGCCGATAGGGCCACCACAGGATCGCTATAGACAGTCAGCGGCACGTAATCAACCTCGACTAGTTCTGCAGCCCGACGGGCAGTCTCGCGGTCGTCAGCCACCACCACCGCCAGAACATCACCGAGGTAAGACGTCCGTCCGCCCTCAGGAATCATTACCGGCCAGTCGGTATAGATAATTCCTACCCTCAACGACCCAGGAATATCCTCGGCGGTGAGCACCCGGTGAACACCTTCTACGGCCATCGCTGCGGTGGTATCGATTCGTACAACATCAGCCCGGGCGTAGTCGGTGAGCCGAAGCGCCGCGTGCAGCAGGCCATCGGGTCTTAGATCATCTATATAGGGCCTGTCACCGAGCGTCAGTTCGAGCGCCTCGACCTTGGCTACCGATACGCCGATCCCACCAGTGGGTAATGCCACCGAGACCTCACCAGCGGCTAGGGAATCCACAGCATCGAGGATCTTTACGTACCCAGTGCAACGACAGAGATGAGCTCCAAGATGTCGAGCGGCATCTCCTCGGGCCAGAACTTTGCCCTTATCGGCGGCCTTATCCAGCAGCGACTTAACCCGCATGACGATTCCTGGGGTGCAAAAACCGCACTGCAGGGCTCCGTGTGCGGCGAAGGCGGCCGCATAACGCTCACGTTCCTCAACTGGGAGACCCTCCAGCGTGGTAACGGAAGCACCTTCAATTTTTTCCATCGGCATCTGACAAGCGACGCGGGCCTTACCGTTTAGCAGGACTGTGCAACAACCACATTGCCCGGACGGTGAACATCCGTCCTTGGGCGAGGTGACTCGCAACTCGTCACGCAGAGCGGCCAACAGGTGGGGATGGTCCTCCGAGGTTACGACAGCGGTTCCATTCAGTTCAAAGGTGGTCACTGGTCATGCCCTTCAATATTCCCCTTCGCTGTTCCACATAACTGTTCATCGAAATCGGCGGCGTCGAAAGCCAACAGGGTGTGGAGCAGGACATCAGCGCCAGCAACTAGATCAGCGGGGTCGGTGTATTCCGCCGGATTATGGCTGATCCCATCACGGCTGGGAACAAATACCATTCCCGTTGGACAGACCCGGGCGAGCATCTGGGCATCGTGCCCCGCCCCGGACGGCATCCGCCGCACGGTGTGACCGAGCTCGGTTGCAACAGCCGCCACCGTCTCGACTATCTGATCATCGAAGGCCACCGGTTCAAAACGGGCCAGAGTACGTTCGGCAACCGTAACTCCCTCGGCGGCGGCCGTCTGAGCTACGAACCGAGCTAGTGCAGCCTCCGCCTCGCGCAACAACTTCTCGTCAGTGTTGCGCAGATCTACGGTCATAGTTGCCGAACCCGCCACCACATTCACTAAGTCGGGATGCAGATTGAGTCGCCCAGCGGTAGCCACTTGGCGATCAGACCGGCCATCACTCATCTCCAGCGCCAACTGACGCAGGTAAACGGCAATAGCCGCGGCAACATATCCTGCGTCGTGTCGCAGATCCATAGGTGTGGTGCCAGCGTGATTCGACTGTCCGGTAATAGTCAATTCTTTCCAAGAGATACCTTGAACTCCAGTAACGGCGCCAATAGTGGTTCCCTCAGCCTCCAGGACGGGGCCCTGCTCCACATGCAACTCCACGAAAGCGCGCGGAATAGGTCCCGGGCACGGGGCTAACCCTCGATAGCCGATACGGGCCAACTCCTCACCAACTATGGCGCCATCAATGCCCACGATCTCAAGGGCCGCCTCTAGACCCAGACCACCCACGTAAACGAGGCTGCCCAACATGTCCGGTGGGAAACGTGCACCTTCCTCGTCGGTGAAAAACGCGACAGCGACCGGATGCTCAGTTTGGACACCATGGCGCTCCAACGTTTCGATCACCTCGAGTCCGGCCAACACCCCGAGATTTCCGTCGTAACGACCGCCGGTCCGCACCGTGTCTATATGACTCCCAGTCATAATCGGTGGCCCGTTGCTCCGACCTCGCCGAACACCGATCACGTTCCCAATAGCGTCGACTGAAACCGACAAGCCAAGTTCATTCATCCAGGCCACGACAAGATCACGCCCTGCACGGTCCTCGTCGGTTAAAGCAAGTCGACAGGAACCACCACCTTCAATGGGTCCAACCGTGGCCAGTTCCTCGATGCGTCGAATCAGCCGGCCGCCGTCGATCCTCAGATCGGTGGTGAGCCTGGTATTCATTGAGCCTCTTCGGAACTCAGTCCGCTCTCTCGGCTGGCGAGAGCAATGTCATCGGGACGAACCGGGACTCGAGGTAGATCCAAACCAGTAGCAGCGCGAATGGCGCCGGCCACAGCTGGTGTAGAGGAGATTGTCGGCGCCTCTCCAATTCCCTTAGCCCCGAACGGAGCACCAGGCTCAGGTTGTTCGATGAGCGCGGCAACCTCCAAAGGCGGCATGTCGAGTGCTGTAGGAATGAGGTAGTCAGTGAATGAGGGGTTGCGAATGAGGCCATCAACCACTTTGACCTCCTCCATGACGGCTAGTCCGACCCCCTGGGCGGCACCCCCTTCAAGTTGGCCAAGAGCCTGCAAGGGATTAAGGATTCGACCGACATCCTGAGCAGTAGTGAGTTCAACAACCTTGACTAAGCCAAGGTCGGGGTCCACATCGACAATGGCTCGATGGGCAGACACAGCGAACGACACATGGGCATCACCCTGCCCTCGGTCGTCCAAAGGCAAAGTTGGAGCGTGCTGGTGAACGACGGTGGCCTCTAGTGGCTCAACGGTGAGAGCAGCCAAAGTCGGTTCTTCTCCGTTGGGCAACCCAACAACCCGTCCATCGAGTAACGCCAAATCGTCGACGAGCACTCCGTACTGATCAGCGACACGAGCCAGCAGGTCTCGCCGCACGGCTTCACAGGCCAGTTGAACTGCCCCCCCCGACATCCACGTCTGGCGGCTAGCCGAAGTCGACCCAGCCGATCCAATGAAGGCAGTGGACGCCGGTTCCAGTACTACGTCGTCAGTCCGAAGAACTTCTCCAACAATCTGTTGGACGAGCGTTACAAATCCCTGACCAACTTCAGCGCAGGCAGTTGTCACCGTCACCGAGCCGCGGTGTATTACACAGCGGGCTTCACTGCTGTCGTCAAAACCCTCGGAGAACATGAGGTTCTTAAAGCCAAGAGCAACTGCCTCACCGCGGACAATGTGTTCCACATCTGCAGTCCGGCCAGCGCCACCAGGTCGTGACATCGGTTCGTTAGGACCACCTGCCGCTGAAGGATGACCGGCACAGGCATCGAGAACTTCGACCACGGGAAGCGTTCCGGTGATCCTCTGCCCTGTGAGAATTACGTCGCCGGGGGCCAAAGCGTTCTGGCGTCTTAGGGCTACTGGATCCATTTCGAGGGCAGCGGCCAAACGGTCCATCTGGGCCTCATGGGCGAAGCAAGTCTGGACCGCCCCAAATCCCCGCATGGCGCCGCAGGGTGGGTTATCTGTACGTACCACCACTCCTTCGACGTCTGCCGATGGGACCCTGTAGGGGCCAGCCGCAAAACAGGTGGCGTTGGCTATGACATGGTGGCTACTCGATGCGTAGGCACCTCCATCAAACAAGAGACGCGCCTCAACTCGGACGAGGTCACCGGTGCTAGTCGCATAATGGCGATACCACATGCGAGCTGGGTGCCGGTGCACGTGACCATAGAAACTTTCATCTCGCGAGTAACACATCTTCACTGGTCGGCCAGTGTGCATAGCGAGGAGACAAAGATGGATATGGAGACTGATGTCCTCACGAGCGCCAAATGCGCCACCAACTCCAGCCAGTGTCAGACGGACTTGATCTGCAGGTAGGCCCAGACAAGCCGCTACTTGGTCACGATCGGTATGGAGCCATTGGGTCGCCACGGCAAGGTCCACACCCCCCTCGCCATCAGGAATTGCCAAACCAGATTCGGGACCCATAAAGGCCTGGTCCTGCATCCCCACTTCGTAGGTGCCCTCGACAGATATCAAATCTGGACGACTTGCGGCCTCCTGGTCTCCATGGCGGAGATGGATCCGGCGTATGACATTGCCATCTGGATGAATAGGCGGTGCATCCTCAGCAAGAGCCGGGTCGAGAAGTGGCTCAGTCGGTTCGTAATCCACCTCGACAGCAGCAAGCGCCCTGCGGACCGTATCCGGGTGATCGGCAGCGATTACGACAACGGGTTCCCCTTCGTAACGCACAATGTCTCGAGCCAGCACGGGTTGATCTGGTCGGTCAAGGCCAAAGTTGGGCGAGCCAGGTATGTCCTCGTGGGTTAGTACCGCGTGGACTCCTGCTAGAGCGAGTGCTGGACCAATGTCGATTCTTCGGATCCGGGCCGAAGCGTGTGGTGAACGCAAGGTTCCACCCCACAGCATCTGGTCATGCCAAAGGTCGCTGGAGAAAACAAAATCACCAGTCACCTTAGGAACCCCGTCCGGACGGGGAGCACTATCACCGATTCGCGCGGTCGGGGTTTCCGTCCGCTCAACGGTGACAGTGTCGACCATGCTCACGGGGTCACGTCCCACTCACCTGAGGCGCGTCGGCTGGCGGCAGCAAGGTTTATGGCCTCGAGAATCCGGCCATAGCCAGTGCAGCGACAAAGATTTCCAGAGACTGCCTCGCGCACCGTCAAGTCGTCAGGATCATGATCATGCTCAAGAAGAGAGTCCACGGCCATGAGTAAACCAGGTGTACAGAAGCCGCACTGAACGGCACCTGCATCCAAAAAGGCCTGTTGAACATCTGCCAGCCGGGTTCCATCCGAGGCATCAGCGAGGCCCTCTACCGTGGTGACTGAGCAACCATCGGCAGCGGCAGCCAGTACTAGGCAACTACAAACAAGCTCATCATCAACACGCACGGTGCAAGAGCCGCACTCCCCCTCTTCACAAGCGTTCTTAGATCCGGCCAAGCCAAGTCGCTCCCGGAGAACAAATAGAAGGCTTTCTCCAGGTAAGGCATCAACCACTTCACGTCGTTGACCATTAATGGTGAGAGAAAGGGCATCTGCAGTCATTATTTAACCGCCTTTGACGATCCAGGGAACGCACGACGGAGTGCACGTCCGGCTATAACCATCACGGCATGCCGCCTGTATGCCGCAGAACCACGGTGATCGTCAATAGGGCGGGCCGCGTCGGCCACCAAGGCAGCAAACCGGTCCACGAGATCGCTGTCAGGAGGGACCTCACCATCGAAATCAAGCTGCTCAGCAACCAGTACCTCGGCCTCAATGGCTCGCACTGGCACCGGCGCAACCGAGCCGAGGGCTACCCTCACCGTCCTACCAGGCCGGTCCACGACTAGAGCTAGAGACGCAACGGCGATGACCATCGCGTTGCGGGTCCCGACCTTAAGAAACTCCTGTGGGCCATCCAATACCGGCACCCTCACGGCAACAATCAGTTCGCCGGGAACGAGCGCATTGTCCTTGACGCCAACCACAAACTCACCAAGCGGGAGCCGACGAACACCTTCGACCGATCGCAGTTCTATCTCGGCTTCGAGAGCCG
>CAWVUB010000065.1:0-12917 GCA_963933065.1 uncultured Acidimicrobiaceae bacterium | reverse complement strand
GAACATCTCGTTCTCCTCCACCGTTTAATCAACCAGACGGATCCCAACCCTAAGCAGCACGGGGTCAGCCGTTACTTCGCGCAGAAATCCAAACTCCGTGTCCATCCAGTCCATGACCTTGACCATGACGCGGTACTAGACCTCGACAGACGAGCGTTCGCCGCTTTCTCCACCTTCTGGCAGTTCGACGCTCTAGCGCTTGACGAAGCCCGGTGGGCTACTGACGCCTATCATTGTCGCCTAACCCGCAGTCCTAGTGGAGAACCAACTGGACATGCACTGACCGGGAGAACAGCTTCTATCGGCTTCATCCAACGCCTTGCTGTCGATCCTCTCGCCGAGGGGTGTGGGATCGGATCGGCACTAGTCGTCGACGCTCTGCGGTGGCTACGCCTTATAGGAGCCCGCGAGGCCTGGGTGAACACACAACCCGACAACGACAGAGCCCGATCCCTATATCTCCGGCACGGATTCATCGAGCAGAACGAGGGTCTCGTTGTGCTCCACTGGTCGAAAGACTCGTCTACCCAAAGTCTGGTCCAGTGATCAAACATCGGGGCCTACGCCCAGCGACAAGCGGTAGGAGGCCACTCCTTCAGAAATTTCTGCTCGGAACAATTCTTGGAATACTTTTCACTGGCTCAATAGCCAGCCCAGCACCGGCCGAAGGTAGTTCGGCCAGCCTCAGCCTCGTCGCCCAGTCCCCGTGGATTGCCAACAATGGCGATCTGGCATTACAACTTCGTATTACCGGCGACCCACATGGTGCTGTGCTCCGGTTAAGCCTCCACCAACCCGTAGACCGCCGGGGGCTTCTGGAACTTTCAGACAATCCACTCCTTGGGCGTCCAGAGACCACTCACAACATCGATGTTGCTGCTGTCATTAATTCAGCCGGCATTGCGTCAATCACCCTTCCTGTTGGCCCTAATGGGATCCTGAGATCCCAACCGGGAGAAGTCTCGCCATTAACCATCGAGTTAGTGGCCGCCGACGGCCACCTGTTTGACCACTTGACCACCCCAGTGGTCCACCTCCCTGTAATCCCCACTGGCGAAGCAGCTGCGCAACGACCCCTGCTGGTCGCTATATCCCTGACCATCGACGGTCCTCCAGCATTACGGCCCAATGGTGAAATTGAATTAGACAAAGCAACAGTCCGACAACTCGATGCAGTGGCAAACGCGGTTCTTGATCATCCCGGAACACCGATAGATATTCGTCTACCTCCGGCCACAGTGTTCGGTTTGGCCCGATCTGACAACCTTGCCCACGCTCGCCTGCTAGCAAAGCTCAAAACAGCTGTGCTTTCTGGAGATATCCACCTCCGATCGTCTCCATTCGTAACCGCTGATCCCGAGGCTTGGCGACAAGCTGGCCGTTCAGACATCCACCGGGACCTACTAGAGCATGGTGATCGGGTACTGACAGAACACCTCGGGACAGTCCCCGACCGGTCGGTAGCTGTCCTAGGTCCCACGGCTGCTCCGGCTACCCTCGCCCTGTTAGACCGTCTAGGAACAGTCCAACTCGTCGTATCGGCCGATCGACTCGATCCCCGTCCAGTTACTGCTTCATACGGCACCACTCATCCTGCCCGATTGTTCGATGATGCAGGTATCGCCCATCCAGCTCTGGTAGCTGACCCAAATCTGGCTCGCCATCTCATCGACCCCCGAGGATCTGTGTCCGCCGCTCAGCAACTAGTGGCTGATTTGGCTCTGCTGGCCTGGTCCGACCCCACGGTGACCCGGACATCTATCGTCACCATGCCAGAGGGTCTAGCCATTGATGGGCTCACCCTTGACTTGGTCCTAGGTGCACTGGAGGGTGCGCCATTTCTCCAGCTGGAATCACTACCTGATCTGTTTGAAGCTTCACTAGCAACTGATGCAGCCGCAGCGGTCACCTACGACCTATGGCCGAACCCGATCACCCCAGTCTCACGACGCGCCACCGACCGGAGCTTGGCCGAAACTACGGTCGCGGCCTACACCGCCATGCTCGGAGGTCCCCACCCCGATGCCTCCGCGCTCAACGATCTACTCGAAGTAACTGCGGCAGCTGAACTCGACAGCGACGCCCTGAGCGCCTATTTATCAACCGTGTATACGAAGGTATCTGATGTTCTCGGAGCGTTTACCACCCCGACAGACCAGAGTGTGCGCCTAACGGCGCGGAGAGCTGACCTGCCATTCACTATCCATAATGGGTTAGGTACAGATGCTCGAGTGGTCCTAGTCCTTCAAAGCGACGGACGACTTGACTTCCCTGAGGGTGACGTCATCGAAACTGTTTTAGCGCCCGGCCGTAACCGAATCGCTATTCCGGTCCGGGCCCGGACATCGGGTGATGCCCGGCTACAAGTCACCGTTCGTTCTCCCGACAACGCCCGCCTGCTCCAACTTCGCTCGACACAACTGATGGTCCGAACTACAAGCCTCCCAGGGGTCGGGGTGGCATTATTTGTAGGAGCACTAGCGGTGTTAGCCATCTGGTGGATCCGCTCAACTCGGTTACGATCGGCAAATACTTAAACCTGTGCCCGTCCACTGATCTCGGAGCTCCATCATGAACGTCCGCATCGTTACCGACAGCGCCTGTGACCTTACTGAGGCCGAGATCGAGGCGCACAGCATTACTGTCGTTCCGTTGAGCATCCGGTTTGGTGAAGATGTCCAACTGGACCGTGACGAAATTTCTGTAGACGACTTCTACCAACGCATGGCTTCATCCGAAGAACTTCCTGAAACTGCCGCACCGTCCCCGGGAGCATTTGCCCAGGTATTCCAACAACGACTCACCGAGGGTGCCGACGCCGTGGTGTGCATCAACCTGTCAAGTGGGGTTTCGGCCACCATGGAGTCATCTCAACTAGGTGCACGAGAAGTCGACGGTGACATCCGCATCGTAGATAGCCGATCAGTCACGGCGGGATTAGGAAATATGGTGATAGCTGCTGCAAAGGCGGCAAAAGCAGGATTATCTGCAGATGAAATCGTGGCCCTCGTTGAGGACATCCGAAACCGAACCCGGGTCTATGGGGCCATTGACACTCTGGAGAATCTCAAAAAAGGCGGACGAATTGGAAATGCCCAAGCGCTGCTGGGATCCATGTTGTCGATCAAACCTCTTATTGACATCAGCACCGGAGTCGTCGAAGAGGCCGGGCGTCAACGCACCCGAAAAAAATCTCTCGCATGGCTGCGAGACAAGGTGGCTGAGCACTCAGACGAGATCGAAACACTTTCAGTGATGCACGCCCAGGCTGATGACATCGATGACTTGATTACCATGTTGTCGGATTTTGTCGATCCGACAACAATCCGGATTGGTGTCATAGGTCCTGTGGTAGCCAGCCATGGTGGTCCAGGACTAGTCGGGCTCTGCTTCACACTTCGTCCCTGATAATAGTTATCCCTTTTGAAAATTTCTCACAGGATGACCTACTCCGACCCTAGGCAGCACCGGCCCAGAGGGTGATCGGTAGGCTCGCCCCCATGGCAACCTCGGTGGACCCTGATTCAGAATTTAGCGTTCCTAACGCTGATTGGGCCTCATCTATAGTCGGTCGGTTTGTCGAGGTCGTCGATCAGGTTCGCAACGTCACGACTCGACCGATAATTACCCTTTCGCGAGCTCTAGTTTTCGGTCTGGTAATGGTCTGTTCGGCCATCGCGGCAGCCGTCATAGCAGGGATAGGCATATTTCGCCTCCTCAACATCGTTCTTCCGGGCGAGAGCTGGTCCGCACACCTCGTACTTGGAACCCTCTTCTGTGCGCTCGGAACGCTGCTCTGGCTGCGACGCCGACCCTGATCCCAATCCAGCAGACTCCTAGGAGCCCCGTGTCAGAACAATCTGTCTCTGAGAAATTACCTATCCACCGAGAGGTGGTCATTATCGGATCCGGTCCAGCCGGCCTGACGGCGGCGATCTACGCTGCCCGGGCCGACCTCGCACCATTGGTGATTGAAGGTGAACCATCATCGACCAGCGATCAGCCTGGAGGCCAGTTAATGCTGACCACCGATGTTGAAAACTTTCCAGGCTTCCCAGAAGGGATCATGGGACCCCAACTCATGGCCGACATGCGGACCCAAGCTGCCCGGTTTGGTGCTGAGATAGTGTCAGCAAAGGTCTCGCGTGTGAACTTTTCCGAACAGCCCTTCCGAATCTGGATCGGTAATCCAGAAGCCAATGCGGCCACCCATACTGCCGATGCTGTGATCGTTTCAACGGGAGCTCGTTCAGTAATGCTCGGCTTGGAGGCCGAACAGCGCCTGATCGGCCACGGCCTGTCAACTTGCGCAACCTGCGATGGATTTTTCTTTCGAGACCAAGAGATAGCTGTTGTAGGTGGTGGTGATTCAGCACTAGAAGAAGCCGGATTTCTTTCAAAGTTCGCTTCCAAGGTAACTGTGGTCCACCGCCGAGATGAACTCCGCGCTTCAAAGATCATGCAAAAACGGTCCCTGGACAACCCAAAGATTGAGTTTGCTTGGAATTCGATGGTCGAAGACGTACTCGGTGAATCCAAGGTGGAGGGACTAATCCTGCGAGACACGGTGACAGACGAAACCCGAGTCCTGCCAGTGACCGGAGTCTTCATCGCCATTGGCCACCGACCAAATACTGACCTGTTCAATGACTCTTTAGCTATGGACGAAGCCGGCTACCTGGTCACCGGCCCCGATAGGTCAACCACCAACATCGAAGGTGTGTTTGCCTGTGGCGACGTTCAGGACCACACCTATCGTCAGGCCATCACTGCGGCAGCCTCCGGATGCATGGCAGCCATCGACGCAGAACGGTGGCTGGAGAGCCGAACCGACTGATCTCTCGTTAACGGTCTACGCTCATCGAATAAGTGTGTTCGTCTATCGAGCAATAATTGGTAACCGACGCAGCGATAAACCTGTCCTCCGGGACCTTAAGGAAGTGAGAGCCCATGGCTGGTGCCATTAGCAACTTGTCCGAAACTACATTTGATGAGGAAATTGGTTCGGCCACCGAGCCCGTGCTTGTCGATTTCTGGGCCGAATGGTGCGGCCCGTGCAAAATGATTGCGCCAATCCTTGAGGAAATCGCCAGTGAACAGAGCGACTCGATCCGAATTGCAAAAGTCAACGTTGATGAAGCACCAGAACTAGCTCGCCGCTTCGAGGTCATGAGCATTCCCACGCTAATCCTGTTTACGGATGGCCAGCCGGCCACCCGCATAGTCGGGGCGAAGGGAAAGACACAGTTGCTCGAGGAACTAGCCGCCCACCTCTAGAAGCTGACCCGACCGCCGGCAGGCCCCGACCACGGGGACCGATCTCGACTATGACCGGATCCAACGATCCGATGATCCAGGACCTCCACCGTCGGCTGAACGACGTTGGGCACCAAGTAGATCAAAGAGAGGTTGCTAACGGGTCGTTTGGACCTGATACCACACGCGCACTCTTGGCATTCCAAGCAGAAAGAGGCTTGGACGAGCACGGAATCGTAGACGAGACCACCCATGCCGCTCTGGTCGAAGCGGGCCACCAACTCGGTGACCGTCATCTATATCTCCATGCCCCAATGTTTCGAGGTGACGACGTAGCTGACCTACAGTTACGCCTCGGAAGTTTGGGATTTGATGCTGGCAGGATCGATGGTATTTTTGGGCCCGATACAACTGCAGCAGTAGCCGAATTCCAGCGGAACATAGGCCTGCCACCAGACGGCATCGCTGGGCAATTAACTGTGAGCAGCCTTAGGCGACTGCTAAGCCGGTCAGCTGGTAGTCAACCGGTGGCACAAGTAAGAGAGTTGGACCGCCTCAGACAAAGTCGACCAGATCTAATTGATCAGCGAATCGCTATCGGTCAATTCGGTGGCGCTGCTGCTTTGACTTCTGCTCTAAGCCGCCTGCTAAGGGCACGTGGAGCAAATGTCCTCCAGTTGGACCAACCCAAAGAAGATCTTCAGGCTGCTACTGCCAATGGTTTCAAAGCTGGAATCTACCTAGGGTTTAGAATTGAGAATGACTCCTATTGTAGAACAGATTACTTTGCTACCTCTGGATTTCATTCTGAAGGTGGACTACGTCTTGCTCATCACTGCGCTAATGCCCTTGATCTTGCACTACGAGTTCCCCTTATGGAATCGAAAAATGAAGCCAGAGCAGCAGTGTGCACAGGACGTCGACTTCCCATCCTCCGCCAAACCCGGATGCCAGCCGTACTGTGCACGCTGGCACCACCTTCGACAGTTGTCCTCGCTACTGGAGAACTTGCCTATGGCCTGGCTGGGGCAATTGCTGACTGGCTGGATGACCCCGCAGGCGATCCAATACTCAGCAAAAATTCCTGAGAGGCGCCCGTATTCAAATCAGTCGGCTAGAAGATCAACGATTCGCTGGAGGTCTTCTTGGTCAGCGTAATCCACCACGATTCGACCCTTTCGACCCCTCGTAACCACCCGAACTCTGGTATCGAGCCGGTCTCCCAGAATCCGCTCCACTTCAAGCGCAGCGGCATCCAGATTAGGTGCAACTGGATCAACTCGAGTACTAGTTGACTCCTCAACATCGTCAATTGTCCGTACCAGTTCTTCTACCTGTCGGACTGACAACCCCTCTTCTGACACCCTTAAGGCCAGTCGTTCAACCAACTGTCGATCCCCTAGTCCAGCTAAGGCCCGAGCATGCCCAGCCCCCAAACCGCCAGCCATAATCAAATCTTGGACGACATCCGGGAGATGGAGTAACCGCAGCGCATTGGCTACTGACGGACGGCTCCGACCAACCCGCACGGCTACCTGGTGCTGAGTCAAGCCAAATTCATCCATCAGACGATGAAACGCTGCAGCCTCCTCCAACGGATTCAGATCATCGCGGTGCACATTCTCAACAATGGCCTGTTCAAGGCTTTCTCGATCGGCGGTATCACGAACAAGGGCCGGGATCGTCGGTAATCCAGCTCGTCGAGCCGCCCTCCACCTGCGCTCTCCAGCCACTAGTTCATAGCCACGCTCAGTCCGACGGACCAGAACCGGCTGCAGAACACCAAGCTCTTGAATTGACTGGGTCAACTCAGCCATCTTCTCATCGTCAAACACTCGTCGAGGTTGATAACGATTCGGTTCAATATCCGAAACTGCAACCACTTCGAGATGTATATCGCCAGCACCACCAACTCGTTGCTGGTTATTTGTACCTTCTACATCACCTAACAAAGCATCTCCTGTAGATGATTCTTGGTCACGATCCAAACTTTTTGTCCCCGAGTCAGGAATCAATGCAGATAGACCCTTTCCTAATCCGCCCTTTTTCATAACTAGACCTCCTCCGGTCTACCTATTGCGTCATGATCAACATGTTCCTTATCAATTTCTTCCGTGCATTCAGCAAGCCTTGAATCCACCGACCCGCGAAGAACCTCCCGCGCTAACTCCCGATAAGCCACTGCTCCACGACTAGTAGGGTCGTAAATATTTATCGGCTGTCCAAATGACGGCGCTTCAGCAAGTCGAACTGACCTAGGAATAACCTGTCGGCACACCTTGGCGCCAAAAAAAGACCGAACTTCAGCAGCTACCTGTTCGGAAAGCTTGGTCCGTGCGTCATACATGACGAGTGCAATAGTCGAGACCTCAAGGTCAGGATTGAGGTTTGCTTTAACCAAGTCCACGTTGCCAATAAGCTGCCCAAGGCCCTCTAAAGCATAGTACTCACACTGGATTGGGACTAATACCTCACCAGCCACAACCAGTGCATTGATAGTCAACAACCCAAGAGCTGGCGGGCAATCAATTAATACAATGTCGTAGTCATCAACAATGCCCGCTAACGCCCGTTCCAGCCGATGTTCTCGACTAAAGGCGGTCACGAGCTCAATCTCAGCGCCCGCCAAAGCAAGACTAGATGGAAGCAAGTCGAGATTAGGAGTAGCCGTCCCACAACGAGCTTCAGCGGCTGTCGTGTGCTGCAAAAGAACGTCATAGATGGAATGGTCAAGATCTCTTGTACTCACTCCTAGGCCAGTTGTGGCGTTCGCCTGAGGATCAAGGTCAACAATCAACACCCGCCACCCTTCGTCTGCCATAGAAGCCGCGAGATTGATAGTGGTGGTGGTTTTTCCAACCCCGCCTTTTTGGTTCGCAACGGCGATGATACGGGCCTTGCCAGCTTCTAGAGACATCTCAAGCATCATGGCTAAATCAGCGTCAAAACACAAGCACCCTTAGTGAAAATAAGACACAAATACTTTCCTCTACGTTGATTCAACCAAACATTGTTCCACGTGGAACACAACCAACAAAAACCCAACTCTCCACTGTGTTTAGAAAATGGGTTCAGCTAACTGCCGCGGAAAGCGTCGCGGAAAGCGCTCCCGACAGGGCTCAATTCGAATTATGGCTTGGTACTGTGATGAATCTACCGTGCACTCATTGGCCCAACTATCAGCAATCTGGAGTCCAAGAGTAGACAATCCTTCATTTGACCAACGATTACCCCTGTTTTTTGGGGGTTCACTAACTACTAGCACCCCTTGTTCAGCCAATAAAGGGGCTGCGCATTCAGCCGTAGCAGACGGAGGAGCAAAACCACGAGCTGTTACCAGCGAAGCCAACCCGCGAAGTCCACTACGTCCAACATCAACAGCATCTGCCAACTCAACCTCTACCTGGTCTTCTAGACCCAACTTTCGCACAGCCCACTTTAAGAAAGTCGATTTTCGCTCGCTACGCTCCACGAGAACCCATCGGCAAGGCGTCAACGTAGCCAAAACTAATCCAGGTAAACCTCCCCCAGCACCAAGATCTACGGCAACGTCCTCATCCGTAACGTGAAAATTCTCAAAACCCAAGAAGCCCGCGCTATGCGCGGGCCCCTCAGATGCGGCTAACGGAGTTAGATACCCCTCCGTTACGGCTGCGTCAAGAACTTGCTCGACTGTAGTCACGCCTTTTTAAAATACAATTTCTCTAATCAAAATTTCACATAAACAAATTAGTCTTCAATCATCGAGATAACTACTCGACGATCGGCGTCACTTCCTTCTGACGATGTCGAAAGACCCTCAATCTCACCTATTGTGTCGTGAACTACCTTACGGTCTGCAGCACCCATCGGCTCTAGAGCCCGAGGGCGACCATCAACCAGGACGGCTTCAGCTTGGGTCCGAGCAAAGTCAGCTAAAAATGTCCTCCTCCGCTCCCGGTACCCGCCGATATCCACCGTCATTGAACCTTCAGCCTGTCCATCCGAACTGCGTTGGACAAGGGTCCGTGAAAGTTCGGTGATAGCCCGTACCGTTTCGCCACGCTGCCCAATAGCCAGACCTAGATTAAGGCCGTGTGCCTCAACCGTTAGTCGATCCTCCTCGATACGGCTAGCTACACGAGCCTCCAATCCCATCCGGTCTAGAAGACCCTGGACAAAATCTTCAGTGATTTGTGCCTGTGTCTGCAGATCCATGGTCTCCACATCTGTCCTCTTCTGATCGCTCTCACGACCGTTTCTGTTACTCGACGTCTTCGCCGAATCTCCACTACGACCTCGACCAGCAGCACGCTTTTCAGCACCACCGGACTCATTATCTCCAGAAGTGGTAACTACAGGCTGCTCCTGCTTCTTAGCACCCTGCTGACGGCCACGGCCACCATTATTTGGTCGATCACTTTTCTGACCTTCGCTTCGGCCCTGCTGACGATCTCCCCGACCCCCAGCGCTACCTTGGTCCTTGTTTTCATTAGTGTTCTTCGAGTTGCCGTTCTGGCGACCACCACTCTTGGTGGTACCACTACGGCCCCTACCGTTATTCCGGTCATTTCGACGATTCCTGTCTCGTCGTTCCACTTTGGGACGAGGATTATTCGGTCGCACCCGTGCCCGTAAACGAGCCTCGGTTTTCTTAAGCCCAAACATCGATCGAGTAGCCTCGACAAGCACTTCATATTCCAGCTCATCCTCTGGCACACCGAGTCGATCTAAAGCTCGTTCCTTGGCTTCATCTAGTGAGATGCCGGTGGTTTCTATCCACTCCATACTCACTTCCTCCTGTTCTTCTTCTTGGCACTACGCGCACGAGCCGTTCCAGGGGGAGTCGTCCGACCCCCTCCAGACCGTCCTGTCGGTGGCCTTTTGTCGGTTGTTTTGGCGTCCTTAGACGCATTACTGCGCCTACGACGATTTATCTTCTTTGCCGAGGGTGTCCCGGACTTTGACTTTCGCAAACGAGAGCTTCGCGATGGCAACTCTTTCTCAGCCGGTGCTCCGTTTTTTGTTTTTTGCGAATCATTCCTATTAATACCTGCTGTAGTTCTACCTTTACGGGTTGAATCACTACCTGTCGATCTCGTCCCAGACCTCTCCACAGGTTTGTTACCCACTCCACCAACGGCCTTCGAGCCGGTTTTCTTTCCAGATTTCGAGCCACCCGACTTTTTAGTTGATTCTGCACTAGTCGGCACTACAACCTGTGGTTGTTCCTTCCCGGGACCATACAAAGTGCTTGTGATATAAGCCTGTTGAGCGATCCGATAGAGGTTCGACACAACGAAATACATAACCAGTGCAGCATCTAGGTTGAACGAGATCACCGGTAGGAAAAACGGCATCACCTTCATAAGCATTTGCTGTTGAGGATTTACCGATGAATCGGGATTTCTGCCTCGGATTTGACGTTGTTGAACCCAGGAACTCACAAAGACAATCAGGATCAGAAAAAGGTAGGGAAGTGCAGCACCTAGACTCTGGGAAAATGCTGTTCCCGCTGAACGAGAAAGATCAAAGCCAAGAAACAGCATTTCAGTCTCACCAGCCAGATTAACAAAGAGTTCTGACCCCGGGTCGACGTAGGCAGGAAAGAAAGCCTGTAGGTCGTCTGGTCCACCAACTAGTACTGCGTCAGACCCGTTTGACAACCGCCCAGCTACCCAACCAGCACTATCTCCGATGTCCGACTGCCGCCGAGTCAACCCCCGTAACACGTTGTAGAGCACCATAAATACCGGCGCTTGAATCAGAAGCGGTAGACAACCACCCATCGGATTGATGTTGTTGGCTTGATAAAAAGCCATCATCTCCTTATTCATTGCCTCTCTGTCACCCTTGTGCCGAGTCTGAATTTTCTTCATTTCTGGCTGAAGGTGCTGCATTTTGATCATTGATCGCGTGCCCTTAAGGGTCAACGGAGTCACAATCAACATGACAACAAGTGTGAGCATCACGATGGCTAGGCCGTAACTGGGTATTAGCGCATAGAACCAAGCCAAAATGGCGGCAATCAGGTCGAACATGTGGATCCTTGAGACCTATCGAAGGGACGGGAGACATCTGAGGGCATAGGCACGGGATCCCATCCACGGCCCCCCCATGGATGGCATCGACAAAGACGCCCACCAATCAGCAGCAGACCCCGAACAGCTCCACGTTTTTCAAGGGCGTCTAGGGCATAGTTGGAACAGGTGGGAACAAAACGACAAGGGCTAGGACGATTAGCGGCAACACGCTGGTAACCACGCACCGTCGAACGGAGAACTTTGTTCAGCAAACTGATTTCAGGAAAGGTTTTCATCAGATAAGAGTGTTTTACTAATCAACTTTCAAAAAAAGAATCAATGGCCTCTGTCAAATACTGCTTCATTTCGTCATAAGACAACTTGGAGGCACCAGATGACACCCGAACTAGATAATCACCAGTAGGAATACCCTGCATCCGTCGGTCCAGATCAACAATAATTGCCCGAAGACGCCGCCGGATCCGATTTCGTACTACCGCCGACCCGACAGTCCGAGGAATGGCGTAAGCCACCCGCACGTCTGGGTCATTTACTAGGGGTCTAGTAGATCGAAACCGAACACGCAATGGCCCACAGCGGGCCGTGCGAGCTCTACCGGCAAGTTGACGAAAATCGTCTCGCCGATGCAGCCGACCTATCAAGCTGACAATCGGGCGCGACCTTTCTGACGGCGGGCCGAAATAATGGCTCGCCCCGCACGGGTGCGCATCCGCTTGCGGAAACCGTGCTTCCTGGCTCGACGCCGGGTATTGGGCTGATACGTACGCTTCATGAATATTCTCCTGCTGGCATCGGAAGGTGTCGTCAGGAAGGGGAGCACCCAAATGCCATCGATTGATTAAATCCGGTCGAAATCCGCCATCAGATAAACCTATCTAATCGCGATCCTCGCTCGGCCACCGTTGTTGACGGTGGGACCGGCTCTAGTGCCGATCGAACCGGACTGCTGGACCAAAACGAATCTCAGACCAACCAGTAAGTGTCCTACCTACAGGCTATGGGTCTATTGATGGACACACCACCCATAAAAAGGTCCTCAAACAACCTTCTCCAAAATGGCATTGAGGTACTTGATTTCTAAAAAGACTAATTTCTAGATGGAGTTATCCACATTTTCCACAGGATATTTGTTATCCCGACACGCCTGATTTTCCAGAGAGACCCTGAGCGTAAGGATGTTGTGTGTAGAAGGTCTACTTGCATTATCAAATACGAAAGAGGATCTGAACAGGTCTGACGCGCCCCACCGCCACGACTTGCACACCATCATCCACAGGCTGCTACCTTTCGACGCCCACGGCAAGACTGAAATAGGCTTCTAACGGCCGTTTTCTGTACCTTAAACTTTTTTCCACAGCAAATTCCAAACCTGTGGACAACTCGATTGGAGACACCCATGGCGGATGCGACGGTTCTCTGGGAGGCCTGTGCCGCGGCCATCCAGTCCAAGGTGTCAGATGTAGTTTGGCAAATGACATTCAGTGCAGCCCATCCGGTAGCCGCCGACGACGAAACCTTGACGGTTTCAGTTCCAAGCAGCGTTACTTTGGATCGTATTGAGGGTCGCTACCACGATCTGATTCACAACACTGTTTCTGAAGTGAGTGATGACCAACTCACGCTAAACATTGTCGTCCG